>NZ_CALIBB010000001.1 GCF_938045595.1 uncultured Campylobacter sp.
CGCCGCTTATTTCAGAGATATCGTTTTTTAGGTCGTTTATGGCATCAAAAATGATTTTGGCTTTACTAGCATAAATTTTTCCCGCATGCGTAAGCGAAATGGGATTACTCGTGCGGTTAAAAAGCTGCGTTCCAAGCTCACGTTCCAGTGATAAAATGCTCTGTGATAGCGACGGCTGCGGGATTTTAAGTGCCTCGGCAGCCTTAGTAAAGCTGCGGAATTCTGCTACTTTTAATACTAGCTCCATGCGATGCAAATTCATTTAGCCTCTCCAATTGATAACTTAATTCTTATGAAATGATACACTAAATAATATTTGACTTATGTTAAAAATGAAACTAAAATTACGCTTTTAGTTTAGAACTTTAAACTTAAGCTAAGAATTTCTCAAATGGAGAGGAAAATGAGTGAATCAAATTTCAACAGACGCGATTTCTTAAAATCCGCCTGTATCAGCGTCGGCGCACTTAGCCTTAGCGGCTGCGTGGATACCGACAAGAGTAAAAGCGCAGACGGCGGCAACGAAGGCGGCCTTCCTAGTGTGGACGTACTTATCATCGGCTCGGGAGGCGCGGGTCTGCGTGCAGCCGTAGCGGTAAGAAAGAGCAATCCAAATCTTAGCGTCGTCGTAGCTACGAAGATGATGCCTTCGCGCAACGCCACCTGTATGGCGGAAGGCGGTATCAACGGCGTTACGAGTTTCGCAAATGGCGATTCGTATAAACTCCACGCCTACGATACCGTAAAGGGCGGCGCATATCTCGTAGATCAGGACGCCGCGATTAAATTTTGCGAGCTTGCGGGCCCTACGATTGCCGAGATGGATTACATCGGCACGCTGTTTTCCAGAAATGCTAGCGGCGGCGTGGATGGCAAAGAAAGCGGCGTCCCGGGCGGCGTAGCACAGCGCTTTATGGGCGGCGCGTCTAAAAAACGATGCAACTACTCCGCCGATAAGACGGGTCATATCTTGATGCACGCCTGTTTTGACGATGCGGTCAGCAACGGCGTGAAATTTTTAATCGATCACGAGTTACTTGAGATCAGCGCTCCTGACGGCAAATGCGAGGGCGTCGTGCTTCGAAATATCCAAACCGGCGATTTTTATCCGGTGCTTTGCAAAGCCTTGGTAATCGCAACGGGCGGATATACGAGGATGTTTTACAACCGCACCTCGGTGCCTTATATCGCTACCGGCGACGGTATCGCGGCTGCGCTGCGCGCGGGTCTTGGATTTAGCGATCCGGAGATGGTGCAGTTTCATCCCACAGGCATCAAAAGCGGCGGCGCGCTCATTACCGAAGCTGCGCGAGGCGAGGGCGGATATCTGCTCAACAACAAAGGCGAGCGCTTTATGAAAAACTACCACGAAAAGATGGAGCTTGCGCCGCGTGACGTCGTAGCTCGCGCGATCGAAACCGAGATTCGCGAGGGTAGGGGCTACGGTGAGGGGCTCGGCGCATACGTGCTGCTTGACGTAAGACATCTTGGAAAAGATAAAATTTTAAAAGCCCTTCCTAAGATCAGACACACCGCCATTTTGTTTGAGGGCATCGATCTGATCGAGGAGCCGATTCCGATTCGTCCTACCGCTCACTACTCGATGGGGGGCATTGAAGTCGCAAAATTTGACGATATGAGCACTAAAATTTCGGGGCTTTACACCGCGGGCGAAGCGTCTTGTATCTCGATTCACGGCGCAAACCGCTTGGGCGGAAATTCTTTAACCGACGCCGTCGTAACGGGCAAGCTCGCAGGGCTCGGCGCAGCGGATTACGCTGCAAAACAAAGCGGTTTTGGTGACGGTAAAAGAGCGAGCGAGCTGGCGCAAAAATGGCAGGCTAAATTTAAGCAGATCGCAAACGGCTCGGGCAAGGCAAACGAGATGTATGAGTTGCGCGAAGAGCTAGGCGCGCAGCTTTGGGACAATATGGGTATCTTTAGAACCGGCGAGAAGCTCGATCTGCTTTCGCAAAATTTAGAGGGCATTAAAGCGCGCTACGACGAGCTGCATGTCGCGGATGCAAATCCGGTTATGAATACTGCATTTACCGATTATGTCGAGCTTGGAAATTTGATCCTGCTTGCGCGCTGTGCGTGTTTGGCTGCGCAAAAGAGGCTGGAAAGCCGCGGCGCGCATACCAGAGAGGACTATCCGAAGCGCGACGATAAAAATTTCTTAAAGCACAGTATCGTGACGATGAACGACGCAGGCGAGCTAAGCTTGGGCTACAAAGAGGTCGTCGTTACGGAATTCTCTCTTGACGGAAGGAAACCTCAATGAAATTTATCATAGACCGCTTCGACGGAAGCAAAAATTATAAGCAAGCCTACGAGCTTAGTTTAGAGCAGATCAAAGGAAAGACTCTGCTTGGAGTTTTGCAATTTATTAAGCAAAATTTAGACATCACTTTAAATTTTACCGCAGCGTGCCGTATGGCGATATGCGGAGCCTGTGCCGTGAGGGTAAACGGGCACTCATATCTTGCCTGCGATACCAAGATGGAGGCTCTGCTTGCGGAGTATGAGAACCCGGATAGCTTTACGATCTCGCCGCTAAATAATTTCCGAGTGATTTCGGATCTAGTGGTGGATTGGGAGCCTAGTATCGAGAATTTAAGAAAGATCAAACCGACCATTACGCCTAAGAAAGAATTTAGCGCCGATAAGGGCTGTAAACAAAGCCCGGAGCAGATGGAGCGCGTCAAAAAGCAGTGGGATTGTATCCTTTGCGGATGTTGCGCTAGCGAATGCAATAAACTTGGAGCCGATGCGAGCGATTATATGCAGCCTTTTGTTTTCACGCATGCTAACCGCGCCACGTTTGATTCAAGAAGCAGGGACGCTATGCCTCATCTAAAGCCTGCGGTGCTAAACGGATTATGGCTATGCGTACACTGCCAAGAGTGCGCCGATCGCTGCCCTAAAGGCATAAGCGCTCAAAGCGATATTACTGCACTTCGCGCTCTAGCGATGAAAAAAGGCTTAACCGCAGGAAGCGGTCCGGGCCACGCAGAGGCGTTCCTGCTAGATATCGTAGAGGGAAGCGGAAGATTAAACGAGATCAAGCTCGCTTTAAGAAGCGAAGGCGTATTTGCAAATATGGGCAAGATGGACGTAGCGGCAAATTTGATGATGGCAGGCAAGATGAATCCTTTGCACGTATTCGGAGGCGAGGAGATCGAGGGACATGCAGGACTCGTTAAGATGATAGAGGCCGCACGCAAAGCTCAGGCTAGCGGCGAGATAGAATAAGGAGGAGAGGATGAATAACGAATTTGCATTTTTCCCGGGTTGCGTTTTAAGTCAAGCCGCAAAGGAATCTAAAATTTCACTTGAAGCGATCGCTCCGGTGCTGGGTATTAAACTTCACGAGATAAAAGGCTGGAGCTGCTGCGGGGCTAGTCAAGCTCAATGCGTCGATCCCATGGCAAGCCTAGTAGCCAATGCCAGAAACATCGCGCTAGCCGAGGGTATGAATATGCCTCTGCTAACTACCTGCTCCACCTGTATGCTAACTCTAACCAAGGCTAAACTTACTCTAGATAAGGGAGCCAAAAGCTATATCAATACCTTTTTAAAAGAGGGCGGCATGCAGTATCAGGGAAGTACCGAGATTACGAGCCTGCTTTGGGTGCTATATCAAAGCTTAGATACATTAAAAGCTAAAGTCGTTAGACCGCTAACAAACTTAAAAGTAGCTCTATTTTACGGCTGCCATTCATTAAGACCGGAGCGCGAGCTTAAGAAAGAGAGCTCAACCAATCCAAAAAGCTTTGAAGCGGTAGTTAGCGCACTTGGTGCTCAGATAGTGCCTTTTGAAAAACGCCTTGATTGCTGCGGCTTTCACGCTAGCTATCCTGCGGTAAAATCGGTATCTAAAATGTCAAGCGAGATCGTAAATGACGCTGCCGAGCATGGAGCGGACGTCGTAGTTACCCCTTGTCCGCTATGTCAGATGCAGCTAGATATCTATCAGGAGCGATACCAAGAAGCGATGAACTCAAAGGCAAGAAAGCCGATCATCCACCTATCTCAGCTGGTAGGTCTTGCACTTGGGCTAAGCAACGAGCAGCTTGGGCTAAACATCAATATCCAAGATGCAACGAGATTGGTAAGCTGATCTTTGAGAAATTTCTAAAGATTTAACGGATGATTTTACAAAAATACTTCGCTGCGGCGCACAACATAGTGCGCCTTGTGAGTATTTCACAAAATCATCCAACCTACGCTTACTTATTCTAAAATATTTTCCGCTACTATAAAATTCTTGGATGAAATTTCACTGCTTCGTAAATTTAACGCTTCATAAAATTTAATGCTTTCTCCGCCGTAATTTAACGTTTCGCCCGCTGCACTAAATTTTAATCCGCCTTTTATTTTTAAATTTAAAACCTGCTAGACGATGAATAAATATAAAATTTTAATTAAATCTAATGAAATTTAAGGTGCATGAATTCTAAATTTTGATAGAATGCCATTTAAAAATATCCTAAATTTCAGGAGGACATTATGGTTGATTTAGCTCAAATTTCGGCTAGACTTGATGCCGTTGAGCGTTTGCCGCAAATAAAAGCGGAGGAAAGCATACAAGAAAGGCTTAAGAGCAAGGGTTTTTCGCGCCGCGATTTTATGAAATGGAGCGGAGCGATGACCGCGATGCTAGGGCTCCCAGCCGCATTTGCGCCGAGCGTGGCGCGAGCTGCGGAGCTTGCGGATCGCTTGCCGGTGATCTGGCTTCATATGGCGGAGTGCACGGGCTGTAGCGAGAGCTTGCTACGCACCGATACGCCTACGATCGATAGCCTCATATTCGATTACATCAGCCTAGAATACCACGAGACGATAATGGCTGCCGCAGGCTGGCAAGCCGAGGAAAATTTAGAGGGCGCGATCGAAAAATACAAGGGGCGCTATATCTTGATGGTAGAGGGCGGAATTCCAAGCGGCGAGAATGAATTTTTCCTAACCGTGGGTCCTGAGGGCAAGAGCGGAGCTCAGCACTGCAAGCACGCTGCCGAAGGAGCTGCGGCGATATTTGCGATCGGCACCTGTTCGAGCTTCGGCGGTATCCAAGCCGCAGCTCCGAATCCGACCGGCGCCGTAGGTTTGGACAAAATCATAAACAAGCCCGTCATCAACGTCCCGGGCTGTCCGCCTAGCGAAAAAAATATCGTCGGCAACGTGCTAAATTTCATCCTTTTCGGCACGCTTCCAAGCCTTGACGTTTATAACCGACCTAAATGGGCTTACGGGCTGCGCATCCACGATCTGTGCGAGCGCCGCGGACATTTCGACGCGGGCGAGTTTGTAGAAAGCTTCGGCGATGCGGGCGCGAAGGACGGATATTGCCTTTATAAAGTAGGCTGCAAGGGCCCTTATACGTTTAATAACTGCTCGCGCGAGCGCTTCAACTCCCACACTAGCTGGCCGGTACAGGCGGGTCACGGCTGTATAGGCTGCTCGGAGCCTGATTTTTGGGATCATATGGGACCTTTTGAAGAGCCTTTGGCGGATCGCCTTTACGAAAGCGTTTTCGGCGGGCTCGGCGCTGATGCTACCGCTGATAAGATAGGTGTCGGAATTTTAGCGATCACGGGTGTTGCGGTAGCGGCACACGCGGCGATTGCGTCATTTAAGAAAGATAAAGGGGAATAATCATGTCGCAAAGAATCGTAATAGATCCGATAACCAGAATAGAGGGACATTTAAGAATAGAGGTCGTAGTAGACGATGAAAACGTCGTCCGCGAGGCTTATAGTAGCTCGACGCTATGGCGCGGGCTTGAGACCAT
>NZ_CALIBB010000002.1 GCF_938045595.1 uncultured Campylobacter sp.
ATTTCGCCGTCCGCAGCGCCGAGATACGCCCGCTTTGTCGTTAAATTTACGCATGGCGGGCTTTAATATAATCTATGCAGCGCAAAATTTATGTTAAATTTACGCGCTGCGCACCTCTTGCCTTCCGCTTAAAATTTTAAAATTTAGTCCCGTTTGCCCACATCGTACCTCCGCTCCGTATTTGTAGCAGCATCGCAAAATTTTTCAAATTTAAATCAAGACTCTAAATTTACGGCGCCGAGCTATTTTGGCGGCGTGAGCTTCATTTAACTTTTTCTTCACGACTTTTTCCTACAATCACGCCAACTTTCACAAAGGAGAGAGAATGAAAAAGATTGTTTTAGCAAGCGTTTTAGTCGCGGGCGTGCTGTTCGCCGCAGATTTTAGCTCAAGCACCCCCGAGCAGATCAATGCCGCAGTCGCCGGCGCGGACGCCAAGAGCTTAAGCGAAGCGGCGTTTGAGATCGACAAGCGCGCGGGCGAGCTAAGAGCGCAGGCAAGGGATCTCAAGCGCGGATTTAAGACGGAGTTTAAAAAGAAGCTGGACGCTATGAGCGTCGAGGATCGCGAGAAATTCCTAGACGAATTTAGAAAAAACTATAACGCCCAGGCGGGCAAGCTAAGCGTCGAGCAGGCGGATAGGCTCGATATAGAGCTTAAAGACCGCGGTAATTTCGGCAAATTTAAAAGGCCTGCTCACGGGTTCGGTCCGCACAGATCGCAGGCTGCTCCAGGAGAGTGCGGTCATATGCCGTATAAAGGGATGGGCGACGGCGCGGGTCCGGCAATGCCGCCAAGAGGCGAGATGCCGTGTAATCAAAACGCGGGTGCCACTGTATGCCCTATGGCGCAGTAGTGCCGCTTACGAGCAAGCTACGTAGTTCCGCGCACCATTTGCGCGGAAATTTTATTTTATCGAAACACGGCGCGAGAATTTTAGAATTTTAGCTTGAAATTTATGCGGCGTAGCGCCGATGAAATTTCGCAAAATTTTATCGGCGCAGGCGAGGTTTTGAAATTCTACGCGGCGGAATTTTAAAGCCCGGCGTTTTGTCTGTAAATTTTAAAATTCCGCGGCGCGAAAATTTTATATCGTAAAATTTTAGCCTCTTGCACCGCTTGGCGCACTGCGTAAATTAATTACTAGGCGAGCAATCTAAATTTACGAAGCGTGCTCTTGAGCCAAGACGCGCCGTTTTCGCCAAGATAAAATTTTGCCGTGAAATTTCGCAATTAAATTTTACGTGGAATTTCACAGGGTATAATTTCAAAAATTCTACGCAAGGAGACGGGCTATGGCAAGAGTTTTGATCGTCGAGGACGAGGGGATGCTGCTAGACATGATGTGCACCTATATGCGCGGGGCGGGGCACGAGGTAAGCGGCAGCAAAAGCTACGACGAGGCGCTTTCATTAGCATACGAAAAGAGCTTCGATCTGTGGATCTTCGACGTCAAAATCATCGGCGGCAACGGCTTTGCGCTACTTCGCGAGCTGCGCGAGGCCGGGCGCGGCGCACCGTGTATTTTCACGACGTCGCTAAACACTCTGCAAGACGTCGAAAGCGGCTTTAGAAGCGGCTGCGACGACTACCTAAAAAAGCCCTTCGAGTTAAAAGAGCTGGCTCTGCGCGCGGATAATCTACTAAAGCGTACCTTCGTCCACAACGCCGCCCTGCGCGAAAATATCGGCGGAAGCTTTAGCTTCGATATGGCTCAGCGCGCGCTATATCATGCAGACAGGCTCGTGCCGATGCCGCAAAAGCAGGCGCGGCTTCTTGCTCTGCTTCTGAAAAACCGCGATAAATTCCTTAGTAAGGATGAAATTTTCGCCGCGCTGTGGGACTACGACGAGAGTCCGAGCGAGCTTAGCCTGCGCGTTTATATTGCGGAGCTGCGAAAAATTTTGGGCAAGGATCACATCATAAACGCTTCCAAGCTCGGCTACAAATATCTTTAGGAGCGCGCCGTGTCCAAAATGCGTCAAATTCTACCGATTTTTTTACTCTACACGCTTACCAGCGTCCTGTTTTTGGCGCTGGTAAGCAGCATATTTTACGAGCGGGAGAAGTTTTTTATCGCGGATCGTGATGCCTTTGCGATCAGGGATTTCAAACACGGCCTAGAGGCTAAGCTTGCGCGCGGCGGGCGCCTAAACGAGAGCGATTTCGACGCCATGCAGGCATACGCGGCGGATCTGAATAGCAGCGATGAGATCGCGCGGGATTTTGAGCCGAAGGATGACGCGCCGCGCGTGTATATGGAGGGGACCAGCAGGATCGAGCAGTTTAATCTCACTGCTAAGGACGGCACGGAGTATTACGTAGCGATCAAAACGGAGGCGCTTGAGGGCAAGCTCGCGGCGCTGAAGCTTAAAATTTTAGCCGTGAGCGCGCTTGTTTTGGCGCTTATTTTGCTGATCGCGTATTTTATCATCCGCCTTTCGCTACGCCCGCTTTACGAAAAGATCGAGTTTTTAAACGGCTTCATCCGAGACACGACGCACGAGATAAAAACCCCGCTTAGCGTGATTTTGATGAGCATCGAGCTTTTTGATACCGATGCGAAAAAATATCTGAGCAATATCAAGGCGGGCGCAAATACGATAAACGCACTATTTGAGGATCTAACCGCGCTAAGCTTAAACAAAAGCGGCAGCGGGCGAGAGGTAAATTTAGGCGAACTGCTGCAAAGCCGCATCAGGTATTTCGGTATCTCTGCGGAGCAAAAGCGCATAAGCTTGAGCACCGATCTGCGCCCGGTAAACTTTTGCGCGGATGAGTTTAAGCTGCGAAAGATCATCGACAATCTGCTTGGCAATGCGATAAAATATTGTGATGAGCTCGGCTGCGTCGAGGTAAGCCTGCGCGAGCATTTGCTTCGCATAAAAAACAGCGGCGCGGGCATCGCGCGACAAAATCTGCCGCATATTTTCGAGCTTT
>NZ_CALIBB010000003.1 GCF_938045595.1 uncultured Campylobacter sp.
TGAGCGGTCGAACTGGATCGCCGCAAGGTCGCTCGGATAGGTAGGTAGGATATAGTATCCGTAGCAAGCCGGCGCGAATGCGATGATCAGACCCGGATCGATACCGATGGTAACGGCGAGCGGAACAAAGGTCGCAACGGCGGCCGCCTGGGAATTAAGAAATTTGCTGATTAGCAGCGAAACTAGAATATAAGTCCACGGGTAGGCCTTGACAACCTCTCCCAAAGACGCCTTAAGCATCTCGATATGGGCGGTAAACATCGTCTCCGCCATCCATGAAATTCCATAGATCGCCACGAGCGCAACCATACCGCTGTGGAAAATTTCGTTTTTGGCGATACTGCCCGCTTTTATGCCCGAAGCGATCATCATAATGGACGCCGCTAGAAGCATGAAAATTTGAATGGTAAGAACCATATTTAAATTTGCGGTTTTTTTCATAGTATCTTTTACGACGATGCTTGCGTTTGCGATACTCTCGCTCTTATCGCCTGCGGTGATTACGACGTTTCCGTCCTGAGCAACGATGCTTTGGGTAAGCTTCTTATCTTTGTCGTAAATTTCGACGCTGTTAAATTTAGTAGCGTCTTTGGCTTTGGACTCTTTGACGTTTGAGATTACCTTGCCGCCATCTACCGTGGAGACGACCTGGCCGTCTTTGATCGTGATATTTTTGACATCTTTTTTATCCACTACGATCTCTACAGATTTGCCCGGTGCGTTATTCGTCCATGCGGGGCGGAACTGCTTGTAGTATCCTAAGACCGCAACCAGCGCGATAGTGGCTAAAAATATCCACATACATACCCATTTAATGGTAGCTAGCTTCTGTCCAAGCAGAGTAGTGCTTTCGCCGTAGATATATTTTTTCTGCTCCGGATCTTTGATCTTTTCTTGGAATTCAGGGTCTTTATCCAGATCTTTGCCTCTAAAGATCGACCACGTTCCGATTACGAGCATTCCGATAAAAGTAGAAGGGATGGTAAGCTTAAGTAGATCCAAATAGCTGCTAAAGCCCTCGATATGCACGCCTTGACCTAGCAAGATCGCAACCATCGAAACTCCCGCTACTGAAACGGGGCTAGCGATGATGGCAAGCTGCGATGAGATCGTAGATGCAGCCATCGGGCGCTCAGGGCGGACATTGTTTTTAATCGCTACGTCGTAGATAATCGGAAGCAGCGTATAGACGGTGTGTCCCGTTCCGCATAAAATCGTAAGCGTCCACGCAACCATAGGAGCGATGATACATATAAATTTAGGATGCTTTCTAAGAAGCTTCTCGGCAAGCTGAAGCATAACGTCAAGTCCGCCCGTAGCCTGTAGCGTCGCACTCGCTACGACGACGGCCAGGATGGTAAGGATAACGTCAACAGCGGGCTTTCCGGGTTGAAGCTTAAAACCGAATACCAAAATTACAAGTCCTATGCCGCCTAAAATTCCAAGGGCCATACCGCCCTTTT
>NZ_CALIBB010000004.1 GCF_938045595.1 uncultured Campylobacter sp.
GAGAGCCTGCAGGCAATGCTTTACGCGGCGATTTAGAAAGATCGTCCGCACCGCTAGAAGCAGGACTTTGCGCGGTAGAATTTATGGAATTTTCTGAAGCGGAATTTGCCGCGGTAAAATTTACGTCCGATCCGTCATTTGCCGAATTTACGGCGGAATTTACGGAAGCGATAGAATTTGCGGAATTTTGCGAATTGCCGTTTGCGGAATTTTGTACTGATGAATTCTGGCGTGCGGGCTCTACGGGAAGCTTCGGCGCGGTTACGTTTTGCTCGGCGATCTTATCAAGCTCCTTTTGAATCAATGCTTCCTTCTGTGCAGCGCTTAAACGAGGCTTTTTACCGCGAGAATCGGAAGGGCTTTCGGAGGCTTGTTTGCGCGAGCTTTGCTGCAACGCGGCTTTATTGCCCGAAAATACGAGATCCAAAACCGCGTAGGTAACCGCACCGCTTAAAAAGCATAAGATTACGACAAAGGCGATCGCTATGTAATTGATCGGGCGCTTTTTGCGGCGCCCGCGTGGATTTGTATTAGCCAAAGCTCAGCCGAAATCAGTTTTTATCTTTATTTACGAGCTTACCTTTGGCGATCCACGGCATCATCGCGCGAAGCTTATCGCCGGTTTTGGTAAGCAAGCTGTTTGCCGTGATATTGCGCTCGGCGTTCATCCGTACATAGCCCGCCTTGCGCTCGAGGATGAAGTCTTTTGCAAATTTGCCGTTTTGGATCTCCTTTAGCACCTCTTTCATCGCCGCTTTGCTGCTTTCGTTTACGACGCGGTTGCCGCTTACGTAATCGCCATATTCCGCGGTGTTTGAGATCGAATAGCGCATATCTGCCATGCCGCCTTGATAGATGAGATCCACGATCAGCTTCATCTCGTGCTGGCACTCAAAATACGCCATCTCAGGCTCGTATCCCGCCTCGACGAGGATCTCAAAGCCCGCGTTGATGAGCGCGCAAAGTCCGCCGCAAAGCACCGCCTGCTCGCCGAAAAGATCGGTCTCGGTCTCTGCTTTAAAAGTCGTTTCGATGATGCCAGTGCGGCCGCCGCCGATCGCGCTTGCGTAGCTTAGAGCAAGCTCTTTGGCTCTGCCGCTTTCGTTTTGCGAAACGGCGATCAGCATCGGTACGCCGCCGCCGCTTACAAACTCGTTGCGGACGGTGTGACCCGGGGCTTTCGGAGCGATCATAATGCAGTCGACACCCTTTGGAGGGACGATCTGTCCGAAGTGGATATTAAAACCGTGCGCGAACGCAATCGCGTTGCCCTCGCTTAAGCTCGGCTCGATCTCCGCTTTGAAAATGTCGCTTTGAAACTCATCGGGCGTTAGGATCATCACAAGATCAGCGGCCTTCGTAGCCTCGCCGACGCTCATTACTTTAAAGCCCTTTGCCTCGGCCTTGCTCCAGCTCGCGCCGCCCTTTTTAAGACCCACGATGACCTCTACGCCGCTATCTCGCAAATTTTCGGCGTGAGCGTGCCCCTGCGAGCCAAAGCCGATCATAGCGACCTTTTTAGCCTTAATCAAACCTAAATCGCAATCTTTGTCGTAAAAAACGTTTATTGCCATAACGCATCCTTTTTTAAAAATTTAGGCGAGATTGTAGCTAAAATTTGCTTTTACGTAGATAAACCGCGCGCCGCAAGGGCGGATAAAGAAATTTTGAGCTATCATTGAGGCATAATTTAGCTTTAAAAGGGGCGAAAATGAAAGTGGGATTTATCGGCGGCGGAAATATGGGCGAGGCGATGATCGCCGCACTTTGCAGAGCCGGCGGGCGAGATTGCGCAGCGGGCGGAGAAAATTTTACAGAGGATAAAGAAAATTGCACGGCGGGCGGAGAAAATTCCGCGCACGACGGGCGGAATTTTATGCCAGATACTCAAAGCTTTGCGGCTTGCGGGCGGAATTCCGCAAATTTAGAGCAGGATTTTGCTAGCCACGAACGTGATTCCGCCTGCGCGCAGCCCGCCTCCGATACAAAGCTTCAAGTCCTAGCTTATGCTAGAAGTAAAAACGAAGTCTTACGCAAGCGCTACGGCGTGCAAATTTTACAAGGCGAGACGCAGCTGGCGCATGCAGCGGATATTATCGTGCTCGCGACCAAGCCCGCCAGTTAC
>NZ_CALIBB010000005.1 GCF_938045595.1 uncultured Campylobacter sp.
GTGCCGCCGGTAGCCAAGATATAGATATTGGGCTTTGCCGCCGCTAAAGAAGATGCGATAAAAAGCGCCGCCAGCGTAAATTTACTAAAAAGATTCATAATTTCTCCCTTGCAAAAACAAACTAAACGAGGGCTCATTCTAGCACAAAATTTGTTAAATATTATGTTTTGCTGCTATAATGCGCGAAAAATTTTGATTATTTTAAGGAAATTTTATGGGACTGAAAAGCGATAAATGGATCAGACAGATGTCGCAGCAGCACGATATGATAGCGCCCTTTTGCGAGGAAAATATCGGCCGCGGCGTCGTTAGCTACGGACTTTCCAGCTATGGATACGACATACGCGTAGCGCGCGAATTTAAAATTTTTACAAACGTCGGCGGAACGGTCGTCGATCCTAAAAATTTCGACGCAAAAAACGTCGTGGATTTTGAGGGCGACGTCTGCATAGTGCCACCGAATTCCTTCGCGCTAGCGCGCACCATCGAATACTTCAAAATGCCGCGCGATGTGCTTGCGATCTGCCTCGGTAAAAGCACCTACGCGCGCTGCGGCATCATCGTAAACGTAACGCCCTTTGAGCCGGGCTTTGAAGGGCACATCACGATTGAAATTTCCAACACCACGCCGCTGCCTGCAAAAATTTACGCGAACGAAGGGATCGCACAGGTTTTGTTTCTGCAAGGAGACGAGCCGTGCGAGGTGAGCTACTGCGACAAAAAGGGCAAATACCAAAGCCAAAAGGGCATCACGCTGCCTAGAATTCTGAAGGATTAAACAATGAAAAATTTAATCATCGTAGAATCCCCCGCAAAAGCCAAAACTATCAAAAAATTCTTAGGCGATGACTACGACGTCGTCGCTTCAAAAGGACATATCCGCGATCTGCCGCAGAAAAAATTCGGCATTAAAATCAAAGATAAAAGCTTCGAGCCCGAATACGAAATCAGCGCCGATCACGATCAGATCGTAAAGCAGATAAAGACGCTCGCTAAAAAGGCGGATCAAATTTATCTCGCGACGGACGAGGACCGCGAGGGCGAGGCGATCGCCTATCATATCGCCGCTTCGATCGGCAAGCAGGCACAGGAGCTGCCGCGCATCGTATTTCACGAGATCACCAAAAGCGCGATCTCAAACGCGCTAAGTTCGCCGCGCAAGCTGAATATCGCAAGCGTAAACGCCCAACAAGCGCGCCGCCTGCTCGATCGCATCGTGGGCTACAAACTAAGCCCGCTTTTAAATTTAAAGATCCAGCGCGGCTTAAGCGCGGGTCGCGTCCAAAGCGCCGCGCTTAAGATCGTCGTCGATCGCGAGCGCGAAATTTTAAATTTTAAACCGGTAGAATTTCACAGCATCGACGCGGTTTTTAAGAAGGACTTGGAAGCCGAGCTCGTGGAATTTCGCGGTAAAAAGATGGAAAAGCTCTCGGTCAAAAACGCGGCGCAGGCTAGCGAGATCGTCCTGACGCTGCAAAAAGACAAATTTAACGTAGAGAGTATCGAGAGCAAATCGCGCAAAACAAACCCTTACCCGCCGTTTATGACCTCGACGCTGCAGCAGGCGGCGAGTACGGCTCTGGGCTTTAATCCGCGCAAGACGATGAGCCTCGCGCAAAGCCTTTACGAAGGCGTCAATACCAAAAACGGCGGCGCGATCACCTATATGCGAACCGACTCGCTAAATATCGCTAAAGAAGCGATCGCGGCGGCTCGCGAGCTAATCGAGCAGCGCTTCGGCGAAAAGTATCTACCGAAAAGCCCGAATTTATACGCCACCAAAAGTAAAGGCGCGCAGGAAGCGCACGAAGCGATAAGGCCTACCGATCTAAAGCTTACCCCCGAGCTCGCGCAAAAAATCCTGCCTCGCGACGAATACCGCCTTTACGCGCTTATCTACAACCGCTTCGTAGCCTCGCAGATGAGCCCTAGCGTCTCGCAGATCCAAACGATCATCGTGCGCGGCGAAGCGGGTGCATTTAAGATCAGCGGGCGCAAGGTGGAATTTGACGGATTTTACAAGGCTTACGGCGATCTGGATAAGGATAAAATTTTACCAAGCCTTAGCGCGGGCGACGCGATGAGCCTGCAAAGCCTAAGCTCGCAGCAGCATTTCACCGAACCGCCGGCGCGCTATTCGGAAGCAAGCCTCATCAAAAAGCTCGAAAGCCTCGGCATCGGCAGGCCCTCGACCTATGCGCCTACCATCTCGCTGCTTACGGCGCGCAACTACGTAAATATCGAGCAAAAGCACCTGGTGCCGAGCGAGATCGCCTTTAAGATCACCGAGATGCTGGAGCAAAATTTTAAAAACATCGTCGATAGCGAGTTTACCTCCAAAATGGAAGAAAAGCTCGACGACATCGCCGAAAACAAAGCGGACTGGCAGCAAATTTTGGCGGATTTTTACTACCCTTTTATGGACGAGATCGCCAAAGGAAAAACGTCGATCGCAAGCCAAAAGCTAGCCGAAAAGATTGGCGAAGCATGCCCGAACTGCGGCGGCGAGCTACTTAGGCGCCAGGGCAGATTCGGCGAGTTCATCGCTTGCTCGAACTATCCGAAGTGCAAATACTCGCGCAACGCGGACGCCAGCGCCGAGGGGGCGAGCGAGGAGAAGGCGGCGCCCGAAGTGCTAGATGAAAAATGCCCGCAGTGCGGTAAAAATTTGATCAAGCGCAAGGGCAGATACGGCGAGTTTATCGCTTGCGAGGGCTATCCGAAGTGCAAATACTCGCGTAAAATCGAGGGCGCGGCAAAGGAGAAAAAACCGCTGCTCTCCACGGGCGTCAAGTGCCCGAGCTGCGGCACGGGCGAGATCGTCGAGCGCTTCTCCAGACGCGGCAAATTTTACGGCTGCACGAACTACCCTAAATGCGGCTTTGTGAGCAACTACGCGCCGATCGCGCGCGCATGCCCGCAGTGCGGCAACTCATACATGCTCCGCAAAGAGCTGAAAAAAGGCAACTTCGCCGAGTGCCCGCAGTGTAAGCTTAAAGAAGAGATCGATTGATAATAGGCATCATCTCGGACTCCCACCCTGAAACGGAGGTCGCTGCAAGCGCCATAGAGTGGTTGCTCGCGCGAGGAGCGGACCTGCTCGTGCACGCAGAGGGCATCGTCGAGAGCGAGACACTGAGGCTTTTGCGACAAAGCGGCAAGCCCTACTTCGCGGTTCTTGGCAACAACGACGAAGCGCTTGCGGAGCTAAAAAACGACTTCAACCTATACGATGAGCCCTTTTGCACGGAGTTTGCCGGGCTGCGACTAAAAATAATACACCATCCGTTTTATCTCTTTGACGAAGAACCCGCAGCGCAAAACGAAGCAGACGAATTAAATTTAGACGCGGATTTAGGTGCGGGTGCGGATCGCTCGGTAAATTTTCGCAGGGATTTCGGCGCAGGCCTAGTCAAAAATTTTAGCTTTAGCGACGAAGTAAGTCGCGGCACGAATTTAGGCTCAAACTGCGGAGCAGATCGCAGAGAAATTTTAGTTGCAAATTCTAAAGTAGCGGATCACGTAATAAATTTAACCGCACTGAGCGTGAGCTTAAATTTGACTGTAAGTTCAGGCTCAGACGCAAACGACGAAGGCAAAAATTCCGTCCGAAATTCTAAATCAAATTTCTCCGCCGCAGATTTAGACATAAACCTGCACTCGGGCGCTACGCGAAATTCTACGCCGATACGAGTCGCAAGCGGCGTGGCATATCAAAGCCCCGTCACAAAAATAGGGGCTGTAAATCCCGTCGTAGATAAAAATTACCTGACGGCGGCGTATCGAGGCTTTATTACGATAAGCTCGAGCTACGACGCACAAAATTTTACCCTTTATTGCGGCAAAAATTCCGACCGAAGCCAAAGCGAAAATTCTGCGCTCGCAATCCTTAATCAAATTCCAGGCGCTCTTATCGAGAGCAAAAATTTCTCTCCGAGCTTCGCCGCACCTAATCTAAAATCTGCGCTACGTAGTGATAAGAATTCTATCCAAAATCTCAGCGGGAATTCCGTTCAAAATTATAATTCCGCAGCTCAAGCCACGCAGGATTTAAACTTTGCGGCGACATATAAAAGTGCGATTCTCACGGCGCCGAGCGCAAAATTCGCTTCACTTCAAAATTCCGTGCTGCCTCAGAATTTTACCTCCTCGCAAAACTCCGCCTCATCGCAAAATTTCGTCCTACCGCCAAACTCCGCGAGAGAGGGCTGCGAAACGCCACTCAGATACGTTAGAATTTACGACCGCACCAGTTTTTTCGCTGCGGTAGCGGATCGCTACGTCACATCGATGGATTACCGACGATACAGCAGCGACGAATCGAAAGGGCTTGCTGATAAGCAGGGTATATCAAAAAACGGCACATCGGCAAATGGTCGCAGCGTAACGGCAGATTGCCACAGCACACCGGCGCACCAAAACAGCGCGATGAAAAATCGAAACGCCGCAGTGACGGATTGGCGCGATGTATCGATAGATAAAAACGCTACGGTGGCGTATCGGCAATGTGCGGCGGTGGGTTATTGCCACATGGCAGTGAATCAAAGCACTTTAGCGACGCAAAATTTAAATTTACGGCACGCTCGTGTTAAATCCGGGCGAGATTTGCGGGCGCAAAAAGCGGCTTCTCGGTTTGCCTGTGTTGTGGTACAAGAGCGAAAATTGCGCATATTTCGTCTCTGTTCGCAGCGCAAAGAACTATAAAGCGACCGAAAGGAAGTCTTAAAATGATACGAAAAGCCCCTGGGCAGCCAGAGAAAATGCTAGAAAGATGCGAAAAAATTCTAAAACAGTGCGGAGAAAATCTAAAAGGATGCGAGGCCAAAGCTTATGAATGAAATTTACGTCCTAATCGCGCTATCGTTTTTGATCTTTGCTTCGCCCTTTTTGGCTAGCCTTGCACGAATTCCGCTCTCGCCTATGGAGATCATGCTTGGCATCATAGCCGCAAATTTAGGGCTTTTGCCGCCAAGCGCGACCTTCGATCTAGCCGCGCAGATCGGCTTTTGCTACCTTATGTTTTTGGCGGGCTGCGAGGTGGATTTCCGCGCACTGCTTGCGATGCCGCGCAAAATTTTGCGGCTGATCCTAATCTTTTTGGCGCTGCTTTATATCCTAAGCGCGCTTGCGGTTTGGGTGTTTGAACTGCCGCAGATGCTTATCATCGCCGCGCCTCTGATGAGCGTCGGGCTGCTTTCGGCGCTGTATAAGGAATACGGCAAGGATCAAGCGTGGCTCAATCTCGCGATGCCCGCGGGCGTAATCGGCGAGCTCATCAGCATCGCCGTCCTCACGGTGGGCGGCATCTACCTTAAAAACGGCTTCGGCGTGGAGATGGCGCTTCATATCGGCGCGCTTTTGGGCTTTTCGGTCGCCGCTCTAGCGGTTTTTAAAGGGCTTGAAATTTTATTTTGGTGGTTCCCCGCGCTAAAAACGGTCATCATGCCCAAATACGACAAAAACGAAAAGGACGTGCGATTTGCGATGGCGCTGTTTTGCCTCATCTGCGCCGGAGTAATGCTTTTGGGGCTTGAGGTCGTCATCGGCGCCTTCATCGCAGGCACCTTTCTGCCGACCTTTTTCTCGCACAAAGACGACCTCATCGAGAAGCTATCGTCGTTCGGCTTCGGCTTTTTGGTGCCGATATTTTTCATACACACCGGAGCCGTGATCAAGCTAGAAGCGCTTCTTATGCCCGGAGTGATGAGCTTTGCCGCGAGCCTAGCGGCGCTGATGTTTGGCATCAGGCTGCTTGCGAGCGCTACGTTTTTAAGCACTCTGGGGCGCAAAGGCGCGGCGCTTTTCGCGCTATCGCTTTCTATGCCTCTGACGCTAGTGATCGCCACGGCGACGCTTTTTTACTCCACCGCCGCGATCTCGCAAGAGATATACTTCGCGATGATCATCGCCTCGCTCATAGAGGCGCTCGCGTCGATGATTTTGATAAATTTGATTTACAAGAAATTTTA
>NZ_CALIBB010000006.1 GCF_938045595.1 uncultured Campylobacter sp.
TGAAATTTTTATACGCCAAGATGCTAAAAACCAAAGACAACACCGAGCTGCTATCGATAATGAACGGCTAAATTTTATTAAATTTAGCCTTATTCTGAAATTTCGCTCTAAATTAGCGACATGGCTTGCACTGCTTGCCACAAATGCCACCACGTAGCTTCGTACGCGCTTTCAAGGCGGCGCGCAAATTCTGAGGGTAGGGGATTTGCGACGTGTAAAATTCTGTAAATATGTGGCGAGCTGATATTGTAGTAATGCACTAGACTTTCACTTAAAATCCCAATAGCTATGAAATTCTAAAGCTTAGCTTTAAATTTATAACTCACAAAATTTTGATTTTAAATTTTGACTACGCTTAATCTTGGGCCGTAGCCTCTTTTGTTTGGATGTCGCATCCTACTCGCAACCCTCATTTTAAGATGTACTCACTTCGGCTGCGATAAAATTAACATATGAATCCTACATCTAAGCTTGTAAGCTTGCTATTGACGTTTAAATTTTACTAGCCACGTTTTAAAATTTTAAAATAGCAGTTTAATCCATATTTTAAGGAGATTTAAATTGGGACGACGTTATAATTTATCTATATTTTAATTAAAAGGAAAAACAATGAAATATCTGATTTCAAAAAGTCTTTTTACTTTAGCCGTGTCTTTTGCAGCCGCTTCCATCTTAGGTGGTTGTGGTTTTATAAAAAAGCCGATGACTAGTGAGGCGACACTCTTAGATCGCGCTGAAATGGCAACTGGTATAGATAAATCAAATCTAACGGTTGTGCCTGATTCAGTAAAAAGTGAGATCGACTCCGTGCACTATAAGGTCAGAAGCAAAAACGGTGATTTGTATCGTTGCTATTTTTCATCCGTTATAGTAGTTGATTCTGACGTGCTTTGCACGAAAATCGTCGGAGCAGCGGGTAGTACGGGAAGCGGCAAAGGCGGTAACTGCAACGCTCTGCTTAAAAAAGCAGGCAAGTGCTAGCGCGCTAAAGACGGCTTAAATCGTGCGGCTTTAAAACGGTTCATTCGGCCCAAATGCGCGCCACTAGCCGTTTAGGCCGCACCCGCAAAATCTTCATCGCGTCTGTAAAGCAAGCCCGCTACTTTACGGCACATTTCGACGCTCGTTATGTTAGCGGGTAGTAAAATTTTAATGCTTTTAGGCTTTGCCGAGAGGATTGCAAAATTTTAACGCGTAAATTTTAAATTCGGGCGCATTTGGGCTCTTTTCGTTACGAAACGAGGCGTAAAATTTTACGCTTTAATTTTACTGTGCAAGATTTACCGCATGAAATTTCATTGCGCAAAGCCCTTTGCTCCGGCGCTTCGCGGATCGCAGCACGCGATTTAGCCGAGCCGCCTAAACGTTGCAAATTAGCTCGCGATCCCCGCGTTCCGCTTCGCCGCGCAAATCCGCCGCACGATTTATCGCGTGAAATTTCGCTCGCTCCTATCTATTTCGCTCGCTTCCTACTTCCCGCCGAAAAACAGCAGATTTGCCATTATGATCACGATCGCGACGGGCGCTACGAAGCGCAGCGAAAAGTACCAAATTTTAAATCCAAGCTCGCCCATATCGGCGCCAAAAAGCCCGCGCAGGCGCTGCGCGTCCATCACGAAGCCAACAAAGATCGCTGAGGTTAGCGCGCCTAGAGGAAGCATGACGTTTGAGCTTACGAAATCCAAGCAGTCAAAAAAGCTCGCGCCGAAAAGCTTAAATTTGCTCGCATAATCCGCGTGCATCGATAGCAGCGAGCATGCGCCTAGCGCCGCTATGACGCACCCCGAGATGCAGACTGCGCGCAGGCGCGAAATTTTAAATCTGCCGATGAGATAGAAGACGAAGGGCTCGATCATCGAAACTGCGCTCGTGATCCCCGCGAAAAAGAGCGAGACGAAAAACGCGACTTCAAGCACCTGCCCCGCTAGCCCCATTTTTGCAAACATCGTAGTGAGCGAGACGAACACAAGCCCCGCACCCTGCGCGGGATCGGCGCGGAATTCGAAGATGAAAGTAAAGACGATGAGCCCCATCATCAGCCCGATCGCGATGTTGATAAATACGATGTTTACCGAGCTTCGCACGAGCCGCACCCCCTCGCTAAGCGATGCCGCGTATGCCGCGATACAGCCGACGCCCACGCACAGGGTAAAGAGCGCGAGTCCGAGCGCGGAGAGGACGGAGTTAACGGTGATTTTGCCGAAGTCGGGGTAGAAAAGAAATTTCGCCGCCGCGCCGAAGCCCTGCATCGTGCACGCATACGCAAGCATCGCAAGCAGCAGCACGAAAAGCAGCGGCATCATCACGACGTTTAGCCGCTCGATACCGCTTTTGATGCCGCGCGCGACGACGGATAGCGTCAGCACGAGTGCAAGCGCGTAAAAGCCCAGGCTCGTGGCTAGCGAATGCGAGATGAGATCGTCAAAGACGGCACCCGCTTCCTCGGCGGTTGCGGGCAGCGGAGAAAAGCCCAAAAAGATATAGCGGATTACCCAGCCGAGGATCACGAGGTAAAAGGACAGCACCAGCATGCCGCCCGCGATAAAAACGCCTCCCGCGCGCCATTTGCGTCCGCCGCGCGGCGCCAGCGTCTCGTACGCGCTCGGTAGATCCCGCCCGCTTAGCCTGCCTAGCGCCATCTCGGCTAGGAATATGCTAAAGCCCACGCCCAGCGTGAGCGCTAGATATAAAAGCACGAAGGCGCTGCCGCCGTTTTGACCCACGAGGGTGGGGAATTTCCATGCATTGCCAAGCCCCACCGCGCCGCCCGCGACGGCAAGTATGAAGCCGATTTTGCTAAATTTATCGTTCATTTTCGCTCCGATGATTTTTAAATTTTAAAGTCGCGGAATTTTAAAATTCCAAACTACCGCCGCATCTCGCTATGAAATTTGGCTCGCTACTTTGGGCCGCTTTGGCGCTAAATTTTAAAATTCCGCAGCGTGATCAGACGCGGCTGCGCTACGGCGTCTTTGCCGCGGTCTTGCGCAGGTTGCCGTGCGGGTTAGCGCGGTCGCGCCGAAGGCTGATTGCGGTCGCCGCATACTCCTATCTAGACATAAAATTCCAGGCGTAATTTTTTGACAGCCGCCATGGTCGCTAACGGATCGCGGCAAGTTTGCTATGAAATTTTGCCCGTTACTTTTAGACTGCTTCAGCGCCAAATTTTAAATCCATGTTATCCACCTGCTTTGCAAAATTTAAAAATTTAAAATTTTTAGCTGATTGAGCGCTATCACTACGATCGCGACTGGCGCCACGAAGCGCAGTAGCACGAAATACCACAGCTTAAAGCCCATTCGTCCCATATATGGGCGCAGTAGAATTTCGACGGCTCGTTTTTTGATCACGAATCCTACGAAAATCGCCACAATTATGCCGCTAAGAGGCATTAAGATATTTGAGGTCAGGTAATCAAGCACGTCAAAAAAGCTCTTGCCACCTAGGCTAAAATATTCGCTCGTACCTCTGTAATAACCCAAAATGCAGCATATCCCTAAAACATACGTCACGGCAAAAACTAAAAGCGAAGCGCGCTTGCGGCTTAGCTTGCGGGAGTTTACGAGATAATAAATCGCAGGCTCCAGCATCGAAATTGCAGAAGTAATCGCTGCAAATAATAGCGAGGTGAAAAATAAAAAGGCTAGGATATTTCCGATCGCACCGAGCTTTGAAAAAAGCACCACCAGCGAGACAAACACTAGCCCTGGGCCTTGCGCTTTGGGATCGCCGCCGAATTCAAAGATGAAAGTAAAGACGATAAGCCCCATCATCACGCCGATTAGGACATTAATGCAGACGATATTTATGCTTGAGGTTAGGATATTGGTGCGCGCAGGCAGGCTTGCAGCATAGGTCATAATCGTAGTAACGCCAAGCGAAAGCGTAAAAAATGCAAGTCCTAGCGCCGAAAGAACGCTATCTTTATTAAGCTTGGAAAAATCTGGCACTAGCAAGAATTTTGCGCTACGTCCGAATCCATCGAAACTCGCGGCGTAAATTAGCATTAAAACCAGCAAAATAAATAGCGCGGGCATCATCCAGACATTAAGCCGCTCGATGCCGCTTTTAACGCCCTTAGATACGATGAAAAAGCAAAACGCCGACGCTATGGTAAAGCACACCGCCACGCTTAAAAAATCGCTACCTAAAAGCGCTTTAAACGCTGCGCCGCTTTCATCTATGCTTTTTGGCAGATACAAGGCGCTTGAGACCACGTATTTTAGGATCCAGCCCATTACGACGCTGTAAAAAGCATAGATCAAAAGCGCACTAATCATAAAAAATCCCGCGTATTTCCATGCGCCTTTGTATGAGGGCGCGAGTTTTTCAAATGCGCGCACCGGATCACTTTCGCTTAGCCTGCCGATGACGATCTCGGCTAAAAAAATCACGAAGCTAACCAAAAGCGTCAGCAAAAGATATAGCAAGATAAATGCGCTGCCGCCGTTGGTGCCTACTAAAGTGGGGAATTTCCACGCGTTACCGAGCCCCACGGCACTGCCTGCGACTGCGAGAATGAAGCCGATTTTGCTGAACTTATCATTCATATTATGCCTTGTAGCGGAATTTGAAAGGGCAATATTAGCAAAATCTAGCTTAACTCACCAAGCTAGCCGGGTGGAATTTAGGCAAACCCGCTATAATGCCGCGAATTTTAAAGGAGATAAAATGAAATCGATAAAAGAAGTGATGCTCTCTCGCCACAGTTGCCGTAAATTTTGCAGCTATAAACTAAATAGCGAGCTCGTGCGCGAGATACTTGATCTTGCGCGCTTAAGTCCCAGCTCATGCGGATTAGAGCCGTGGAGGATGATGATAATCTCGGATCCTTGCGAGCTAAAAGAGCTTTCTGTAGCCTGTAACAGCCAGCCGCAAATAGCCGAGTGCTCGCACGCCGTGATTTTAATCGCGCGTAACGATCTGCGCGTGGGCGAGGAGTATTTAGAGCGCACCGTTCACCGTCGCGCAAACACTCCGCAAAAATATGAAGCTGCGATGAATTATTTCCGCGCAAAATTTGCGGACTTAGACGACGAAGCGCTGATGAACTACGCGACCAAGCAGCTTTATATCTTAGCGGCAAATATCGCTAATATTGCCGAGGGCTTTGACGTGCGCTCGTGTATAATGACCGGCTTTGACGCCGCGGCTTTGGAAAAATTCTGCGCTTTAGAGGCGAAATTTCGTCCTGCAATCGTCGTGGTTTTGGGACGTGGTGAGCCTAGCAAATATCCGCACACGCGCTACGAGCTGGATGAAATTTTAATCTCTCGCGGCGGCGGCAGCGGAAAAAGATAAAATGAAGTATTTCTGCTTGCAAAGCTTAGGCGCAAGCTTCGTTTATTAAAAGCGTCGTTTTGCGAAATTTTATCGGTTTAAAAGTGCGATAGCGTTAAAATGCGCTTAAAATTTCAAAGGATAATCATGCAAGTCAAACTTCTAAATTTCACTCCGCTTTGGGTCTGCTCAAATGCGATCCGCACCTGCTGGCAGAGCTTTGAGCGCGGCGATTGCGGCGGCGCCAAAGACCTAGCGCTCATTGACCGCGTCGGCAATCAGCTCAAGCACTCAAGCACGCTCGAACACCTCTACTACAACTTCTACATCAGCGGCATCTCTCGCGCGCTGCTTCAGGAGCTGGCGCGCCACCGCCTAGCAAGCCTTAGCGTAAAATCCACGCGCTACACTCTCAAAGAATTGCGCGGCGAGGGCAGCTTCGCGCAAGGGGATTTCGAAAACGCCGCGCGATACATCGTGCTTACCGGCAATGAAGCGGTCGATAACGCAAGCATCGCAGCTCTTGAAAATCTGCGCGTAATCTTACAAACCCCGATCAGCCTTGATATCGCAAAATACTGCCTGCCCGAGTGCTACAAGAGCGAGCTTAGCTGGAGCATAAACGCGCGTAGCTTGCAAAATTTCCTCGCTCTGCGCTCTAGCAAAGCTGCACTTTGGGAGATACGCGAGCTTGCCGGTAAAATTTACGATGCGCTGCCGCAGGAGCATAAATTTATATTCCAAAGCTGCATGGCAGGCGAGAAGACGCAGGACGAGGAGTAGCGAGCGAAGTAAAATTTTGATATAAGGGGGTTGCGATGGTAAAACTTACACAGATGAGAGCGGCTTTTGAAAAGGAGGAGCCGAACGCGCTTTATCTTAGCTACCTAGGATGGGTAAAAACCCTGATCCCGTTTTGGAGGCAGGCTGCTGTGAGGATCGCGGAGCTAAGCGGCACGGCGGATGAAAAAAGAGACAAGCATCTGCGAGTTATCGACGATTCTTTGCAGCTTTTGCAAGCTTGGCGATTTAAAAAGATAAAATACGTGCAAGCAAGAAGAAAAGAGATCGATAGCGCCATAAGTTTCATTCGAAACGGCGCCTTAACGCAGCAGGCATGCAGATACGCCTTTGCGCCGGTCTGTAGAAATTTAGCGAGCATTTTACGCAGCTTTTTATACGTTTCTACCTTCGGCTATTCGGACGAGCAGCTTCCGACCGTATTTGCTCAAGATATTTACGGCATTGCGCTGTGCCATACCCTCTTCCCCTTTGATACGGGCGATTTTGTGTATTATCTGCCGCGAGAGAAATCCATCCATACCGAAGACCCCGCCGATTTGGACAACTGGCATTTGATGATGGAGATAGCGGGCGGCGATTTAGGGATTTCTGCGTTGATTGAGTGGCTAAACGAACGCGCGTATGAAATTTGGACGAATTACAAAACGCCGTTTGAATGGAAATACGACGAGGGAGTTTGGAATTTAGAATTTGAGAATGTTTCAAAAAGGCTGCACTATGCGGGCTTGCGAGCTTTTTCTAATCTGAATAAAGCGGAATAAAAAACGCGCAAAATTTTAACCGCTTCTGAAATTTAATTCGCGGGCGGTAAAATTCTGCGAGTTTTTAATGCGGGTAAAATTTAAAATTTGTTTGAGCGTTTTGGCAGCCTGCGGTATCAAAATTTAGCTGCCGCGCATTTTACGACTCTCGGCGACGACCCGAGAATTGCAGCGCCGCCGAGCCGAAAAGCTGTTATGGTGAGCGATAAATTTAAAGGACGGATTATGAAAAATCTAGCGCTTGTGATGTTTAGTGGACAGACGCACCTCGATTTTGTGGGATTTTACGATTGTATGTTAAGGCTCAAAGCCGTCCGCCCGCAGCTTGAGATGAGGTTTTGCTCGCGCGAGCGGCAGGTTTCGGATAGCGGCGGTCTTACGATCGATGCGGGCGAGATCGCGACGGATCTAGGCGGCTTTGATGCGGTTTTTGTGCCCGGCGGTATGGCGACGCGACGCCTTAAAGACGATGCGGGCTTCATCTCGTGGCTCGCAACCGCGCGCGATGCGAAGTATAAGTTTAGCGTTTGCACCGGTTCGCTGCTTCTGGGCGCGGCGGGGTTTTTGCGAGGTAGACGCGCGACCACGCATCCGTTTTGCTACGATCTGCTGGCGCCTTACTGCGCGGACGTGGTGCACGAGCGGCTCGTGTGCGAAAGCCTGCCAGAAGGAGGCGAGATCATCACTGCAGGCGGCGTGAGTAGCTCCATCGAGCTTGGTCTTTGCGTGATCGAAAAATTCGCAGGCGCCTCCGCGCGAGAGGCTGCCGCTGCGGCGATGGATTATCCGTATTACGGCCTTAGAAGCAAGCTCGTGCGATGAAATTTTAAAGACCCGCTAAGATCGGCGGTGCGGTTTATAAATACCGCAGTAAATTTTAAAATAGAGAGGAGGTAAATCTTAATGCAAGCAGTAAAGATATTAAAAACATTGTGGAAAGTCATCAAGATTGTCATACTCGCAGCATTGATATTACCGTTTGCGGCATTGATATTGTTTGTTTTGTTTATAGCTTTTCTATTTTCACCCCTTAATACGGATTTTTCATATATAGAAAATAAAAATTTGGCTAAATTTGAAGCCTTAACAAATACGAAGGGAGAAACTTTGCTCATTTATCGCAAAAAAAGTCCTCCTTTATCGTGTAGTGAAAAAATACAGACTTGTATCTGTTACGCGCATTTTATAAAGGCGGATAAGCCCTTTACTTTGACGCAACAAAAAATGTTGCAAGAGGGCTACGAGTTTGTTTCCGAGTCTGACTGTATAGCTGAAACTACAAATTTGCATGAATTTAAACTATCGTGGGCGATGCCGTCTTATTATTATGCCGGCAGTCGGGAGTATTTGATATATGGTTCAATCAAAAATTTAAATATAACGGCAATAGTGAACGATAAAAGGCGAATATGGCACAAAAAAGAGCACGAATCGGGACAACCGAGCGATTATGATCACGAGGTTATTTTTTATCCGGAACTTAATATAATTCAAATAAATAAAATGAGGTATTAATAGTGTGCGCTAAATTTACTTACGACCGATTTAATATAACGTTGCGAACTAAATTTAAAAGCCTTTAGGATAAAATTTAAAGATTGAAAGATTGTACTTTAGTCTTACGGACGTTTATCAAAGTAGATAAAATAACGATATAGTGGGTTTTTCATAAAATAGGAGATCACAAAGACAGAATGAAACCGGCTCAAATTTTATCGCTGCTTTCGCATATAGCTTTCGTAGCGGCGTGCAAGCGATACCATTTTTAAAATTTATTGTAAAATTAGAGCGTTAATTTATTAAAGCTTAAAGGGCTAGCATGCAGATAAACTTAGACGACGTGAGGATCGAGAGCGGCTGGAAAGAGGCGCTTAGGGAGGAATTTTTAAGCGAGTATTTTGCGAAGATCAAAGAAAATCTGCTCGCCGCAAAGGCGCGCGAGATCGTCTATCCGCCGGGAAATTTGATCTTTAACGCCTTCAATCTCACCCCGTTTGAGCGGGTGCGCGCGGTGATTTTGGGACAGGATCCCTACCATGGCGCGCATCAGGCGATGGGGCTTAGCTTTTCGGTGCCGCGCGGCGTGCGAATTCCACCTAGCCTCGTAAATATCTACAAAGAGATTAAAAGCGATCTGGGTATTAGCGAGCCTGAAAGCGGCGATCTGAGCTACTGGGCGAAGCAGGGCGTGCTGCTACTTAATGCGAGCCTTAGCGTGGGCGCGAACCGCGCGAACTCACACAGCGGCTTCGGTTGGCAAGCTTTCACCGACGCCGTGATTAAAATTTTAAGCGCGAGGCGGCAAAATTTAGTCTTTATGCTGTGGGGAAATTTTGCCAAAGCGAAATCGGCGCTGATCGATGCGCAGAGGCATCTCATTTTAACCGCCGCGCATCCTAGCCCGCTTGCAGGAGGGGCGTTTTTCGGCTGCAGACATTTTAGCAGATGCAACGAATATCTGCGCGCGCACGGTCTGGGAGAGATCGACTGGGATCTAAATCACGGCGCAGATTAAATGTATTTTAAATGAAATTTTCGTAAAATGCGCCGCAAAATTTCAAAAAGGTAAAGAAATTTTAAAAAATGTCAAAAGGAGAAGTGAGCGAATAATATACGACCGGCTTAAGACGGCTTGCCGAAGCGACGCGAATGCGCGGCTAGGCTAATCATTGTAATTAAAGGAACGATATGAAAAAGATAATTTTGGGAATTTTCTTGCTATTTACAAGTAGTGTAGTGGCAAATACCCTATCTGAGATCAGGCAATCGGGCAGTGTGCGCGTAGGCGTATTCGAGGCGCAACCACCTTTTAGTAAATTTGAAGACGGCAAATTCCAAGGATTTGAGATTACTCTAGCCGAGGCGCTATCAAAAGATATATTCGGTGGCAAGGCGGGCAAGGTAGAATTCGTACCCGTAAAGGCTAGTGAGCGTTTAAAAGCGTTGGAAGAAAATAAAGTAGATATGGTGCTTGCGACCTTTACGATCACAAATGAGCGTAAGCAGGTGGTCGATTTTACGACGCCGTATTTCGCAGTAAATATCGGCGTGCTAACCCGTAAGGGCGATAAGATCAAAACTATGTCTGATTTACACGGTAAGCCGATCATTGCAGAAAGCGGTACGACTAGCGAGGCATATTTTAAAAAAGAAGGTTTTGAAATCATAAATTGCGCTACCGCACACGAATGCTATAAAATTCTAAAAGAGGGCAAGGGTGCTGGCTTTGCACACGATAATTTGTTGGTTCTTGCTTATGCGGTCGTAGATAGCGATACTGAAGTAAATATTAAGAATTTAGGCGTTTCGGATTTCTTGGGCATTGCGGTTTCTAAGGGCAATAAGGATCTGCTCGAGTTCTTAAACGGCGAGTTAATTAAGCTTAGTAAAGACGGCTTTATGAAAAAGACCTATGATGAGGCGATCGAGCCGTATTACAAAGGCACTGCGGAGAAAAAATATTTCTTGCTAGATGACCTCTATAGCTTATTTTAGGTGGGCATAGCGGTACGGCTCGCCTGTGTTTGTTTTCGTAAGCATAGCTGTGTGCTCTCGCTAGGTAAAATTTAAAAGGCTCGCATAGTCTTGCTATTTTGCCCGACTTTGCGAGCTTGGTTTAGATTGTAAGATTTTACTAATGCGCGTTGCGGAATTTATAAAATTCCATAGAATTTCGCAGCGGCGCGCTATTTTTATGGCGCTAATAGACGCACAGAATTTTAAGCGAAGCGCTAAAATTTAATGAGAGCAGGCGGAGCTTGGCGCAAAGACGGTAAAATTTAAAAAGCCTCTATCATTATGCTTAGAAATTTTAGTTGCGAAATTTTATCGCTAAGCTCGCAATTTAGGGAATAATTTCAGTTTTGGTAAAATGAAATTTTAAGAAAATTTACATTACAATTACGAAAAATTTAAAATTCAAGGAGGAAATTATGAAAAAGTCATTTTTTCTTATTCTATTGTCGGCGATCTTTGTTTTTGCGAATTCCTTAAGCGAAATAAAGCAAAGCAAGGTTATCAGAGTGGGCGTTTATGAAAACGAGCCGCCTTTTAGTAAGTCGAGCGAGAAAGGCTTTGAGGGATTTGAGGTCGAGCTTGCCAACGCGCTAGCCGGTAAAATTTTCGGTAACAGCGGCGGTCGTATCGAGCTCATACCGGTAACAAACGAAGTGCGTTTTCCGATGCTGCAAAACAATCAGGCAGATATGATAATCGCGGCTGCAAGTATCACTGAAGAGCGTAAAGGCAGCGTGGATTTCTCGATGCCGTATTTTACGGTGAATTTGGGAATTTTAACGAAAAAAGACTCAAATATTCACAAAATAGGCGATCTGATGGGCAAAAAGATCGGTATCATCCGCAAGACTACCGGCGAAGCGTATATCAAAAAGGACGGCGGTTATAATGTTTCTTATTGCAACGATTCGGTTGATTGCTACAGGAGATTAAAAAGTGGCGAGATCGACGGGTATTGCAACAACAACCTTTTTGTAATGGTCTATCCGATCGTAGATCCTGCAGTCGAAGTCAATATCAAAAATTTAGGCGATAATGTATTCTTGGGCGTCGCGGTGCAAAAGGGTAACGTGGAGCTGCTAGAAGCGATCAATAAAGGCTTGATCGCGCTTAGCAAAGAGGGCTTTTTCAAAAAGGCTTACGAGGATACTTTCGAATCCTTCTATAAAGGCACCGTCGATAAAAAATATTTCTTACTCGACGATCTTTATAGCTTTTTTTAATAAAAAAGGAATTTAAAATGAAAAAATCACTGTTTTTAATTCTTTTATCTTGCATCTTTGCGCTTGCGAATTCTTTAAGCCAAATAAAGCAGAGTAAAGTCATTCGTATCGCCGTTTATGAAAATGAACCTCCGTTTAGTAGAGTTACGGATAACGGCTTTGAGGGCTTTGACGTAGAGCTTGCTAATGCAATCGGAGGCAAAATTTTAGGCGATACCGGCGGCAGGATCGAGCTCATACCGGTATCAGCGCAAGCGCGCTTTCCGTCCATTCAAAATAATCAGGCGGATATGCTTATCGCGGCTGCAAGCGTTACTGAGGAGAGAAAGAAAAATTATGAGTTTTCGATGCCCTATCTTTCGGTAAATTCTGGAGTTTTAACCAGAAAAAGCGACAATATCCAAAAAATGAGCGATCTGCGAGGTAAGAAAGTAGGCGTCATTCGCGGCTCGACGGGCGAAGCGTTTATGCAAAAGGATGGCGGCTACAATCTAGTGTATTGCAAAAATTCCTCCGATTGCTACAAGCGGCTAAAAAGCGGCGAGATCGATGGCGCGTGCGACGATAATCTATTTGTGATGGTCTATCCGGTCGCAGATCCTAGCGTCGAGGTTAATATCAAAAGTCTTGGCGAGAACGTATTTTTAGGCATCGCGATGCAAAAAGGCAACGCAGATCTCGCAGAAGCCGTCAATCAAGCGCTCATCTCGCTTAGCAAAGAGGGCTTTTTCAAAAAGGCGTATAACGATACTTTCGAGCCTTTCTACAAAGGCACCGTCGATAAAAAATACTTCCTTTTAGACGACATATACAGCTTCTTTTAGAATTTTAAATTTGATGTGGGTCGGGATTTGAAGCTTCGCGGCTTTAAATTCTAGCCCGCGCGGTCTTAAAATTTCGTCTCGAAATTAGCTTTAAAATTTCGCTTAAAATTTTGTTAGTCCCACTGCCGCGCCTAAGCCAGCGTGCACACAGCAGTCGCAATCTTTAGTATTTGCGACCATTTGCGTCGCGCAAAATTAGATCGAGCTAAGCTTTAAAATTTTACTTCGAGCCCTTGGAATTTTTTAAATCCTGCATGCGCTCCTGCTGAGCCTGCACGAACGCGCTGTATCTTGCAAAAAGATAATCCTTAATCTCAAAAATCATCAACGTAAAAATCGAAGGCAGCGTGAAAAATCTAATCGTCATAAATACCAGATCAAGCGCGCTTAGCTCATCCTCGCTCGCTCGATACCCTCCCGAACTTGCGGTTAAAATCCCATGCAGTGCCTCGTAGTTGTAAAGGATGAAAATCGTCACAAAAAGCGTCGAGAGCTTCGATACGATCTTATTCATGATCTGCGCCACGTCCTCATCTGCGATCACCGACATCGCAAACCACACGAGGGTGAAAAACAGCGGAAAGACGATGTTGAAATTTAGCGAGTTATCAAGCTTTTCCGCGCCCGTAACCGCGATGATCGCAAATACCGCCGCAAAGGGGATCACAAATAGCGCGAAGGTCATCGCCGATTTTATCGCCTTAAAAAAGCCATACGCAAGCAGAGGCGAGCCCAAAGCGAGCAAAAAGATCGTCAGCGCGTAGTTGGCTTTGGCAAAATCGTATAGGTTAAACAGCGCAAATACCGACGCTGCTGCAAGTAGCGGCACGCTTAGCTTAAACAGCACCCCGTATTTGGCGTAAGCGCGCGACACAACGGCGTCGAGTCTGCTAAATTTGACGTTTAAGCTTTGCGCTCTGATGAAAAACAAAATGACGAATTTGACGATTACGTTTGGGCTCATACGCACCTTTCCGTTTAAATTTTATGAAATTTTATCCGCGCTAAATTTGCGAAATTTTATCCGCGGAGCCTGTCCGTAGAATTAGGCTTTGCCGACGGCTTATGCGGCCTGCGTTAAAATTTCATCGCGCTCTCGCTGCGTTGCTATCTTGCCGCCTTGTAGGCTTTGTCTTTTGGCTACGTGAGGCGGACCTGCGCGCTTTGGTTTGCGTAGCGTCTTGCTGGCAAGCCTTTTCGGGCTGCGACGTGCTACGGCGGCGCCCATTCGGCTCGGCGCGCGATACTTTGCTTGTGGTATCCGCACCCGCGAATGAGAGTTTGGCGCCGCTAAAATTTTACCGGTTCTTAGCCCCATGCGATACGTCCTGTGCGCCGCAAGGGCCTGTCGCGCTCGGCTTTGCACCGCAAAGCGCTCGCCTTGTATTGGCCTAGGATGCGGCGCGAATGATTAAATTTTAACCGCACCGCCGCCGAGCCGTTTTAAAGCTCAAACGAATTTTTGAGCCGCTACGATACGTGAAAATCCAAAAAGCGTGTCTTGGCGATCAAGCTCATTTGCGCTTGCTTGCGAGCTATGCAAAAAGCGGCGCACTTGCGCTCTTTGCCGCGCCCATGCAAAAGCAACGTGTCCCTTGTCGCTCAAAGCCCATTTTCGCTTGCTCGCGCCGCCCGCCAAACCGAGGCCAAGAAGCGCGCCGTCTCACATCCAATCTAAAATTTGCGTGATCTCGGTAGCGTGAAAAATTTTAAGCCCCTGCGCATTTTGCGGCTTCATCGGGACGATCGCGTTTTTAAATTTCTGCATCGCAGCTTCCTTCAGGCGCGCATCGAGGTTAAAGATCTCTCTGATCTCGCCGTTTAGGCTCACCTCGCCGATGAAGACGCTTTCTTTGCTGATCGGGCGGTTTTTGAAGCTGCTTACGATCGCCGCGACGACGGCTAGATCGCACGCCGTTTCGGTGATTTTTACGCCGCCGCTTACGTTTACGAAGACGTCGTATCCGCCAAGCCCGATCTCAAGCTTGCGATCAAGCAGCGCCAGAAGCATATCGAGGCGGTTTTTATCAAAGCCCGTGGCGCTGCGCTTGGGGTAGACGCTCTCGCACACGAGCGCTTGGATCTCCACGACGAGCGCGCGCGTACCCTCCATCGTGATCGTGATCGCCGAGCCGCTTACCGCCTTGCCGCGCGTGAAAAATTTACTCGCGACGTCCTTGGCGCTTACGAGCCCGTGCGGCCCCATCTCGAAAATCCCCACCTCGCTCGTAGCCCCGAAGCGATTTTTAAAACCGCGTAAAATTCTAAGCTGCTTGCTCGCATCGCCCTCGAAATACAGCACCACGTCCACCATATGCTCTAATATGCGCGGGCCCGCGATCGAGCCCTCTTTGGTGATGTGGCCGATGATGAAGATCGAAATCCCGCGCGCTTTGGCAAGTCGCATCAGCTCGAAGGTGATCTCGCGCACCTGCGTGATCGAGCCCGGCGCAGAGGGGGCCTTGTCGCTAAAAAGCGTCTGGATGCTGTCGATGACGATAAACTTATAATCCCTACGCTCCACCTCTTCAAGCACGGCGCTTAGATTTATCTCGGTGAGCAAAAACAGCTGCTCGCTTATCGCGCCCAGCCGCTGCGCACGCATTTTGATCTGGCTGGCGCTCTCTTCGCCGCTTACGTAAAGCACGGCGCGGCCGCCGCTTGCTAAATTTGCCGCGATCTTAAGCAGCAGCGTGGATTTTCCGATGCCGGGGCTGCCGCCGATTAGCACGAGTGAGCCCTCCACGACGCCGCCTCCGAGGACTAAATTTAGCTCGCTATCTTTGGTGTCGATGCGCGAAATTTGCTCGATCTGTATCTCGCTGATCGCTTTGGCGCTTGCGGACGAGGTGCGGGCAAGCTCGCCCTCGATCTCTTTTAGCGCTTTGATCTGGGCGGGCTTGAGCTCGACGAAGCTATCGAATGCACCGCAGTCGGGGCATCTGCCGAGCCATCTGCTTTGCTGATTGCCGCAGTGCTGGCACTCAAAAATCGTAGTTTTAATCTTCGCCATCTTTATCCCTCGCTCATTTTGTCTAAATTTAGCCTTGAATTTTGCGAAATTATACTTAAAATTTTTAAAATTTTAGCCGCCTCGTGCGCTGCGTGTCCACCAAAAAATCGTAAAAAAGCTAATTTTTAGCTAAATTTCGGCTAAATTTAAATATGTTTTAAACATTTGTAACTACAATATAAGTTTCAAATCCAGCAAGGAAGGTTTTAAGATGAAGGGCAAGCTTAGTAGAAGCCAG
>NZ_CALIBB010000007.1 GCF_938045595.1 uncultured Campylobacter sp.
CTGCCATGCGCGCGCTCGCCGTCCAGAAGCACTCTTGGACTATGAAGGTATCGAGTTTTTCAAACGTGCGCGCGAGTAAATTCGTATCAGGGTGGTGCATATATGGGTTGCCGCCCGCCCAGTAGGCAAGCTTGATGTTGGGGTAGGTCATCTTTTTGCAGTTAAAATCTATCTCCTTGCCGGGATTGTTGATACAATCAACGATGCGCGAGACGGGGATTGCGATGTTGTCGCGGTTTTTCCACTCGCCCTCGCTAGCAGGCACGATACTCATGCTGCCCAAGCCCGGGAAAGCCGAGGAGGTAGTCGCCGCGCCGCTTGTGAGGCTTAGCGCACTTCCTACCGGAGCTGCGGGGCTAGGGCAGCCGCCGTCGCTGTAATGATAGCCAAAGCCGTATCCGCCGCCCGCAAGCCCGATTTGGCCCACGAAAGCGGCAAGCACCGTCGCCATCCAGTGAAACTGCTCGCCGTGATGAGCGCGCTGCGGACCCCAGCCGCACATTATCATAGTGCGCTTGCTGCCTAAAATTTTGGCTAAGCCCCTGATCTCATCCTCGCTCACGCCGCAAATTTTAGACGCCCACGCCGCGTCTTTTTTGAGCCCATCTTCGCTTTCGCCTCTAAGATAGGCTTTAAATTCCTCCGCGCCGTGAGTGTATTTTTTAAGAAATTTCTCATCCGCAAGCCCTTGCGCCATCATCTCATAACATATCGCCATCATCATCGCAACATCGGTGGTAGGGTTGATCGAAATGTGCTCAGAGCCTAAAAATTTAGCGGTGTTATTATAAACCGGATCGATCGTGATCACCTTTACGCCGCGCTTTTGCATCTGCTCTTTTAGCTTTGCGAAATACAAATAGCTCTCGTGATCGGGCACGGCCCATGCGATCTGATTGGTATTGATCGGATCGGCACCCCAGATGAGCACCGCTTCGCTATTTTTTAGGATCGTAGGCCATGCGGTTTGCAAGGCGTTGGCCTCGTCCGTTCCGCTGATGTGCGGGGTTATCGCGCTTATACAGTGGCACGAATAGTTAAGTTTTCTCGTAGTGTAGCCGCCGATGATATTTAGCATGCGACCGAGCAGGGTTTGCGGGTTATTTACGCTGCCGACGCTGTACCAGCCGTAGCTGCCGCCGTAAATCGAGCTTGCGCCGTGGTCTTTAAGTACGCGCTTTAGCTCGTCCGCTACGAGTTTATACGCCTCATCCCAGCTAATCTCGATCCACTCGTCCTTGCCGCGCATGCTTTTGTCGCTCTGCCAGCCTTTTTCTAGATAGCCTTTTCGCACGCATGGTCGCGCGATGCGCGTAGCGTCGTATGTGCGCGCCGCAAGTCCCTGAGTAAGGCTGATCGGGAAAAAATCTAGCTCACTCTCGCTTAAAACGCCTTCAAATTTGCCGTTTCGCCTAAGGGCCCTAACCGCGCCGAAATGCGAGGCGGTGATCGGCGCATCCTCGCTATTCATCAGATCGTCGCTGATGACGCTAGTAGCGTTTGCACTCGCTGCACCTGCCGCACTCGCGGCAACGCCTTTTAAAAATTCGCGTCTTTTCATTTTCTCTCCTTTAATGTGAAATGAATGAAAGATCTATGGAATTTTAGCATTAAAAATCGCGAATTTTTCGGCCTTAAAATGAAATTACAAGTTATAGAGCGAAATTTTATTTTTCTATTTTTAAAAGAGCGCTCAAATTTCGTGGCTTATAAAAGCTTAAATTATAAATTAAGTTTTTAAAATAATTTTACTTTAAAAATTAGCTTTTTAAATTTCGCACATCGGCTCTTAAAAATTTTAAAATTTTTGAGTATATCAAGAGCTCGTCGGTATTAGGCGTTATAAAATTTCATGGTGTCAGTAAGTCATAGATTGAAAATTAGATATTGATGCGACTACCGTACGCAGGCTGTAAAACATGGCAATCGTATATTTTTGCGCTTATTAAAAAAAAGAGGGGGGGGGTATATTTCTGCGGAATTTTAAAAGCAAAGAAAACAATAAAATTTTAATGCCATTAAATGACAGTATCTGACAACGAAAAGTGAAACAATACGACAAATTTTAAGGAGGAAGAAATGAAAAAAATCATTTTAGCTTTGGCTTTTTTAAGCTCATTTATGTTTGCCGAGGAGGCTAAGGAGTCTACGATCCAGGAGGTGATAAGTGAAATGGAAAAAGCTTGCGAAAGCGGCAAAAATTTCACGAACGAAAACGCAACCGTGAAGTATGAGGAGGTGTACGGCTACCTCGGCGGGGTATATGAAAATATCCCTGAATTAGGCGATCTCGGCGTAAAGCAAGATTTGGCAAAAGCCTTTAAATTTTATAAAAAAGCGTGCGACGGCGGCCATGCTCTTAGTTGTTTCGGATTAGGAGGATTTTATCATGAAGGGAAAGCGGTAGCAAAAGACGATAAAAAGGCTCTTGAGTTCTTTGAAAGGGCATGTGATACGGGTTATGAAAGTGGCTGCACTATGGCGGCCATTATGAGCAACAATGATACGGATAAAGCAAAGATGTCCGCACAACAGAAAAAAGATTGCGATAGCAAGGGCGATATACTCGCTTGCGGGTTATTTGCCTTATTTATGGAGGGAAAGGATAATAAAGAAGCGGCGAAATACTATAAAAAGGCCTGCGAGCTTGGCAAAAATATCTCGGATCCCGCATTGCAAAATAACCCCGCATTTAACGATGGGATAAAGCAATTTTGCAGCAGACCTGCTGAGCTTGAAGCGCAAAATTTAAGAGCTGTGCAGGACGTAATTAAAGCGAAAATCGCCGAAGAGTATAGAATATCTTGCGATTCTGAGGGGAACTGGGTATCTTGCGCGATATACGCCTCTAATATAGAGAGCGACGATCAAAGAGCGGCGATGAGATACTACGACAAGGCGTGCAAATTAGGCAAAAAAATCATAAGTATCGATTCTAACAAGATACTGCAAAAATCTTGCGAAAAAGCCGCCCGCTGAGGTGATTTTAAATTTATATGAGGAGTTGTAATGAAAAAGATGATTTTAGCTTTAGTGCTGTTGGGCTATGCAGCGTTCGGCGGTTTGGGAACTAAAATAGATGAAATCGTCTGCGAAGCAGGACGCACTGACTCCTGCGTCTCTGCTGCCGCATCGTATCTGAAAGAAGCTGAGCGATCAGATAATCTGACGCCTGAGATTGATCTAGGCAAGGCTGCAGAATTCCTAGGCAAAGCTTGCACAGGCAAGCATAAAGCAAGTTGCTTGAAACTTGGTATGATGTATCAAGAGGGAAAGGGCACCAAACAAGATATGGCACAAGCCGCGCAGCTTTTTAAAAAGAGCTGCGATGGCATAGGCGGAGAATGGGAGGCTTGCGGATTGTATGCAGAGTATCAAATCGGCATAGAAGAAATGCAGGAGGCGGCACTCTATTACGAAAAAGCCTGCAGACTCGGCGACTGGGCGCGTCTTGGTACGACGGACGAAAAAGTAGGAGATATCGTAAATCATTTATGTGAAGCGTCCGAATCGCTAAAATCGTTCCGACCTAAAGAGTCTGCGGCGCAAAGGCTTCTACGCGATGCCGCACGACCTTAATTATGTGGCAAAGCTATAAGGCGAATGTTTCTAGGCGTAATTTTCACAATATATCACTAATCACCGCTTGCATAATCGTGAGTATTTTGAAATTTAACGGCATAAATTTAAAGCCGTTTGATTAACTTCTGCGAAGCATTTAGTGAGATTATGGAATTTTAAAATTTAAATTAAGAAGGACGACATAGTCGTGAAATTTAAATATGAGCGTCGGCGCAAAATAGCCGTGGAGTGGATCGGCTAGCTCCGCTAAAAGCGGCGTATAAAGGGTAAATTTAAAATCGGAGCTTTGCCGAATTTTAAATTTACCCGATTTGCCTCGCTATAAAATTTATTCGCCCAGGAAGTATTTCAGATCCGCCTGCGCGTCGCCGCTGATTAGGCGAAGGCCGAAATTTTGCACCAAAAAGCCCAAAATTTCGTCGTTGAAAAACTCAGGCACCGTAGGGCCCACGTTTATATTCTTAACGCCAAGGCTAAACAGCGCAAGCAGGATGATGACCGCCTTTTGCTCCATCCACATCAGCACGATCGAGACCGGCAGGTCGTTTACCGCGATGCCCGTAGCCTCGCTAAGCGCAAGGGCGATCTTGACCGCGCCGTTGCTGTCGTTGCACTGGCCTAGATCGATATAGCGCGGAAGTTCGGTGCCGGGCACGGTTCCGAAATCTACGTCATTGAAGCGGAATTTGCCGCAGCTAGAGGTCAAAATCACGCAGTCCTTCGGCAGGCTAAGCGCTAGCTCGCGGTAATACTCGCGTCCTTTGCCCGGCGCGTCGCAGCCTGCGATGACGAAAAAGCGGCGGATTTTGCCCGATTTGATCGCGTCTAGAATTTGCGGCGCAAGGCTTAAAATCGTCTTGTAGTGTCCGCCCGTCACCAAGCTCTCGTCGCTGTCCATGCTCACGTCGCCGCATGCAAGCGCGCACTCGATGAGCGGCGTAAAATCGTCGTTTTGGATATGCTTGATGCCGTCTGTGCCAGCGATAGAGTAGCCAAACAGCCTGTCTGCGTAGCTACAGGACGAGCGAAGCGGCACGATGCAGTTCGTGGTCATCAAAATCGCGCCTTTAAATTCGTTAAAAAGCTTGGTCTGATCGAACCACGCCTTGCCGACGTTGCCCTTTAGGTGCGGATACTTGCGAAGCTGCGGATAGCCGTGCGCAGGAAGCATCTCGGAGTGGGTGTAGATATTGATGCCCTTGCCCTCGGTCGCCTTTAGCAGCGCTTCAAGAGCGTGAAGGTTGTGTCCGCTGACCAAAATCGCCTTGCCTTCGACTTTGTTTTGGCTAACTTTAACCGGGGTCGGTACGCCGAATTTTGCGGTATGCGCCTCGCTTAAAATATCCATCATCTGCACGCCCGCGCTTCCGACGGCCATCAGCTGCGCGATATGCTCGTCAAAGTTAAAATTTGAGTTCGTCAGCGTGAAATACAGCGTGTCGCCCATAACGGTATCGACCGCGCTAGTATCGGCGCCGAGCTCGTGCGCGTGGTGGCGGTAGGCGCTAAGGCCCTTAAGCCCGAAAACCATAGTGTCTTGAAGCAGGCTTAATGTGGAATTTTTGCCACAGGTGCCGCGGTCTTGGCCCTTGGCGCCGCAGCCCTCGGGTGCACTCATTTGGCACTGATGACAGAACATCTCTAGATTGTCGCTCATAGAAATCCTTTATAAAAAATTTAGTTGGTAATTTTAAGATTTTATTTAGGCAAAAAAATTGATTATAATCAATAAATGGCTAAATTTTATCAAATTTATTTACAAAATGAGAATTTTAAATTTTATAAATTGCTTCAATTCTACTCATAGCGGCAATACGGATACTTAAATTTAGATATAATGCGCGGAATTTCAAAAAACGGATAAGTAATGAAAAAGAAGTTAAAATCGTTGGCGAGCAAGGTTTCTAAATTATATAAAAGCGGTAGTCCAAAAACGTTATGAAAATTCTACATGCGAGTGATCTACATTTCGATAAAGCTAAATTTGATCGAATTTTAAGCTTAGAATTTGACATTTGTTGCATAAGTGGAGATCTGATAGATGCAAACCAAAAAGATATCGAAGGACAAAAAGCGTGGGTGAAGCGGTGGTTAGAAAATTTTAAAAAGCCTATCTTTGTATGTAGCGGAAATCATGACGTGAGTGAGTCTGGCGACGTTTCTTGGATACGAGCGTCTAATATTTATGCGGATGGCGATATTAAGACGCTTGAGGGTATTAAATTTGGCTGCGCCCCTTATCTCTGCGCGGATATTTTGGATTTTGCAGAGTGCGACGTGCTACTTACGCATATTCCGCCTGCACATACGCAAACGTCCATAGAGCGCGGCAGAGATTTTGGTGATAAAGAGCTTTTTCGAGTGCTAAAGCACGGACTTTTAAAAGCAAAAATAATCCTTTGCGGACACGTGCATAATCCGCTTTCAGATATTGATAAAATCGGCGATTGCACGATTTATAATTCAAGTCTGAAGCTTAATATTTTAGAAATTTGAGTTAAATTTATAAAATTTTAGCAGCTGAATTCTATAAAATATAATTTAGCGCGATAAACTAATTGTATTTCGCGGCTCTACCTGCATATCGGTAGCACGCCTTATATCTGCAGCCAAGCAAGCAAATTTAGCTTTTTGTCATAATTTCTTTCAATAATTTAAAATCACTTTCACTAAATCCGTAAATTTCTACTTCGCATTCTTTTTCTGCGTCTAAATTTTGTTTGAAAAAGCGTTTATATTCGCTAACTACCTCGCGCTTATCTAGTCCACCCGCTCCGCATCCCATCAGAGGCAGAGCTATTTTTATATATTTGCTTTGATCTTGCAAGATTATTTCTTGCAAATTATTTAAAATTTGCACTATAGTAGCTAAGCTCGGCTTTTTAGGCTTTGATCTATCAGCGTAATTCATAATGGCTGCATGTAATACGAATGGAAAGTTTGCGTGATTTGAGGCGGTTTTGACGACATCACCTTGCCTTATCTCTCTTATTTTTAGTTGTTCTTGCATGTATTTTTCTAGCGCCTCACCGCAATGCCTCTTAAAAGCCATAGACACACCGCTGCCAAGCAGCATCGCCGTATTTGAAGGATTTATTAGATAATCCGCTTGTGCGTCCAATAAATCGCCAAATTTTATCTTTATTTCATATAAAATTTTCATTTTATCTCTTCTAAATACCTTTCTATCTCATCTTTTATCGTATCGGCCAACTCCTTTGGTTCTAGCACTTTGATAAACGGAATGAAGTAGTAAATAAGCGGCTTTATCTCCATTAAATTAGTAAATTCTATATCGATTACGACCGAGCCATCGGCATCAAGTCCTGTTATGCTCTGCTTAGCGTAGGGTTTTCTCTCGAAATATTTCTTTATCTGCGGAGCTAAAAGCACTCTAGCGGTATTTGGCTTATCTAGCGTTGCCCAGGCGGAGTTTATATTTTTAATCCTCTCCTCTATCGTGGCGTCTAATTTAAATTTCTCCTCAAGAATTCTAATATTTGCGATGCTTTTTAAGTGGAATTTCTTGAAGGTATCGTTTTTATTCGTATCTAAAAATAGCAAATACCAAAATCCGTCAAACATCGCTAGTTTTAGCGGCTTTATCTTAAATTTAAAACCGGCGTACTCGCACTGCGCTAAGCTTTTTTCTTTTATGGCGTTTTCAAGCAGTTCGAAATTTATAAAGTCACCTTCGCTTAATTTCTCGCTGCTTATATTTGTTAAAATCGGATGATTTAGCCGGTTTGTGATCTGTTCTAGCAAAACGTGGGCCTTTGAGTAAAAATTTGCGCCCATGGTTTTTGAGATATTATCAAGGATATTTATGACGGTGCGCTCTTCCTGATCTAAGCCATCTTTGATTTTAGTTTTATCTATGCTCCACATCCTGCCGTTTTTTACAGCTCCATTTTTCGCTAGCACTTCGTAAAGGTCTCTTTGGATAGTTTTGGTGCAAACTCCAAATTTTTTCGCGAGCTCGGAGATGGAATGGGGTTTTCTGCTAATTAAGGTGGCTATTTCGTTTATGCGTTCGTATTTGTTGCTACCGGATTGCGAGATTATTTTTTGCGGTTTTTGCATCTAGGCTCCTTTTATATTATTTTATCTAAAATAAAGGGATAATATCAGCTAAGGATTGCTCTTAATCCTTCAAGTCCGCCTGCCTTTATCGCCATACCTCTATACGCGCTTACGTGAGTATCTAGCGGGTTTATGCGGATTAGATAAGAACGCTTAAATCTTTTTGCCATCCTTTCTCCGTAAATCCTGATCGTAGGCACCGTAAGCCCTACTCCGATCTCAATTATGGCTATTTTGGAGTTCATATTGTGACTAAGCCATGTATCATACTTTTTGCGCTGCGCCCAAGCTCTTTTGTGATTAAATTCGTGGTCGTAAAACATCAATATGTTTGGACGGCTCTCGCATCCGCACTCAGGACAAACAGGCATCTTTGTAGCGATAAATCTATCCTCATCCACTTCGATGCTGTTTTCGTCCATATTCCAGATGTTTCCGCCATCGCTATGAATACACTGCGCATGATGGATAGAGCCGTGGATCTCGTAAATTTTATCCTTGTCAAATCCCGCCTTTTCAAAATGCCCGTCGACGTTTGAAGTGTAGATAAAGTAGTTGCCGCCTTTTGCTTCGCAAAGATTTTTTAGTAGCGCAAAACCCTCGTGAGGCTGGGTTGCGTTATAGAGCTTTAGCCTGTGTCCGTAAAACGCCCAAGCTAGCTCAGGGCTGCTAAAAAACCACTGCGGATTTGCCATCTCGGTAAAGCTTAAATTTTTATCCTTTAAAGGCGGGTAGGCTTTCCAAAAACCAAGATCGCTTCTAAAATCAGGCAGTCCGCTATCTACGCCCATGCCTGCACCTGCTGTGATGATGACGGCATCGGCGTTTTCGACGATCTCTTTTGCGCGGAAGATCATGTCTTGCATAACTTGCGCCTAAATTAACTTTGCAATTTCATCGGCTAGCGGCTCTAGTTCATTTTTCATTTTTATTAGCTCATTGACTAGTTCCGTCTCACTATATTTATTTACGATTATTTCTCTTAAAAACTGATCCTTTTTAAGCCATTTCCACCTTGCAAACGTTGTGCCTATTTTCCACTCAGCAAGCGTAAATTTAGCTTGTATATCTTTTATGCGTTCCTTGTTGATCCCGTTCTTATTATATTTAAGCCCAATATATGGGTCTAAAAAATTCTTGCTACCAAATTCCAAAGCAAAGGTTAGCAATAAGCCATCATCCCGGCTGCGCTTATAATCATCCCAGATGCGCTTATAAACATATATGGGCACGAAATACCGCTTGTTTGCATCAGCCGCTCTTATATCAACGTGCCATTCTTGCGATAATCTTTTTTCGAGTTCAGTCTTTACGTTTGACATAAATTCATTAAGTTTATTCGAACTGGCCATATCGAAATACTTATTTTTTATCTCCTCAACTATATCATAGTTTTCGAGTATTATCTTACTAATTTCATTTGCATCCATCTGCACTCCTTTATATTTTCCGTAAATTTTTTCGATGACATTCTTGTATTGCGATATCACAGCGGACAAATTGGTTAAATTTCCCGTTTCTTCAAGGCATAGATCAAGCCACGCAGTTATCTCTTTGTCATATGAAATCGCCTTAAATTTAGCAATTTCATCGCCCTTTTCGTTTGAAGTTCTGCCGTCTTTGATTTTTAGTCCGTCTAGGCTATAGCCGGTAGGCTCGCGCCCTTGCGGTGATAAAAAGAGCACGTAAATTTCAGCTTCATTGCCGTTTTCTTGTTGGATAGTTTTTATATATCTTTTAATTTGAGCCTCTTGATCGCCGGCATAAATTTTATTTTCTAAAATAATATGCTTCGTGCCGTCAGTTATGTAGATATCGATATTCTCATATTCTTTATAGACTTTTGCGATTTGCGAATTTAGCCCAAAATCCTCTAGCCCGCATGCTTTTATAAAAAGCTCCAAAAATAGCTCTTTTTGATAATGTGACGAGTTCGGATCGAGCAGCGAGCAAATAAAGCGCGAGTGCAACCGCACTTCGTCGCTAGCGTCAAAAAGCGCCAAAAATAGATTGTAGTCATTATTGCCGCGCAGCTTTTTGACTTCTAGCTTATCGCTTAAGACTTTGATTTGCTTTAGCATAGATTCAAATTTCTCTATATCCATATCTCCTCCTTTAAAATTTTAAAGCATTATAGCAGACAAACTAGGCATTTTTTGTCTTAGTGCACAGCCTCATAAAGTTTTTCTAAAATTTTAACCATTGCTAGCGTATCGAGCTTACAATATTCTAGCAGAGCCTGCTTATAAGCTTCGCGCTCTGTTTCTTTCATAAAAGTCATAGCGGCGTATGCTTGCATAGCTTCGCCTCCGTGATGGATTAAATTTAAATCCTTATACGCCGACTCAAATTCCGGCACGAGTGCGGGCAGGACGTATTTTATGGAGTAGCTACCTTTCATTTTCGGATGGTAGTAGCTTTTGCTTGCAAAGGGCGCCATGAGGTCTTTTATATTGTCGTGGATAGCCATAAGCTCATTTGAGATTTGCGGATAAGCTTCGGCCATGCGTCTTATCACTCCTTTTTCAAAGCTCATATTATAGGCTAGCACGCAGGCGTCCTGCGGGATAAATTTGATTAAATTTAACGCTAACTCGTATCTAGGATCGGCCCCAGCCTCAGCTAAAAACTCAAAATGCTTTAAATTTCCTTTACCGTCATCTTTGTGGATTGAAAACTGAAAAGGTATCTGCTCGTAAGGCCTAAGCCCTACAAACTGCGGCACTGCCTGCTGAAAGGTCTCGAAGTCGAGATGATAGAGCGGGTAGTGGAGCGTATCCAAAAACTCTTTTATTGCATCTTTGTCTATGATCTGTTCTTGCGAGATTTCTGATTTTATTTGGATCTGCTGAGAGGCGTTAAATTTACTTAGATCTTTTATGTCGTTAAATTTAATCAAGCCACTTCTATAAAGCTCAAATTTTTTATCGCTTCTTAGGCGAGATATGTCAAAGATACTATACTCCGGTATGCCTCGTTGCTCGCGCCAGCAGTACTCCCAAGCGTCGCAAAGATATGGGTTTGAGCAATGAACGCCTATATCAATGCTTGGCTCATTATTTTGGCTTAAAATTTCATCAAATTTATTTAAAATTTTAGGAATATCTCGCTGCTTTTGCTTCACTTGCTCGGTTATGTCCTGCACGCAAAATAGCTTTTCAAGCTCTAGCGTTTCGTCTCTTGTGTAGGCGCTATCGATGTGGATTATATTTACGCGGCTCACCTCGTAGCCAAGCGAGCTAAGCACGTAATACTGAATGGCCGCATCGTCGATATATACGTCTTTTACGGAAGTCGAACTCTTTACTTCGTTGATGATAAGCCCGTCCTTGCCTATGCGAAAGATATCAACCATCACAAGGATGCCGTCAAAGCAAAAAGTGGCCTCGTAGATCACCTTTGTGCCGCGCTTGATAAGCTCTTTTGTTTTTGCTATTTGTGCGTCAAAATCGCCGCTAAATTCTATCCTTTCTCCACTGCTAAATAGCTCACAGGCTAGCTCGCCTACTGATGTTCCGGTATCAAATACCGCCTGCGCGCTATCATCTGGAGCTTGCAAAACTTCAGGCTTTTTCTTTTTAAGCCACAAGCTCTTTTCACACTGAAGGCCGCGGATGTAGAGGGATTTAGAGAGGGGCATTTGTTATGCCTTGAAAAAGAATTTTCTTCATTTCATCGCCGAGTCTACCGATCATATCCTTATCGTATCCCTTTTGCGATGCGTAAAATATTAGCATTTTTATACTCGAGCTTGGGCTCTCCTTTATCATTTTTAACTTCTCACCAAAATCATAATCGCTTAAACTAGAGTTAAAATCCTTTCTTATTAAGGCCAAATTCCCAAAATCATCTAGTGCTTTGCCATTTTCTTGTAAATTTGTTGCCCACATATGTTCCACCGTGTCTTGGGATTTGATTAGATATTCATCTCTATTAAATTTAGGAAATACTTTTTTTATATCATCCGCACAAGTATCACAAGCACTTAAACTATTAAAATCTCGCCAAAGTAGATACTCTAGCCTATAAAACCAATAATGCGGTACTGCTGTTCCAGTATCTAAAAATTTAGAGTCGATTTTTTCAAGTACTGGCGTTTCCAGACTTTCGCCTTTATAAATTTTTCCTATAACGTCATTTATAGTTTCTACTATTTTACGATATCCATTGTTTTTTAAAGCGCTCTTTGCCAGCTCGTTATCCAATTGCTCGAGAAATTCAATAACCTTTTGTGTATTTTTATCATTACAAGCATCTAGTGAGTTTTTGTCTAAGAAGGCCAAAAGTGCGGCGATAAATTCAGGCTTGTCGTATTCGCTAGTATAGTAAAATAATCTTTGCAAATTTAGCAATATTTTGTTTTTCATCTCGTCATCTCTATAGACGAATTCATCAAATTTATTACGCATACTTTCTAAAAAAGCAATAAACTCATAGTGCAAATCTGTTTTTTTCCTAAAAACTTTTTCAAATTCCCCCAAAAGTTTATCTTTGTCTATGATAATCTTATTATTAGGGTCCACCTTATTCTCAGAATCCACATTCAAGCCGTTTTTGGCAACAAACACCTTCAAAACTAGAAGCAAAAATACTGGGAATTTTACTAAGCTTTTTGTATCAGAATTTGTTTCGGTTTGCTTTTCTTCTTTGCGATTGAAATCTGATTCCAAAAGTTCTCTTATTGTTTTGGGTTCGATGGGTAAATCTGCTTGATTTCTTTCTAAAATTTGATCTTTATATTTTTCGTCCATATTTGAGATCATATCCCATTTTCTTGCTACGTCTGCATAGTTATCTTTAATATTACTTAAAAATCTAGCCTTTAAAACTTGATGATTTTCCAGCTGAATGCTTTTTGTGTTAACTAGTTCAAAATACTCAGTAGCTTTGACATTTTCTGGGATAATAGTCATCGTAAAAATAGCCGAATTTATATTCTTTTCGAAACTATCTTTACACAAAATTTCATTGTTGCCAGCAAAAAGGATGGCATCTAAAATTTGTCTATTTACATATTTGCGTTCATTTACGTTAAAGTTTTTTAGTTTTTCGCCATCGCTACTATCTATTTCATAGCTTAGTTCAAACGGTTTTTCTTTTACTCCTAAAGCCATAAAAATAATATAAATAGTAGTAAGTCTTTGCTGTCCATCTATGACGATAAATTTATCATCATTCTTCTTAACTACGATATTGCCGAGATAGTGCCCTTCTTTGCCGTTTATATCGCTTATTAGTTTTTCAATATCCTGCTTTCTCCAAGAATACGCCCTTTGGTAAAAAGGTACTTCAAATTTATAACTCTTTATGCTGTGTATAGTACGATTATTTGCTTTTGCTTCTTCCATCTTCTTCTCCTTCAAAATTTATAATATTAAAAGAATTATCGGCCATGTAGTCCCTGGTGTACTTTGTCTTGTCCTTTATCCTATTATAATGCTTTTCTCGATTTTTGGGCAAAATCTTCGATATTTCTGCATTAGTTTTTAGCTCTTTTTCTATTTTTACTTTCAGCGTTTCCAATGTACTTGAGGTATCAGTAAGCTGCAAAAGCCGTTGAACTATTATCCGCGGACTATCACCAGAAATTCTATCATATCCGCAGGCGACGCCAAATATATTTAAAAACATTAAATTCGCAACCTCGTCTAATGCCTCGATACTAAACTTGTCGGCAATAAATAGCAAAACTACGTGGCAAGCATGATTTAGATAACTACATCCCGTAAAATATTCATGAAAATATATGAAATTACTTTCAATGTATTTTAAAATATCGCAATACTTAAAAACATATTCAAAAAAGCTCGCTCCTCCAAGAATATCATCCGTGAGCGATATATTGCTTTTGTAAATTTTGATTTTCTCATCAAAGTGGTTTTTAAATTCCTCAAAAATAGAATAATTAAACTTATACCACTCTTCATCTGCACCATAATAACCAAAAGTTCTATATGGATTAAAAGCGTCAGTTTTAGTTCGTCTTATATATAGTGCGCTTCTTAATGTGCGGAATATCAAATTTTCTCTCAAAAACCAAGATGTATTAATGTCGTATAAAGAATACTCATTCCATTTTTTAGCGTAGTGAAGCATTAGTTGCTTTGATTTTGTCTCGTCCATAAACATTAGATGGTGGTTTTTGAGTAAGTCCGTTTCGCTAAGAGTTCTACCACTGGTATTGTGCGTATCAAAGTATAAAAATGCTTCGTCTAAATTTCCTGTCTTTATATATGTAAATTCGACTCTATTCTTTATGTAACTTATAAATTTTTCTTTGTCTTTTATATTGTCGCACTCCGCTTTCAAGAGATCGAAATTTCTTTTCAAAGCCTTATGCGATAAGAAATTTATTTTATTATCTAAAAAAGGCACATCATTATCGCCTAAAGCTTTTAAAATAAGAGCTAGCGTAGTTATACGTTGCTGCCCATCGACTATATTGTTAATTGATTCTTTGTTTTTATGTGCTTCCTTATGCAAAATTATGTGCCCTAGTAAAATTTCATTAGAGCTTCCATTTTTAAACGATCTTTTAATGCTTGAAAGCAGCCCTAAAGCTAAATCCTCACTCCATACATATGGGCGTTGGTAGTATGGGATTTGATAATTTGCGCTACTTAGTATGTCATCTGCACTTAAAATGTAATTATTCTGCTCATTGTCGTCATTTGTCATAGTATTTCTCCTTAAATCTTTTAAAATTTTACTATAAAAAGCCTAAAATTTTTATCCTTTAAATAAAAATGACACCGTTTTAACTCCGCTAGTTGTGTTGCTAAAACCCTATCCTTTTTACTTTATTTTCATTCTTTAGCGCGACTTCCCGTTCCAATCTCTCATAAAAATCATCGCTGTTTTTAACCCTTTTAAATTTAGCCTGTCTTCGCACACTCGCAAAATCTCCTGGCGCCAAAAAGCTTAAATCCGAAATTCTTGCAGCTACGTTTTCATCAAATTTTATCCTTAATGATGCGCACTCTTTTTTGAACAAATTTAATGCTTGATTTGGCAATAAATATCTGAACTCAAGCTTTAAAGCAAATCTTCTAAGACTTGCTTTATCGAGATTATCGATTAAATTTGTCGTAGCGATAAAGATGCCGCTAAAGCTCTCTATCTGCACTAGCATTTCATTTACTTGAGTTACCTCCCAGCTTCTAGTAGCTAGGCTTCTGTCTTGTAAAAAGCTATCGACTTCATCAAATACGAGCACTGTTTTTTTGCTACCAGCCTCTTTAAAAGCCTCGGCTATATTTTTCTCGGTTCCGCCAACCCACATAGATAAAAGCTCGCTTCCTTTTTTGATGATAATAGGCTTTCTTAGGCTTTTAGCGATAAATTTAGCGTATGCGCTCTTTCCGGTCCCTGGAACTCCGTAAAGGCAAATCCTAGCGCTTTTGCTTTCTTTTATGCCCTGCATTAGCTCGTTTAGGTCGCAGCTTGAGTTTACGAAATTTGGATCATAGCTGCTAGGCAGATCATCTTTTAATCTCTCTTTTTTCTTGTCCTTTTCTAGCGCGCCGTAGCCTTGTGCTTTTAAAGTGTTGCTTATCACGCGCTCAAAAGCCTTATTTTTATCTCTTAGACTTAAGCTTGAAACGACTAAACTTGCATTGCTAACGATTGCGGGCGCAATAAATTTATTTTTTGCAAGTTTATTGATTAGCTTATTATCTATCAAATTTGCGCTATATTCTTTGATGATCCTCGCTCTTACATTTTTATTAGGCACCTCAAGCTTTATGGCTAGATTAAAACGTCTAATGACGGCCTCGTCCATGCTATAAATATTATTCGTAATCCAAATAGTAGGTACTTCGTTGGTTTCAAGAGCTCTATTTATAAAGGCTTTGCCGTATTGCCTTTTCTCATCGTTATTTATGTTAAATACATCCTCGGCTTCATCATACATCAGCAAATTTGAACCTGCTTGCAAGATATTTTGCGCGAGGCAATAAGATTTTATTCT
>NZ_CALIBB010000008.1 GCF_938045595.1 uncultured Campylobacter sp.
GCTAAAAGGCGGCGGTACGCTTTTCATCGACGGCGAGGAAAAGGCGGTCAAAGAGGGCGACGCGATCCGCATCGATCCGGACGGCAAAAGATGCTTCAAGGCGGGCGCGCAGGGGATAAAGTTTATCTGTATCCAAACTAAACGCGGTAGCTTGGAGCAGTACACGATGGATGATGGCGTGATAAACGAGGATGTAAAGCCAAGCTGGCTGTAAAATTTGCGAGGCGCTCGGCAAATGCGAGCGTAAATTTTAAACTGCGAGGCGCGGCATACGGCGCCAAATGTGCGAGCGCATTAACCGCAGCGGCTGTGCGATCAAACAAATCAAATTTAAAGGAAAAACAATGAAAGTAGCAATCATCGGAGCAAACGGAAAATCAGGTTCAAATTTGGTGCAAGAAGCTCTAAAACAAGGGCATGACGTCACGGCGATCGTGCGAAACAAAGAGTATAAAAACGGCGACGTTAAAGTAGTCTACAAAGATATTTTTGAACTAACAAAGACCGATCTAGCTGGCTTTGACGCTGTTATCAGCGCATTTGCGGCTTGGACGCCCGAAACATTTCCGCTTCATAAAAAGGTAGCAAAACACCTAGCAGATGCGCTTAGCGGTACGAAAACGAGACTACTCGTCATCGGCGGCGCGGGTACGCTATACGTGGACGATAAAGGCACTATGGCTATGGATACGCCTGACTTCCCGCCTGAGTATATGGGCGTGGCAAGGGCGACTGCGGAGTCGTTTTTTGAGCTAAAAGACAGAAGCGACGTGCTCTGGACCTACGTCTCGCCTGCTGGAGACTATGACGCAAACGGCGCTCGCACGGGCAAATACGTCCTTGGCGGCGATAATCTAATACTAAACTCCAAAAACGAGAGCTATATCAGCTACGCAGACCTAGCGCTTGCTGTCATAGACGAGCTAAAAAATGGCGCCTTCGTGCAAAAGCGCTTTACCGCCGTCGGCGAGAGGGCGTGAGCTTAAAATTTTGCTTAATTTAGCTAAAATAACGCCGCACGAAACTAACGTGCGGTTTTAAATTTAAATCAAGGTCGGTTATGCAAGTAGGTATCAAATTTTCACTCGCGGTTCACATCATGCTCTGCGTCGCGTATTTTCGCGAGGAGAAGGTCACGGGCGATTTCGTCGCCGCAAGCTCGGGGATAAACCCCGCCATCGCGC
>NZ_CALIBB010000009.1 GCF_938045595.1 uncultured Campylobacter sp.
AATTTAAAGGGCTCGTCGCACTCAAATTTATCCATCGCTTCGCATCTGGATTTACTCGCCTCGACCTGCGTAAATCCGCCCGAGCTGCCGTCCTCGAAGCCGCCCGCCTCGCTACGCAGATCAAGAACCCTCAGCTCATTCGGTTCGTTTATAAAGTATCCGCGCCAGCCGTCCGGTCCGTCTGCCGCAAGCTCGAATCTATCGAAATCAAAGTCCAGCTCCGCGCGGAATTTAACGTTAAAATTCGCGTCTGTAAAAACAAGCTCGTTAACACCCTCTATTTCGCCGTTTTTGTCTGCTTTGCCCACGCGAATGCAATATCCGCCGCTTGCGCGCTGCGCCTGCGTCATAGGGCAAGTTTTAGCGATGATTTTAAGCTCGCAACCGCTCAAATTTAGGCGGTAAATTTGACCCGAGCGCGTAAAAATCAAGAAATTTAGCTCATCTTGCTTAAAAATCGCCGTGCAGCCCTTTAATCGCTTTCGCGTGCCCGTCTGCGTCTTAAAATCGTAAATAAAAAGCGTGTCGTCGGTCGCCGTAATAGCCTTTTTATCGCCGCCCTTGCTACTTAGCGCGATAAAGTTGCCGTATTTTAGCACGCCCTTTTTGTGCTTTGAGATGAGCGCGAGATCCGCAGCGTTAAATTTATAAATCGTGTCAATAAAGCCCAAAACTACGAGCGTGCAGCCGTCATCGTCAAAGGTCGCGGCGCGGGTAAAATCGCGAAAAGGCGCGCCCGCTAGCTGCTCGCCGCTTGCGAGCGAGAATTTTCTAAGCTTCATCTGCTTTTGCTCGTCGTTATCGCCTGCGTAAAATGCGCGATTGCCCTTTATCAGGACGTTTTCGCCGATATCGCGAAGTCTGTTTTGAAGCCTACTTTGCCATAAAATTTTCATCGGTCGCTCCTTTCGTCTGCGCGTAAAGAACACAGCGCGATTTATCGCTTTAATTTTGGCTAGCGGTTTTTCAGCGCGCATGCTAATACTTGAATTATTGCTTTTAAATTTACGCTATTTGCGCGGCGCTCGGTACCGGTCAAATCGGCATTTCAGCCGTGCTTTGCGGGCAAATTTATCCGCGCAGCGTTTGGACCGGGCTAGAAAGAAATTTAACCGCGCGCTGTTTGAGCGAAACCGCAAAATTAGCCTCGCAAATTTAGATCATTTTTTCGGTTTATTTTCTTTGATATAGTCCACGGCGATACGCTGGCAGGCGATCTTGTCGTTCTTTTCGAGGCATAAAGTCTCCAGCTCCTCGCGGCTTAAATTTTTGTAATCCTTGATCGTCTTTTTGCCGCCGCCTCCCATGACGAAGTATATGAGAGCCGCTAAAATCGCCATCGCAGCGATTAATCTAAGCATGATTACCTCCTAAATTTCATAGATTTTGCGCCAAATGTGCGAGCGAATTCGGCGCGCATCTGTTTAAATAGGCAGTCAAATTCTATGCCGTTCGGATTTTGCGAGCAGCGCATTTTTAAATTTAAAGCAAATTCATCTGCTTCGGAAAGTACCTATCCAGCGTCTGCGCTACCTGCTCTAACCAGACCTTTCGCTCGACCTCGTCGCTATCCGCGACCACTCTAAACATCAGCCGCTCAAAGGTTTTCACGCCGCAAAAATCAAAAATGCAGCTTTTCCAAATTCTTTCCAGCGGATCGCCGAATATCTTGTTTTCTCTGGCCTCGGGGGTGTTGGAGGTGTTGAAAACTACGGCGGCTTTAGCCTTTAAAAGTCCTATCGGAAGCCCGCCGCCGTTATCGCCCGGCGCAAAATCGTAGGCTACTCTCTGCCTTAGCACACGGTCAATCCAGCCCTTGAGGATGGCGGGCGGCTCGCCCCACCAGTTCGGATGGACAATCACGATGCCGTGGGCGTTTGCTATGTCTTTTTGATGCGCCTTTAACAGCTCGTCGTCGCTTTCATCGCTCACGAGCTCGGTGCCGCTAAGGATCGGATTAAATTTCTCCTTATATAGATCATGAAATTTAACCTCGTAGCCGCTATTTTGCAGCTTTTCTACCGCTACGTTTGCAATAGCCGCATTTAGGCTTCTTTCGTAAGGATGCGCTAAAATGATGCAGATTTGTTTCATCTTATTCCCACTCTATCGTTGCAGGCGGTTTGCTCGAGATGTCGTAAACTACGCGGTTGATGCCGTCTACTTCGTTTATGATGCGGCGAGAGACGTTTTCTAGCAGATCGTACGGCAGGCGCGAGAAGCTGGCCGTCATACCGTCGCTAGCGTCCACTACGCGTATGCACACGGCGTTTTCGTAGGTGCGGTTATCGCCCATGACTCCCACGGAGTGCACGTTTAGTAGCACGCAAAATGCCTGCCACGTTTTGTTGTACCAGCCGCTTGATTTTAGCTCGTCGCGTAGGATCACGTCGGCTTTGCGCAGCAGCTCGAGACTCGGCGTATTTACCTCGCCCATTATGCGGATCGCAAGACCCGGACCCGGGAACGGATGGCGGAAAACGACTTCGCGCGAAAGACCTAGCTCAAGTCCCAGCTGGCGCACTTCGTCTTTAAAAATTTCGCGCAGAGGCTCGATCAGTTCAAATTTCATATCCTTAGGCAGGCCGCCTACGTTGTGATGGCTTTTGATTGTTTTGCTTGAGCCTGCGACGGAGCTTTCGATGATGTCGGTGTAGAGGGTGCCTTGGGCTAGAAATTTTACGTTTTTGTGTTTTGCTGCTTCTTTGCTGAAAACTTCAATGAAGGTCGCGCCGATGATTTTGCGTTTTTGCTCGGGATCGACCACCCCTTTCAGTCTGCTTAAAAACAGCTCGCTAGCATCGATCACGTCTAAGCTCACGCCGAGTTTAAGTCTAAACATCTCCTCTACCGCCTTGCGCTCGCCCGTGCGGAGTAGTCCGTTATCGACGAAAACCGCTATCAGGCTCTGCGGCACCGCATGCGCCAAAAGCGCCGCTACGACCGAGCTATCCACGCCGCCGCTTACCGCGCAAAGCACTTTGGCGCTACCTACGCGCTCTTTTATTTTGATCATCTGCTCTTTGGCGAAGCTGCCCATATTCCAAGTGCTGGTTATTCCGCAGATCTCTTTGGCAAAATTTTTTAAAATTCTATCGCCGAACTCGCTGTGGCAGACCTCCGGGTGAAACTGTAGCGCGTAAATTTTACGGGTCTCGTCGCCGAATACGCACCACTCACTCTCATCCGAGCTTGCCATCACCTCAAAGCCCTCCGGCAGGCTCTCGACCTTGTCCGAGTGGCTCATCCAGACAGTAGAGTTATCCTCCACGCCGCCAAATAGCCTGCTAGCGCGAAGCAGTTTCAAAGAAGCCTTGCCATACTCTTTTTTGCCCGCAGGCACGACGCTAGCGCCAAATTTATGCGCGATGAGCTGCATGCCGTAGCAGATACCTAAAATTGGAATTCCAAGCTCAAAAATTCTATCGTCGCAAAAATACGCATCCTTGGCGTAAACGCTAGCGGGTCCGCCGCTTAAAATAAGACCTTTAGGGTTTTTTGCTTTTATCTTATCGATCGGTGCGTCGTATGCGATCAGCTCGGTGTAAACGCCTTGTTCGCGCAAGCGCCTAGCGATCAGCTGGGTGTATTGAGAGCCGAAGTCCAGCACTAAAATGTCTGCCGTTTGCATGAAATTCCTTTGTAAAAATTTTTAAAAGTATAACAAAGCAAAGCTAAAAGTAGGCTATTTATCGCGTAAAATTCTAACGCCGCCTTTCGTGTCGTTTGTTTTGTTGCCATCCGCGGCGGATGCCTTTGCATTCACGGTTTGCTCATCTGCGTCCGAGTAAAATGGCGGTGCTTTGTATCCGCAGCCGCTAAGCAAAACTAAGATAAAAAATGCTAAAATCCGTCTATGGAAAATGCAAGAGAAATAATCGCTCATATCAGAAAAAATCCTTTATATGCCAAGATGCGAGAAAGAGGCGAGTTTTTAGCGATTTTGCCGCTTAGTTGGCAAAGGCTGATCGCTTTCATCTACGTCAAAGATGGCATTTTGATGATAGCCGCGAAACACCCGGCTGGGCTTTGCGAACTAAAACGCGATAGTAATATAAATTTAATAAAAGACGTATTAAAGCGCTTCGTAGCCGCTAGAGAGACGGCGGAGCTTTGCGGCGTGCGCGATATAAAATTTTTCGTCGCAAGTAGGCTGGTGAATAAAAGACGCGCGCAAGCCTTTAAAATGAGTATGCGCCGAAGCAGTAAAATTTTATCTTCAGAGCGCGCAAAAGGGGAGTTTGAAAACAAAATCCAAGATCCGCAAATTTATAAAATTTTTGAAGAGATAAGAGGGTTAATCCTTGCTAATAGAGGAGATTAAGAGCTTGCCTGCTAGCCCCGGCGTGTATCAGTACTTTGACGCCGCGGGCAAGCTGCTATACGTCGGCAAGGCTAAAATTTTAAAAAATCGCGTCAAAAGCTACTTCTCTTTCACGCCCGCTCTCGCACCGAGTCCGCGCTTAAGCGCGCGCATCGCCAAGATGATAGGCGAGGCTGTGCATTTAGAATATATCGTAACGCCCAGCGAGAGCGACGCGCTGATACTAGAAAATTCCTTCATCAAGCAGCTTAAGCCCAAATACAACATCCTGCTGCGCGACGATAAGACCTATCCATATATCTACGTAAATTTAGACGACGATTTTCCGCGCTTTGAGATCACGCGAAAGATCATAAAGGGCAGAAACATCAGATACTTCGGCCCCTATTTTCACGGCGCAAAGGAAATTTTGCAGACGCTTTACATGCAGTTTCCGCTCGTGCAGAAGAAAAATTGCGTCAAGGGCAAAAAGGCCTGTTTGTTCCATCAGATCGGGCGCTGCGCCGCTCCGTGCGAGGATAAAATTTCAAAGCAAGATTACGCTCGTATCGTGCAAAGCGCGCTTGTGGCTCTGAAAAATCCGCAAAAGATGGTACCGCAGCTTCAGGATCGGATGGCGCGGCTCGCGCAGAGCGAAAATTTCGAGGAAGCCGCGCAGATCCGCGATACGATCGAAATTTTAAAGCAGATGAACGTAAAGGTCGAGGTCGATCTGGCAAAGCTCGATGATTTCGAGGTCTTTGCGATTGCCGCACGCGACGGGCTCGTCTGCGCCGTGCATTTTAGCATACGCGAGGGTAAAATTTCAGCCTCAAGCTCGCATATAATTAACTGCAAAGCCCCAAGCGCCGATGATATCGCAAACGCTTACAAGCAGATGATCTTAAGCGCTTTTCCTGCCGCAGCTCCCGTGGCGTGCGCTAAAATTTACGTTTACGACGAGTTTGACGATGCGGATCTGGTATGCGAAATTTTATCCAAGCGGCACGAAAGAGCGTTTAAAATTTATGCGCCGAAAATCGGCGAGAAGCGTAAAATTTGCGAGATCGCATACCAAAACTGCGAGATCAATATCAAAAAGCATCTAAAAACACACGATTACGCGTTTTTGCAGGAGCTGAAGGATTATTTTAATCTTACGAATTTGCCGGTAAATATCGAGGTTTTCGATAATTCGCATATGTTCGGCGCCGCGGCCGTGGGGGCTATGATAAGCTTTCAAGACGGCGAGTTTAACAAGCAAAACTACCGCCACAAGCACCTTAGCTCAAATAACGACTACGATCAGATGCGCGAGTATCTAACTAGCCGCGCGCTTAAATTTGACGAGCTTGCAGCGCCCGATCTGTGGCTCATCGACGGCGGAACGGCTCTGCTAAACTTGGCGGAGGAAATAATCTGCAGCGTCGGGGCAAACATCGATATAATCGCTATCTCTAAAGAAAAGATCGACGCTAAAGCCCACCGCGCAAAGGGAGCCGCGAAGGATAAAATTTGCACGAAAGGCGGGATTTTTTCGCTGCCGACGGATGATAAAAAATTGCAGTTTTTCCAGCGCCTGCGCGATGAGGCGCACCGCTTTGCGATCTCGTTTCACCAAAAGAGCAAACGCAAACTCGATCTGCAAAGCTCAAAACTGCTAAGCTTGGGCGTTAGCAAGGGAAGCCTGAAGAAGCTTTTGGACTTTTACGGAGATTTTGAGAGCATTTATACGGCGAGCTTTGATGAGATCAGATCGCTTACGAATATCCAAACCGCCGAAAAAATTTTAAACAATCATTAACGAAAACCTAACGCAAAAAGCTATATTTAAAGATTTGTTTAGTAAAATCACCCATTAACTTTGCAGGACGGCTAAATCGTCTCCGCCTAGCGTGACGGAAGCGACTTCGTTTCTCCGGTTGAATAAAATTTAACGTCGCGTAAGCTGCGCTTTGAAGGATTTTGTATGAATTTAAATACTACAAGTGCTTTGAGACTTGTTAGCGGTATCCCGTTACTTTTGATTTTCGCGTTTGCATCATATTTCTTGTTTATCTCTTTGCAGGATTACGCCAGAGTGGGAATTTTGCAGCAGCAGATTGCTAAAAATAGCAATCTCGCAGCGTTAGTAGAGCAGGTAGATAAAGAGCGCGGTATCACTTCGGCGTTTTTGGGTAGCGAGGGAAACCCCGGTATGGGAACCCTTCTATCGGGCCAACGCAAAAAAACCGACGATGCGCTTGCAAAGTATAAAGAAAGCAAAAATATCAGTGAAAATGTCGTAAAAAAGACTATTTTTGATATTTTCGCCTACGGCACCGGTAATGACGAGCTTTTGGCTGCCGAGACCGATATAGACGGTTTATTAGACAAGCTTCCGCAGGTAAGAAGGGATGTCGATGCTCAAAGCAAAAGCTTCGGTGAGCTTTTCAGCTCATATTTTCAAAAATTCGACGATGATGTAAAAACAATCCAACGAGTGCTAAGAGAGGGTCTTGTAAGCTCAAATATCACCGTTTGGACGGTTTCATTGCTTAATACTTATGAGGCGATGGATGCCACCGCATCGGAGCGTGACTATATTATCGAATACATTATCGGTAGCAAGGCGATGAATCAGGCGCAGCTAAGGACTTGGGCTAGCTTCAACCTATCTAGTTCGCTTCCTAATTACTACTTCTTGCCGGAATCCGATGCTAGAGCCGCGATTTTAAAAATTCTAGACGGAGAGGAATTTCAAAACGCATTAAGAGAGACTGCTAAAATTTCAGCCACATTGCAGCAAGAAGCGGACGAGGGACACTATAGCGTGCCTTTTCAAGAGTGGTTTGCCTCTACTACACTTAAATATAAAAAGCTAAGCGAAATTTCTGAAAAGATCAATGCTGAGCTTGCGATGCATGCCGATACTTATCTAGCGCAAAGACTAAGAAACCTATTTATCGCTCTTGGCATATGGGTTTTAGCGGCTATTTTGGTCGTTTTTGCCTTGGGTATTACAAGACGTTTAAGACAGAACGTTACCGACCTCGGCAACGTGCTTAGCCGAATCGGCGATTTGACGAATCAGCACGAGCATATCGACGTTAGGACTAGTGAGGGTGTTAACAAAGCGTATTCGCTTATCGAGGACGCGCTCGATCTGATTGCATATCAAAAGGGCGCTGCGGAGGATGCCAACAAGGCAAAATCGATCTTTTTGGCCAATATGTCGCATGAGATCAGGACGCCGCTTAACGGCATCATCGGCTTTACGGAGCTTCTTAAAAATACCGATTTGGACGAGGAGAAGCGGGATTACGTTGATACCATCGAAAAATCGTCCGAAAACCTTCTAACGATCATTAATAACATTTTGGATGTCTCTAAGATCGAGAGCAATAAGGTCGAGCTTGAGGATATATTATTTAATCCTATCCAAGACTTTGAAAGCGCAGTTGAAATTTACGTAGCCAAGGCTGCCGAAAAGAATATCGACATCCTGCTCTACATCGATCCTACACTCGTGCACCACCTATACGGCGACATTACGAAGATCAAAGAGGTTCTTATCAACCTCATGTCAAATGCGGTCAAATTTACGCCTGAGCACGGCACTATCGTGGTCGAAATTTTAAGAGAGCCTAGCAAAGCTCCGGGAGAGGCGATCGTAACGTTTAGCGTAGAAGATACCGGCATTGGAATTTCTGAAGATAAGCTCGCAAATGTATTTAACGCCTTCTCTCAAGCTGACTCTACAATCACGCGTAAATATGGTGGAACAGGTCTTGGACTTACGATTTCGTCTAAATACGTAGCGATGATGGGCGGTAAGCTTCAGGTCAAATCTACCGTAGGAAAAGGTACTAGATTTTACTTTACCCTTGCTTTTAAAGAGACACAAAAAACTGATGCGGACGTAGTATTTGAAAGCATCAAAGGGCTAAATTTTGCGCTTTTAGCCGATAGCGCCGATACGATGTATAATGATATCGTTAAAAACTACATCAGCAAGCTAGGTGGTAAAATTTCGATATTTAATACGAATGCGCAGTTCCGCTCAGCGCAAAATAATAACAAATATGACGCTCTTATCACTAGATTTAAGAATTACGGCGAGGTTAGCGATATATTGAGTATGCCTACGATCTTGACTCTTAAGCCAAAAGAGCTTCAAAGTATTAGTATTTCAAATTCTAAAATTTTTACCCTCACAGAGCCTTTTAACTTAACTAAATTTGTTAAGACGCTAGATAAAATTTCAAAATCCGGAATTGCTCTAAGTAGATCGGATTTTGCTCCACAGACGCATGAGATTAAGCTGGATGCCGAGGTAGAAAAGCCTATCGTCGCTGATGAAATGATTATGGAAGAGCCGGTAGTAAAAGAAAGACCTATCATCAACAAGCTCGATGAATTACGACATGCTACTACTTCGTCGGCAGACGAGCTACGCGCTATCTTGCAAAGCAGAAGGCGTACGCATGATGCCGAGGCTCATTCTGCGCATAAAGAGGAGGCTGTTAGTAAGCCTAGTATTGCTCAAGAGCTCAAAAAAGAAGCTCCTAAAGCAGAAGAGCCGGTCATTAAGCCTATAGATATCGAGCCTATGAGTGATATTAAGATTGAAAAGACAGAGCCTGAATCGCCAAAGATCGATATTGATATTCCTGAAATAGTAATCCCGCGCGCAGAAAAGCCAAAGGTAGAGCCTTCAAGCACAAAGGATGCCCAGACCGATATCGATGAGCCTATATCTTTGGAAATCCCTGATGATTTTGTGGGGCTCAAAACACATACGACGCAGACCCAGGCTCCTAAAGCCGAAACTCCTAGCATTGATATTTCTGATATCGAAATAGAGCTTCCTAAGATTAAGAAAGAGGAAGAACAAGTAAAGGCTGAGCCTGCAAAAGTAGAAATTCCAAAGGCTAAGGTTGAGACGCCTAAGGCTGAGATTGAAATTCCTGATATAGATATCGATCTTTCGGATATCAAACCGAGCGCCAAGGTGCAAGAGCCTGCCAAAAAGGTTGAAATTCCAAGCGTAGAAGAAGAAATTCCGGTAGCCATTAAAACCGAGTCTGAAATTCCTATCGCTAAAGCTTCGAAGCCTGATACTTCAAGTGTTTCTGCTCATGAAGATGAAATTTCAAATGTTAAACTTTCAGAACCTGAAATTCCAACTAAAAAGATAATTGAACCAGAACCTATCGCTGTTGAGCCAGAGCCGGTAGCAATTGAGCCTGAACTAAAACCTATAGAGCCAAAACTTGAAGAGATTTCAAATATCGAGTCTGAACCGGTAACGCCAGTAGTAGAACCGGCAGCTCAAAATATTCCTGCCGAAGAGCCAAGTATTGAGCCGGAGTCGGTGTCTATTCCAAAGACAGAGCCTGCTACTCAAAACGTTCATGTCGAAGAGCCGGAGATTGAGCCTGTTAGCGTAAAAGTTGAACCGGTAGTTATCCCACAACCTGAGGAAGAGGAGAT
>NZ_CALIBB010000010.1 GCF_938045595.1 uncultured Campylobacter sp.
CGATAGGTGAAATTTGCGCTCGCCGAGGGTGCAGATTTGAACTAAAAAATCTCATCAAGGATCGCCCCGTAAAGCTAAGCGAGGAGATGATCGCTCTGCTTGAGAGCTGTGCCGGCGAGCTTAAAATTCCAAGCCTGAGGCTTCCTAGCGGCGCGGGACACGACGCGATGAATATGACGGAGCTTGCGGATCGCGTGGGGATGCTTTTCGTGCCGTGCAAGGACGGCATCAGCCACAACGTAAATGAAAGTATAAACTGGCACGACGCGTTTGCCGCTACGAAGGTTTTAGCCGCGGCGATGTTAAGCTTAGCCAAGGAATAAAGGAGAGAAGATGGATACTATCGCACAAAAAGTAGAGGCGCTCAAGGGCGAGATGATCGGGGATCGCAGGTTTTTTCACTCGCATCCCGAGACGGGCTGGTTTACCTTTTTTACGACCGCGGTTATCGCAGATCGTATGCAGCGCTTGGGCTATGAGATAAAGCTCGGTCGCGAGGTGGTAAAGGCAGAAGCCAGGCAGGGCGTAGGCAGCAAGGATGCCTGCGAGAAGGCGAAGCAGCGCGCCAAAGAGCTGCTAAACGCAGATCAGATAAAATTTCTTGATGCGATGGAGGATGGGCTAACAGGTCTTGTGGCCGAAATAGACACGGGGCGCGCGGGCAAGACGGTCGCTTTTAGATTTGACATAGACGGCGTGGACGTGACCGAGAGCACGGACGCGGATCACCGCCCTTTTAAGGAGGGCTTTCGCTCCGACATTAGCGGCATCACGCACGCGTGCGGGCACGACGGGCATATCACGATGGGGCTTGCTTTAGCAAAGCTGATCGCGCAGAGCCTAGACGATTTTAGCGGTAAATTTAGATTTATCTTCCAAACCGCCGAGGAGGGTACCAGGGGCGCCGTAGGTATGGAGGCTGCAGGCGTCACCAAGGGCGTGGATTATCTGCTGGGCGGTCATATCGGCTTTCAGGCGACCACTATGAGAGGCATCATCTGCGGTACCAAAAAGCTGCTTGCGACCACTAAATTTGACGTAAATTTAAAGGGTAAGTCCGCTCACGCCGCGGGCGCGCCGCAAAACGGAGCCAATGCTCTGCTCGCCGCAGCCGAGATGGCGCTTGATATGCACGGCATCACTAGGCACGCAGACGGCGTCACGCGTATCAACGTCGGCGTGCTGCGCGCGGGCGAAGGACGCAACGTCATCGCGCCTAACGGCTATCTCGCGTGCGAGACGCGCGGCGAAAGCACGGAGCTGAATGAGTTTATGAAGGCCAAATGCATGGACATAGTGGAGGGCGTTTCTAAAATTTACGGCGTTAGCTACGACGTGCAGGTTACGGGCGGTACCGCAGGCGGCGATAGCGACGAGGCCACCACGCAGCTTTACGAGGATGCGGCGAAGGCGTCGCCGTTTATCGACGATGATAAAATCGTAAGGGAGCTAAATTTTGGTGCATGCGAGGACTTCGCGCATTTTATGCGCTCGGTACAAGATGCGGGAGGCAAAAGCGGATATCTGATGATCGGCACGACGCTTGCGGCGGGACATCACAACGCCAAATTCGACTTCGACGAGGACTCGCTGCTTGCGGGAGTGGATGTGTATCTGCGCTGCGCGTATAAGCTAAACGGCAAAGCTTAAGGAGAGCGGCATGAAAAGAGCACTACTTCTAAGCGCTTCCAGTTACAAAGACAGCGGTTATCTGAACCACTGCAAGGGGTGGATCAAGGAATTTTTAGGCAGGTTATGGGAGGATGAAATTTTATTCATTCCGTTTGCAGGCGTTAGGCGCACGAACGATCAATACGAGCAGAAGGTCGCGGACTGCCTAGAGAGCAACAATATCAGATCGATCCACCGATTCGCCGATATGAAAGCCGCCGTTAAAAATGCCAAATCGATCTGCATCGGCGGCGGCAATACCTTCGTGCTGCTAAATGAGCTTTATAAATTTGATCTTTTGGGTGCGATCAAAGACGCCGTGGATAGCGGTACGCCGTATTTCGGTTGGTCTGCGGGCGCAAACGTCGCGGGCAAGACGATGATGACTACCAACGACATGCCGATCGTCTTCCCGCCCTCGCCGGTAGCTCTGGGGATCTTTCCGTATCAGATCAATCCGCACTTCATAAGCGGTAAAATTTCAAACCACAACGGCGAGAGCAGGGAGGAGCGGCTGGAGGAGTTTTTGATCGTCAATCAAAACGACAGCGTCTATGCTATGCCCGAGGGTAGCGCGTTTTTGATAAACGGAAACGAGTGCGAGGTGATGGGGCATGCGGACGTGCTGAAATTCGGGTATAAAAAAGAGATCTCGCGCATCGCCGTGGGAAGTAAATTTAAAATTTAAAAGGAGTTATCGTGCAGACACTTAGGCTATTTTTGGCGCTTGCGGGTATCGTCGCAGTCGTCGCTTTACTGATTATGAAGAAGGATACTAAAACCGTGCTTATCGGCGTGGGTTTGGTGCTATGCGTTCTTTGTCTAAAGCCGCTGGACGGGCTGGGTGCCTTTACCTCGTATATGACCAAGGCGGGGCTTATTAAGGCGATCTGCGCCAGCATGGGTTTTGCCTTCGTGATGAAATTTACCGGTTGCGACAGAGCCTTGATCCGCTTGCTTACCAGGCCGCTTGGGAATTTGGGCTTTTTGCTGATCCCCATCGTCGTGGCGCTTACGTACTTCATAAATATCGCGATCCCCTCCGCTGCGGGCTGCTCCGCTGCGGTCGGCGCTACGATGATACCGCTTTTAATGGCTACGGGCATTAAGCCTGAGATGGCGGGTGCGGCGGTTTTTGCGGGCACTTTCGGCGGCGTTTTGAGCCCGGGCTCGGCGCACAACGTATTTGTAGCCGATATGGTAAAGGCGCACAACCCCTCCTATACGGTTCAAGACGTCATCGCCGTGCAGTTTTCTAGCGCGATTACCGCTTTGATCGTAGTTTTGATCGTAATTAGCATAACGGCGATAGTTTGCAAAGACTACACCAAGGGGGTGAATTATCTAGCGCAAAGAGAAAATTCAGCAGGTGCAGACGGCGCGAGCTCTACTGCGGCAAGCCCCGCTGCATCCGCCGCCGGTTCAAATTTAGACGCGCAACCTCAGAAGCTAAACGTCTTGCACGCGCTTATGCCGCTAGTGCCTTTGGTGATCTTAATCATCGGCGGTACGTCCAAGCTCAACACGATCTCCTTTCTTAAATGGACCAAGATGGGCGTCGCCGAGGCGATGCTACTGGGCGCTATCGTCACCATCGTCATTACTATGACCAACCCTCAAAAGATCACGAAGGAATTTTTCAAGGGCATGGGTAGCGCGTATGCCGATATCATGGGTATCATCATCGCAGCGGGCGTCTTCGTCGCGGGTCTTAGCGCGTGCGGAGCGATCGATTTCGTAATCGAGTGGCTGAAGGGCGAGCAGGGCTACGTAAAATTCGGCGGCACCTTCGTTCCGTTTTTTATGGGCGTCGTAACGGGCTCGGGAGATGCGGCGGCGATGGCGTTTAACACCGCCGTGACCGTGCACGCCGACGCGTTAGGTTTTGAACAAGATAAGCTCGGTATGGCGGTTGCGATAAGCGGCGCGCTAGGCAGGAGCGCATCGCCGATCGCGGGCGCTTGCATCGTTTGCGCGGGACTTGCGATGGTAAATCCTATTCAGATCGCCAAAAGAACGGCTCTAGGGATGTTTATATCCGTCTGCGTCATCGCATTTGTTATTTTGTAAAAAGGCTTATTTGTGGATATCGTGCAGAGGTTTTTAAACTACACCAAAATTAACACTACCACGAATAGGGTCGCGGGTGCTGCGGGCATAATGCCCTCAAACCCCAAGGAGCTTGAGCTCGCAGGCCTCATAAAAAGCGAGCTCGAAGCTCTGGGCA
>NZ_CALIBB010000011.1 GCF_938045595.1 uncultured Campylobacter sp.
TTATGGCGATATAATCAAAGCCGTTTGCCTTAACCTCATCCCACGAGGCGGTCCCGCCGTTTATCAGTAGAACTCTGCCACTCTCGTCCGTTTCGTATTCGTCCATTTCGTCGTCGTAGTGGGTGCTATAGCCAAATTTTACGCGGGTCTTGCGCGGCGGTAGATTAAATTTCACTATATAGCGACGGGCTACTTTTTCTGCATCGAGCCTGTCGCGAAACGTCGCGCTTTAGCCGTGCGCAGTGCTATCAAAAAGTAAAATTTCCTCGCCCGTTTTTACGCATTTGATTGCGAACTTGTGAGGCATGAGCTCGTCCTCATAAGTCTGCGGCGATGGACTTTTCTAAATTTTTCGCCCTGCCTAGGATCGTTATGGCTCTGCGCTCGCATATATTTACGCACCTGTAGCAAAGCGTGCACTCATCGCCGAATTGCGCCTTTTTGCAAGCGAGCTTTATGTTTTGCATCGGACAGGGTTTGACGCAAGCCCCGCAGCCGATGCATCGCGATGGATCAAGGCTCGGTTTGCGCTTAGCAAAGGGGCCTTTATCCCAAATTTTCATCCAAAGTCGTTGTCCTAAAAACCCTGCGATACGACAGAGCGCGCCCAGCCCCTCTTGCGGCGGACGATTTGCGCTAAGCGCCTCCGCAACGCGTCTGACTTTAGCGTCCGCCTCTTTGATTATGCGCTCGTTTTTCGCTTGCGAGTAGCTGAAAATCGCCACGTCGAGGATGAACGCGGGCATTTTGATATGAGCGCCGCCCGTTATGTTGGCGCCGAATTGTTTTAAAACTCTAGCCGCGCACCCTGCCCCGTCGCCGCTGAAAATCTCCATCGTAGCGAGGATGAATACGTTTTTGCCGCTAAAGCTCGCGCCGTTTCGGTAGAGGAAGTCGCGCACGATACGCGGTAGGTCGCTAAAATAGATAGGATATGCCAAAATGACGTCGTTGTGGTGCTTTAAAAGCTCGCCGCAGGCCTCGCTCTCGATCGAGACGCAGACGCCGCCGAGATGAGCGATGAGATTACCCGCGCAATGCTTCGTGTTGCCCGTGGCGCTAAAATAGATCGCTATCATGCCCGTCTCCCAAGCTTACTTTATGTGACGAATTTTAGCGAAATTTAGCGCCGTTGATTGCTAATAGGATGAAATTTTACGCAAAAAGCGCATGAAATTTTAAAATCTGATCGCGCGATTGCACCGCGGCGTCATAAAAGCGGCGGTTAAACCTAGTGTGCGCGATATGCACAAAACAGAGCTTACGCAGCGTGGACTCGGAAGCAGTCGTAAAATTTAGCGTTATGAAATTTTAAAATTTTAAGCATTTGAAATTTTATGCTTTGAATTTTACCGCCGCGGCGTTTGGCGACGGTACGGACGGTTCGCTGCTACTGCGCGCGCCGCCCGGCCCTCTCTAGCGCTACAGCTCGCGAGACAGAGCCTTTTTAGACCGCGCACATTTTACCGCTTCGCACGCTAAGCCGCCTTGCCGGCCGCAATGTGCTTTGCCGCCTCGTATATGATCGTAGATAGCGACACGCCGCGATTTATATGGGCCGTTTAGGGCGTGCGGAGTATTTCGGCGCAAAGCATGTATGGCTACTTTGCGCCGAAATTTAATAAAGCGCGCGTTGACAACCGCTTCGCGCCGAAATTTCGCGGGCGCTAAATTTAAGCCCCGATTGTTTCGCCCGCGATCATTCCAAAAACCATACA
>NZ_CALIBB010000012.1 GCF_938045595.1 uncultured Campylobacter sp.
GGCGTATATTCGGCAAAATTTCCAAAAATTTGTAAAATTTTAAGAGCCAGTGCGCCGCGAAATTGAGCGAGCTTTAAAACAGATTGCGGATTATAGGCATAAAACATCGATTCTATCACGACCTCATCGATCTTATGAGCGCTAAAAATTTGATCGATCGCCTCGCTCATCTGCGTCATTTGAAATTGCACGTTTTCGGCCTTCATTTTCACAAGTCCCGCCTCGATAAGAACGATTTTATTCACATCTTTTTCCAAAATCGCATAGCCTAAATTTCTAGTTCCGGGATCGATTCCTAAAATTTTCATAACCCTCTTTCACGCTTATTCACGGCTTAATCACAAGTGAATAAACTTAAATTTACCGCAAATTTAGCGAAATTTAGCTAAAATCTTAATCTAATTTGTAAGGGAATTTTATGGCGACGTCGCAAGCACAAGAAATTTTATCGAATTTGGAGAAGGAAATTTTACCTACCGAATACTCTAGATACATCAAAAATTTGAAATTTAACGATAAAAACTCGACACCGGAATTTTTCATCTACAACGCAACTAACGAGTTTATTGCTAAATACGCGCAGACAAAATACGGCACGAAGATAAAAGAGCTTATCAAAAAACAGTTCGGGCTCAACGACGTGATCGTCAAAATCACCTCAAAGGCTAAAATTTCGCCGAAAGAAAAGGTAAAAATCATCTCTGAAAAGCCTAAAAGCACCATTTTAAGCGAAAATTACAACTTCGAAAATTTTATCATCGGCGATTCGAATAAGTTTGCCTTCGAGTGTTCGGTATCCGTCGCAAAAGAGCCCGGAATTCGCTTTAATCCGCTCTTTATCTACGGACCTAGCGGACTTGGCAAAACCCACCTACTTCAATCAATCGGAAATTACTGCATTAAAAAGGGAAAGACAGTCATCTGCGTCACTAGCGAGCAGTTTGCCAATGATTTTGTCTTTAATCTAAAAAACAATTCAATCGATAAATTTAAACAAAAATACCGCAACTGCGACGTTTTACTCATCGACGATATTCAGTTTTTAATCGGGCGCGATAAGGCTCAGGAGGAACTTTTTTATACCTTTAACGAGCTAAAAGACAAAAACTGCCAAATCGTCCTTACCAACGATCTGCCGCCGAAATTCTTAAAAGGCTTTGAAAGTCGCCTCACAACGCGATTTGAAAGCGGCATAATAGCAAACATAACCCCGCCGGATCTAGAAACTAAAATCGCTATTATCAATAAAAAGAGCGAAGAAAACCGCGTTAGAATTCCACACGATGTCGTAGAATATATCGCCGCAAATATGGGCGATAATATCCGCGAAATCGAAGGCGCAATAAACAAACTAAACGCCTACTCCTCAATACTTCGCACAAAGATCACGCTGGAATTTACCAAAAGTACGCTTCAAGATCAGATCCATCAAAAATATTCAAGCGTGAGCCTTGAACACGTCATAGAGGTGATTTCAAAAGAACTGAACGTAAAACCTAGCGAGCTAAAGAGCAAAACGCGAGCTAAAAACGTCGTCGAAGCGCGCCAAATTTGCATATATCTAACCAAACAGTTAACTCAAAACTCAATGCCAAAAATCGCCGCATTTTTTAATCTAAAAGATCACAGCGCCATCAGCAAAAATATCAAAAAAATCAACGAACTCATTCAAACCGATGAGATGTTAAAAATAAAGATCGAAGAACTAAAAAACAAAATAACCAAAAAGGATAAGAATGAAATTTAGACTTTATGAAAATAAAGCAAAAAAGGTGAATGAAAGTGAATAAAACAAAGCTACTTACTCACTGGATAAACTACCTAAAGACAAGCTTTAGGATAAGTTTTTCACAAAAACCTCTTACCAACTATTACAACAATAAAAATTTAAAAGGATAAAAATATGAAAGTGTTAATCACTAAAAAACTTTTAGAAGAGATAGTTTCAAATACTAGCTCCTATCTTGATAAAAAAGATCTAAGCTCGATAACTTCGCATCTTTTAATGAGTGCAAAAGATGGAATTTTTAGTATAAAAGCTACCGATCACGAAATCGGACTAAGCTATAATCTTCAAAATGTCTCAATAGAAACGGAAGGCGAAGCCACGGCAAACGGCGGTAAGCTTCTTAGCGTCATAAAAGGTCTAAGCGACGATAACGTTACTTTAGAAACCGTAAATGGAGCGCTATTTGTAAAGCAAAAAAAATCAAAGTACAAGCTTCCTATGTTTGAAACGAGGGATTTTCCAAACTTTCCTGCGGTAGAAGGCAAAAACAGCTTTGACGTAAATGCTGGAATTTTAGGCAGAAGCCTTAAAAAAATATATCCGTCGATCGACACCAACAATCCAAAATATGAGCTAAACGGAGCCTTAATCGACGTAAAAGAGGGCTTTATAAATTTAGTCGGAACCGATACGAAGCGACTTAGCGTTTATAAGCTGATTACTCAATCAAAAGCTGGCGAGCTAGATACTAAAATTTTAATCCCTAAAAAGGCGATAGGCGAAATTCAAAAGCTATTTTCGGACAAAATTAAAATTTACTACGACGAAAACGTGCTGCTAGCGGTGAGCGAGAATTTTGAATTTTTTACGAAGCTCATCAACGGTAAATTTCCAAACTACGAGCGCGTTATCCCAAGCGATACGGCGTATAAAATTTCAATCCCACGCGATAAGATGGTAAGCGGAGTGCGAGCGATAAACGCGATGTGCGAGGAGATGAAGGTTACCATTAAAAAGGACGGAATGATTTTTGAGAGCATCAACGAGGATAATTCCGAGGCAAAGACCGAAATTGAAGCGACGATCGAGATAAACGGCGAGATAGTTTTTGGCGTGAAAAACCGCTTTCTGCTTGATTTTTTAAGTAATATTGAGAGTGAAATTTTTGAGCTTGATTTTAACAGCTCCGATACGGCGTTCGTGCTTAGCGCGGATGGCTTAAAAACGGTCGTCATGCCGATAAATAATATTTAAAGGAAAATTATGAAGCAAAATTACGGCGCTAGTAATATTAAAGTTTTAAAAGGTCTTGAGGCTGTTAGAAAGCGCCCCGGAATGTATATCGGAGACACCAATATCGGCGGACTTCATCATATGATTTATGAGGTTGTAGATAATTCGATCGACGAGGCGATGGCAGGTTACTGTGACATAATCGATGTCGAGATCACTAGCGAAGGAAGCTGTATCGTTAGCGATAACGGTCGTGGGATTCCCGTCGATATACATCCGACTGAAAAAATTCCTGCCGCGACGGTGGTTCTTACGGTGCTTCACGCAGGCGGTAAATTTGACAAAGACACTTATAAAGTTTCCGGCGGTCTGCACGGCGTTGGCGTTAGCGTTGTAAATGCACTCTCAAAAAAGCTAGTTGCTACGATCAAACGCGACGGAAATATTTATAGACAAGAATTTGCCAAAGGAATTCCTACTACCGAGCTTGAAAAGATAAAAACTACTAATCGCACGGGCACTACGATCGAGTTTTGGCCCGACGGCGAAATTTTTGAAATTTTAGAGTTTGATGATGAAATTTTATCAAAAAGATTTCGCGAGCTAGCGTATCTAAATCCAAAAATTACGATAAATTTTAAAGATAATCGCACGGGCAGGGACGAGCACTTTCACTTTGAAGGTGGCTTGGAAAGCTTCGTAAACGATATGAATAAAGCGCCTGCCATATCCAAAGCCGTATCGTTTAGTGATAGCGCGGATGATGTTATGGTTGATTTTGCGCTGATGTATAACGAAACGTATAACGAAAATTTATTAAGCTTCGTAAATAATATCAAAACTCCGGACGGCGGTACTCACGAGGCGGGTTTTAGAGCGGGTCTTACGCGCGCGATAACAAATTATGTAGCGGCAAATGCGGCTGCGCGTGAAAAAGACACGAAGATCACCGGCGACGACGTTCGCGAGGGACTTATCGCGGTAATTAGCGTAAAGGTTCCCGAACCGCAGTTTGAGGGACAGACTAAGGGAAAATTAGGTTCCAGCTACGTTAAGCCGATCGTGCAAAAGATGGCGTTTGAGGTGCTTAGCAAGTATTTTGAAGAAAATCCGATCGAAGCGCGCGCCATTATGAATAAGGCTCTTTTGGCCGCGCGCGGTCGCGAAGCGGCAAAAAAAGCGCGCGATCTAACTCGCAAAAAAGACAATATAAATTCCGTCGGCACCCTTCCGGGAAAGTTAGCCGATTGTCAAAGTAAGGATGCAAGCATCAGCGAAATTTATCTAGTCGAGGGTGATAGTGCGGGCGGTTCGGCGAAGCAGGGAAGAGACCGCGTGTTTCAAGCGATCCTGCCGCTTAGAGGTAAAATTTTAAACGTAGAAAAGGCGCGGCTGGATAGAATTTTACAATCTGAAGAGATTAAAAATATGATTACGGCCTTTGGTTGCGGTATCGGCGAGGAATTTAACGAAGAAAAGCTCCGCTATCACAAAATCATCATTATGACCGATGCGGACGTTGACGGCAGCCACATTCAGACGCTGCTTCTAACCTTTTTCTTTAGATTTTTGCGCCCTGTTGTCGAAAACGGCTATGTTTATCTGGCACAGCCGCCGCTTTTTAGGTATAAAAAGGGCAAAAAAGAAATTTATCTAAAAGACGAAAAGGCGCTTAGCGAGTTTTTGATCGAAACGGGCATTGATATGGGCGAGTTTGAAGGTATCGGCAACGAGGATCTGATCGATTATCTAAAAATAGTCTCAAACTACCGCTCGCTTCTAAATGAGCTCAAAAAGCGCTTCAGCGTGCTTAGCGCGATCAGATTTTTGATAGAAAACGACGAAGCGCGTAGCCTTGGTTATGAAGAGCTATTTAAAATTTTAAAACCGCGTCTTGAGAGTGAAGGATTTAATATCTTAAATTCCTACGTAAATGATGAAGGGATTAGAATTTACGTCCAGACACCGAGCGGCCTAGAACAGCTCGTGATAGATGAAAATTTATTCGGCAATTATATCTTTGAAGAGGCGATTAAAATTTATTCAAAGATCAAAGATCGGGATGTAAGCTTTGGCAAAGATTTTATTGAAATTTTAGACGAAATCGAAAAAAGCTCGAAAAAAGGCGCTTATATTCAGCGTTACAAAGGTCTTGGAGAGATGAATCCGGAGCAGCTTTGGGAAACCACTATGAGCCCTGAAAATCGAAGGCTTTTAAAAATCAGCATTACAGACGCACAAAGTGCGAGCGATACTTTTAATCTCTTCATGGGCGACGAGGTTGAACCGCGTAGGAACTACATTCAAGATCATGCTAAAGACGTTAAACACTTGGATATATAATGTCTGTTCTATTTAGTGAGACCAAAGAGCGCGAAAACCGCTTCATAACAGCACTTAAAATTTCGGTGCCGTTTACCTGCGTTTTGATTGTTTTCGGAATTATTTTATTCCGAAATGGTGAGTTCAAATTTGACGATGTAATTTTATTTTTGATACTTTTGATCTGCTATGTTTATTATGTCATCTATCAAATTTATTTCGGCTTTCAAAAAACGCTGATCGATCCCGTTACTCACGTATTCGTGCGAGAGGAGATCGAGAAAATTTTAAGTAATGATCTAGCTAAAAATCGTCAAATAAATATCGTTCTTTTGCGAATTAAAAATATCATCGACATAAACGATCGATATGGCTATAAAAACGGCGATGAAATTTTATACGAGTATTGTAAGGAACTTTCAAATTTTATGGCGGAGCAGGGTTTTAAGGACCTTCCGATCGGGCGCTTTATAAACGGCTACTTTGTATTCGGCGTAGAATCAAAAGCTACAAATTTAAGTCATATTTTGCGAATGTTCGAGCATAAAATTTCAAGTCAAACGATTAAAAATGTAGAGATAAAAAGCGAATTTACAATGCTTCCAAGTTCATATGATCGAAATCTAAATAATATCGTAAATGCGCTGTTTTATAAGATAAATCACCTAGACGACGAAGAACACGGCGAGAAGGCGATCGATGTCGAGAAGGTATTAATAGACGTATTTTCCGCCGACGTTATGGAAGCGATCGATAGTGAAAATTTCAGCTTCAAATATCAGCGCGTTGCAGATAAAAACGGCGTAAAATCGCATATAAATTTGATCCCGAAGCTTGATCTAAGAAGTGGCGAAAAGATCACAAAAAGTAGAATTTTAGATATTTTGCTTCTAAATCATTATGACATCAAATACGATATTTCGATGATGAGGCAGATTTCTAGGATCATCTATTTTAAAGATATTGACGCTAAAATTTTTATCGAGGTCATGCCTCAGACCCTGCGAAATAACGAGTTTCGTAATGAAATTTTAAAGCTAATAGATAATAATCTGATCGATCCGAAAAAGATTGTGTTTGAGTTTAACGAAAAGCTTATCTATTCGGAGATCAAACGCTTTGACGAAATTTTGATTAAATTCCGCGAACTTGGATTTAGCTTCGCGCTGTCGCAGTTTGGCGGCTCAAACGCTAGCTTTGAATATTTAAAATTTCTAAACGTCGATTTTATCGTTTATGATATAGAATTTAACAAAAATTTAGACGATGAAAAGATTAAAAATATATTTATAGGCATCAACGAAGCCTGCGCTAAATCGGGTATTAAAACCGTAATGCGTTTCGTTGACAAAGAGGAATTTCAAATGCAGCTTTATAAAATGGGTATCGATTATATTCAAGGATTTTGCGTCGAAAAGCCGAATGATATATCTAATTTAAGGAGATCATAGTGAGATACGGCGAAGAGGAGATAAAAAATTTTGACATTGAAAATTTAGAAGTTTGGCCCAATAAACAGGAGCGTGATTATCTAATAAAAATCACCCTGCCCGAGTTTTGCTGCCGCTGCCCGCGCTCTGGATATCCGGATTTTGCGACGATCTATTTGGAATATATCCCCGATAAACTCGTAGTGGAGCTAAAAGCGATTAAAATTTACATAAATTCCTTTATGAACCGCTACATCAGCCACGAGGATAGCATAAATGAAATTTATGGCGCGCTTCAAAGCAAACTAAAGCCTAAATTTATGAAAATCAGGGGCGATTTTAATCCGCGCGGCAACGTCCACACGGTAATCGAAATAAACTCGGATCAAATTTACCGATGATAAGCTCAAATTTAGTCGAACAAATTTTTAAATCCGCAAGCATTAGCCGCTGGAACGATTACCCAAAGATGGTGAGTTTAGTCGAGCTCGACAAGCAGGCGCATAAATTTATCATCGCTTATTTTATCGCTAGCTTTGAGCGCGACGTGGATATCAACTACGTGATAGAAGCGGGGATTTTCGAGTTTTTAGCGCGCATCGTCGTAACCGACATCCGCCCGGACGTCTTTCATCAGATACAAAAAACCAAGAAAAAAAAGATCAATGAATGGGTTTTAAGCGTCCTAGAAAGCGATCTTTTGCCTATTCAAAACGGCGCGTTTTTTGAGCGATTTAAAAAATATCTAAATTCCAAAGATCATAAGAAAGAAGCCGTGATCTTAAAGGCGGCAAGCTACCTCTCTACGCGATGGGAATTTAACATCGTATATCAAACGAGCCAGTTTTTAAACGATATCGAGGAGCTAAAAGCCAAGGTCGAGGAGGAGCTCGAGGATTATTACGAGCTAATCGGTGTGCGAAAGATCGTGATGAATAAGAAACTTGCCCGCATAGTTGATCTTAGCGGCAGACTTCGTTTTCAAAAGCGCTGGGCGCAGACACCGCGCATCCCTGAGACATCGGTGCTAGGACACATGCTGGTAGTCGCGATTTTAAGCTACTTTTTCTCGCTTGAAGTGGGTGCGTGCCGCTCGCGCACGGCGTATAATTTTTTCTGCGCGCTATTTCACGATCTGCCAGAAAGTCTTACTCGCGACATCATTAGCCCCGTAAAATACGGCGTCAAGGGCCTTAGCGACATCATCAGCGAATATGAGATGCGGCTAATAGACGATAAAATTTTACCTTTCGTACCCGAGCATATGAGAGATGATTTTAGCTATATTTTGGGTATCCGCAAAGAGGGCGGTAAATTTATAAAAGACGAGTTTGAAAACCGCACCTTCGAGCTAGGCAAGGAGCCTAAATTTGCAGAAGGTAGCCTAAAGATGTTTAATGAAGATAAATTTCGCGCAATCGACGGCAAGGCGCTTAAGTATTGCGATAAGCTAGCGGCATTTTTTGAGGCGGGGATTTCGATTAGCTACGGCGTGAAAAGCAAGGAGCTGCTTAGCGGGTATAATTCGATGTTAGAGTTTTTCAAATCAAAGCCAAAAATTGAAGGCGTCGATTTTCAGAGTGTTTGCGAGGATTTCAAAGAGCATTTCGGACTTAATAGGATCGATTTATAAAACCCCTTCCCAGATGGCTGCGGCACATGCGAGATCTAAGTGCTCTGCTGTATTCCTACCCTGAAGCGGTGCCTAAAAAAAGCATTGCACAGGTCTAAGAAAGGGCAAATGGGATTATATGGAAATGTTTCTTAAAGTAAGGTTATAAATGAATTTCAAAAATCATCTTTTATCCGTATTTCGCGAGGTTTTTATCCCTCATCATCGCTCTATTGAGTTCAGAGCCAAAATTTTTGCCGCTATGCTACTTGCCAAAAAGAAGCAGACCGACGAGGATTACGATACGATCAAAGATATAGCTGGCGAAATTTATCCGGGTGACGAGCAGCGCATCGGCGTGTTGGTCTCCATCGTAAAAGAATATATTTTAAAGGCAAAGACCTATAAAAACTTAAATTTAGACTCGCTTCTAAAAGAGATCGACAGAGATATCAAAAATAACAAAAAATATATCAAAAAGATCGATTTTTCGCATCTGCGCCGTCTGATCGGAGATGATGACGAGGATGCGCTGATCCAACAGCGCGTTTATGAGTTTTTTGTCTGCGAAGTCAAAGAGTACTCGTAAATTTTTATCTTAAGAATTTTTTTAGTATAATCGTCAGCCTTTAAAATAGCAAACGGAGAGAAATTTGGAAAATATCAGAAATATCGCGGTTATCGCGCACGTTGATCACGGCAAGACCACTATCGTAGACGAGCTTTTAAAACAATCCGGCACCTTTGGTAATCACCAAGAAGTCGGCGAGCGCGTGATGGATAGCAACGACATAGAGCGCGAGCGCGGTATTACGATACTATCCAAAAACACCGCTATCCACTACGGCGGCGTTAAAATTAACATTATCGATACTCCGGGCCACGCCGATTTCGGCGGCGAGGTCGAGCGCGTGTTAAAAATGGTAGACGGCGTACTTTTGCTCGTCGACGCGCAAGAAGGCGTCATGCCGCAGACAAAATTTGTCGTGAAAAAGGCGCTATCTTTGGGGCTCAGACCTATCGTAGTCGTAAATAAAATCGATAAGCCCGCAGCCGATCCGGACCGCGTGGTAAATGAAATTTTCGATCTTTTCGTAGCGCTTGATGCAAACGACGAGCAGCTGGAGTTTCCAGTTATCTATGCCGCGGCTAAAAACGGCTATGCAAAATACGATTTAAGCGATGAGAGCACCGACATGAAGCCGCTTTTTGAGACGATTATCTCTCACGTTCCGACCCCTAGCGGTAGTGACGATAATCCTTTGCAGCTGCAGGTTTTTACGCTCGATTACGACAACTACGTCGGTAAGATCGGCATCGCTAGGATTTTCAACGGCACGATAAACAAAAATCAAAGCGTTATGTTAGCCAAAGCCGATGGCACGCATATCAACGGCAGAATTTCAAAACTCATCGGCTTTAACGGGCTTGAGCGCGCCGACATCGACGCGGCAGGCACGGGCGACATCGTAGCGATCGCTGGCTTTGACGCGCTTGACGTAGGCGATAGTATCGTCGATCCCAATAATCCGATTCCGCTTGATGCGCTACATATCGAAGAGCCCACCCTTAGCGTAATTTTCAGCGTAAATGACGGACCGCTGGCGGGCACGGAGGGCAAATTCGTAACCTCAAATAAGATCGACGAGCGCTTGGAAGCGGAGATGAAAACCAACATCGCGATGCGCTATGAAAACGCGGGCGAGGGTAAATTTAAAGTAAGCGGTCGCGGCGAGCTGCAGATCACGATTTTGGCCGAGAATATGCGCCGCGAGGGCTTTGAGTTTTGCCTCGGGCGCCCGGAAGTTATCATCAAAGAGATTGACGGCATCAAATGTGAGCCTTTCGAGCACTTAGTCATCGACGCGCCCGATGATTGCACCGGCACCGTCATCGAAAAGCTCGGTCGCAAAAAGGCCGAGATGAAGGTGATGAACCCTACCGGCGACGGGCAGACGCGTATGGAGTTTGAGATCCCGGCGCGCGGTCTTATCGGCTTTCGCTCGCAGTTTTTGACCGATACTCGCGGCGAAGGCGTAATGAACCATAGCTTTTTGGAATTCCGCCCTTTCATCGGCGCGGTCGAGAAGCGACAAAACGGCGCGCTCGTGAGCATGGAAAACGGAGTGGCGCTAGGATACAGTCTGTGGAACCTGCAAGATCGCGGCGTGCTTTTTATCGCTCCGCAGGCAAAGGTCTATCTAGGCATGATCATCGGCGAGCACAGCCGTCCGAACGATCTGGACGTTAATCCGATCAAGGGTAAAAATTTAACCAACGTCCGCGCCAGCGGTAGCGACGATGCGATCAAACTCGTGCCGCCGCGAGCATTAAATTTAGAGCGCGCGCTGGAGTGGATCGAGGAGGATGAGCTTGTGGAGGTTACGCCCGTAAATATCCGCGTGCGTAAGCGATACTTAGACCCTACGACGCGCAGACGAATGGCGAAAAAATAGAATTTCAAAATGAAATTTTAAAATTCGGCGTGAAATTTAGCTTTAAATTTCACACCTTTTTTATAGGCAAATTTTAAAATTTACGCTTCTGAAATTTTGCTAGGAGAGGCAATGAATCTTGTTTTATTCGACTTTGACGGCACGATCACGCGAGATGATTCACTGCTTGAGTTCGTCGCCTACGTAGTCGGATTTAAGAAATTTTTTCGCGGGATTTTGGTGCTATCGCCCATTTTAGCGGCGTATAAGCTAGGCCTTGCGAGCAATAATTTTACGCGCAGAAAGCTTCTAGGCTACTTTTTTGCGGGCATGAGCGCCGATAAATTCGATAAAATTTGCAAAAAATACTCCACCACCCACATCGAAGATATCCTAAAACAAAGCGCGATGGACAAGATCGCAAGCTACAAAGCCGCGGGCGATAAAATCGTCATCGTCACCGCCTCGCTCGAAGACTGGCTGCGTCCGTGGTGCGATGCGCAGGGCTTAGAGCTTTTAGGCACTAAAATACGGCGCAAAGGCGGCATCATCACGGGCGAGATCGAGGGGCAGAACTGCTACGGCGCGCAAAAGGTCGCTCGCGTGCGCGCAGCATATGACGTGAGCGCGTTTGATCGCGTCATCGCTTACGGCGACAGCAGAGGCGATCGCGAGATGCTCGAGTTTGCCGATGAGGCGCACTACAAGGCGTTTGAGTAAAATTTAACGCTGAAAGCTAATAGTATCTGCGGCGACTGCGCTTTTGCTGAGAGCTAGATTTCTCCTCACGCAGAATTTTATCCTTTTAAATTTATCGCGCTTATCTGCGGAATTCTATACCGCACGATAAATTTTATATTTTATCACAGCGCAAAAGCCATGAGTTACGAAATTGTGTTGCAGCACGGGATTTTAAAATTCTTGGTGCAGATAAAATTCTAAAATTCCGTCGTGCATAAAATTTTAAAATTTTATCGTAGCGTGGAATTTCGTTCCGAATAGAATAGATATTTTGAAACCGAGCGTAAGATAAAATTTAAAATTTTACGGAATTTATTGGTTGCCAAAATTTCAAAATTTGCAGATTTCAGAATTCCACTCGCCGTGTGCGAAGCGGAATTTTAAAATTTCAAAATTCCGCGCCTTAGAATTCTAAGGTCTAAAGCATATTATAAATTCCGTCTAGCAGGAAGTATTTTTTATCCGCAGTGCCGCGATAAAACGGCTCGAAAGTGTCCTCATAAGCCTTTTTGAAAAAGCCCTCTTTGCTTAGCTTGATTAGATCGGCATTGATGAAATCAAGCAGGCTTTGATTGCCTTTTTGCACGCCGACGCCTAAGAATTCCGCCGCGCCTAGGTTTTTAAACGGCACTTCGAGCGTATCGTCCACGACGGCATAGGCTAGGACGATGATGTTGTCGTTGGCGTAGCCGTCGGCTCTGCCGTCCTTCATCATCGCATAGCACTCGGAGGTATTTTTGCAGTAAACTAAATTACTAAATTTCTCTTTGCGTAGATAGCGCTCGGTCATCGAGCCGTTGGGATTTTTTTCGATTGAAATTCTCATATCACGAACCTGTGCGAAGTCCTTCACTTGATCCTCTTTACGCGTTACAATGCCAAAATTTACCGATAGATACGGAAGTGAGAAATCCACCTGCTTCTTACGCTCTTGCGTAATCATAAAGGTGCCGATAACCATATCGACCTTGTTATTTTTCAAAAACGGGATTCTCTCGCCTGCGGTGACGGCTACGAACTGCACTTCGCCCTTTTTATCGCCGAAAATGTCTTTGGCGATTGAGCTAGCAAGCTCGATTTCAAAGCCCTCAAACTTGCCGTTATTAGACTCGCTTAGCGGCGGACGACCTTCGCGCACGCCTACTCTGATAACCCCTGCCTGCCTGATTTCATCTAGTGTATTTGCAAAAATGCTAGCGCAAAATAAGGCTAAAATAAAAAGTAATCTCATAAAAAGCCCCCTACTTTTTAGTTTTGAAATAATTATAGCACTATATATTTTAGAGAAAATAAATGCAAGCGGTTTAAAATTTAATTACCGCGCGTATGTAGGTTTGAAATTTAGGGGCGAAGTGGGGATTTAAAATTTAGCGAATTTGAAAAATTTTAAATCCCAAGATTTATTCGTTATGCAAACTGCCTTCGATAAATTTTATATTTTAATTCCTAGCTCGCTTTTATAGCAAGTCATAAATTCCATCTAAAAGGAAGTATTTTTTATCCGCCGTACCGCGGTAAAAAGGCTCGAAAGTGTCCTGATAAGCCTTTTTGAAAAAGCCCTCTTTGCTTAGTTTTACAAGCTCTGCGTTGATGAAATCAAGTAGCTCCTTATTTCCTTTTTGCACGCCAATACCGATGAAATCGGGCTTACCGAAGTTTTGAAACGGTACTTCGAGCGTATCGTCCACGACGGCGTAGGCTAGCACCGTGATATTTAGATTGACGTATCCGTCGGCTTTGCCGTCACGGATCATCGCGTAGCATTCGCTTGTGTTTTTGCAGTAGCTTACGTTGCTAAATTTCTCTTTTTTGAGGTAATTATCTACGGTCGTGCCCTCTTCGGTTATGAGCCTCATATCGCGCAAACGCGATATATCTTTGATGGCGTCCGCTTTGCGAGTTAGTACGCCGAGATTGGTCGAAAAATACGGCATCGAGAAGTCTACATGATTTTTGCGCGCCGAATCGATTACGAAGGTAGCTGCAACTATATCGACTTTATTATTGACTAGATACGAGACGCGATCGGCGGCGCTTAGAGAGACGAACTGCACTTCGCCTTGTTTGGCACCGAAAATCGCCTTTGCGATCGCATTGGCAAGCTCGATCTCAAAGCCTTCAAATTTACCACCGCTAATCTCGCTAAAAGGCGGTCTGCCGTCTCTGACGCCTACTCTAATGACGCCGCTATTTCTGATCTCTTGCAGCGTGTTTGCAAAAAGCCCCGCACAAAGCAAGATCAAAGTAAAAAGTAGTTTCATTTGCCGCTCCTTTGTTTAGGTTATTTACGGCTAATTCTAGCGAAATTAAAATCAAAAGGTGCTTTTTTAGGCTAAATTTATTTGCCGTTTGCTTTTTATGAAATTTCAAGACGCCGTTAAATTTAGCCTTAGATTTGATATAATCGCGCAAAATTTAAGCGAGGGCAATATGAAAAATTTTATCTTTTTGTGGCTTTTACTTGCGGGCTGCGCTTTCGGTGCCGCTAAAGAGGATGCGGCGACTTCTACTACGCAGCAGGTGGCGTCAAATTTGCCGCAGCCAAATTTTGAGGTCGTATATGACGATAACGCCAGCGACGAGCAGATCGATGCGGGCTTGGATGCGCTTTTAGAATTCGCGGCGCAAAACAGGGGCAGGATCGACGAGGATTTCGGGGAGTTTAAAGATAGAATTTTCACCGCTTTTATTTTTAATCCGAAGGTACTGCGAAATTCAAAATTCGACTTCGAGCGGATAGAAAAAATCCTTAAATTTAAACTAAATCTCAATTACGGCGGAGACGGCGGTTATTTCTCGCCGCTAAAGCTCGCGATCTTTTTCGGCTCGAAATTTAGCAGCGAGATAGCGAAGCTTTACCATTTTGATAAAGCCGATGCGATGCGGCTTTTAGAGCTTTTGGTGCGAAACGGCGCGGACGTCAAGGCTAGCGGGCTGCTGCGAGATGCCGCGGCAAACGATAATTTCGAGGCATTTAAGTTTTTGATCGCAAACGGCGCGCGAGATACGAAAGACGTGGTCGGCTCGGTTGCGGGCAGCGAATTAATATTTTTAAGCGACAATAACGTTTCCATTCTCGGATATAAAGAGGCGCTGCCGCTTGCTGCGAGGGAGTTTGCCGCGGGCACCAAATTTAAAGAATTCCGCGATGGGAGATTATGCTATTTGGACGAAATTTTAAAATTCCAAAGCTTTGCAAGCATCGATAAAAAGGAGATCGAAACGCTTATCAAAGTAGCTGTGGTGCTGGATGACGAGATGACGGCGGAGTTTTTGCTCTCTCGCGGCCTTTGCAAGCAGAAGGGGCTTTGCGAGTTTCTAAAAGTGCAGGCAAAAACTTACGACGCTGCAAAAATTTCTAAAATTTTAAGCCGCAAAGAGAAGTAAATTTTAAAATTTGAGCAGCTACGGCGTGGCAAGCGGATAAAATCGCTATTATAATTGCGCCAGTCGCAGCCGCCCTACTTTGTCATTTAACGCGAGCGAAAAAGCAAAATTTGTTCCGCCTAACCTACTCTCCTCCGCTTATCAAACAGCTCGCTATTAAGTTCATTCGAGATAAATTTTAATGTATTTGCCAGACAGCGCGGCGGCGAAGGTAAATTTTAAAATTTAATCAATATAAAGGACAAATTTAAGTGCCATTGTTATATAATTTATCTTATTTTTAAAAAGGAGTTTGAGATGACTTTTATAGAGTCTGTTCGCACTTGTCTCAAAGAGAATTATTGCAATTTTGAGGGGCGTGCACCACGTTCAGAGTACTGGTGGTTTGCATTATTTGCGGCACTTTTAGGAATCGTAACGTTAGTATTGGATGGCTTTTTAGGCACCTATGCCGTTACGAGTTCCGGTAGAATGATCGGTTTCATTAACTCAATCTTTTTATTGGCAATACTTTTACCTTCTATCGCCGTAGCGGTAAGGCGCCTGCACGATACCGATAGAAGCGGCTGGTTTTATCTGTTAATTTTTGTCCCGATAATAGGTTCGATCGTATTGATCGTATTTTTTATCCAGCAAGGCACTAACGGAGGCAACCGCTTTGGAGACGATTCGTTGCGACCTGCAAGCAGAGGCTCTATTTTTTAATCCATAGCTTTGCAGCACATACATAAGCTTCGCAAATAAGCTAAATTTAGGGCTAATCCCATTTTGGGTTTAGCCCTTTGTCTTATGAGGCGGTTCCGCTTAAAATAATCCTTTTCGTCTAAATTTAGACCGCGGCGCAGATCCAAACTATAAAATTTTAATCCTATTGCCCTTTAATTTCACGATCTTTTTGTCATTTACTAGCTTCGTAATCGCCGAGGAGACGTTTTGGCGAGGCGCTCCAAGTAGGCTTGCCAGCGTCATTATATTAAAGGGAAGCTCCACGATCTTATCTGCGTTTGCGATGCGATTTAAAAAATTTAAAATCCGCGTCTGGATTTTTGCAAAGACGATCTCTTTGATCAAAATCCGCTGTGAGTAGATATTTTTGATAAGCGCGTTTATGATCGAGCTTGCAAACTCGTCTCCAAGCAGCTCGAAAAGCTCCGAGATATTGATCTGCAGCGTCTCGCAGTCGCTTAAAATTTCAAGGCTCGTGTTTTTATCCAAGCAGACGTAGGCGCCGCTTTTTACGAAGCTAAAGATAAATTCCTTGCCGTTTTCGTAGCAGTTTAGCTTCGCCCTGCCGCGCAGCAGAATGATAAATTTAAACTTCTGCGCGTAGATCACGTCGCCGTGAGCGTAGCTTTCGCGCCTAAATTTAGCAATCCGCTCCTTACTTAAAAAGTCGAATTTCTCGCTGTAATCGTTATTTAGTCTATCTATCATAGTAGCTCTTTGCGTAAAATTTCACGTAAATTTTACATAAAAAGGATAAATTCGTCGCAATCGCGACAAATTTAAATTTATCTTTGATTTATAATTCGCGTTAAAGACAACCTAGAAAGGATACTTTATGAGGAAAATTTTTATCTCATTTATCTGTGCGTGTTCGCTTTTCGGCGGCGAGGTGATCTCTAAAACCGCTACGATCTCGCAAGACGGCAAAGCAATCGGCGAGGTTCAAATTTTAACGCCGATCGAGGTAATATCCAGCGATGGCGGCGTTGCCAAGATTAAAATTAAAGGCGTCGTGAGCGAAAACTATCAGCTTCAAATCCAAAAAAATATGAAAGAAGCTGAAATTTACGCGATTTTTACGAACGAAGCCGAAGCGAATTTTAAAAAGGGCAAAAAGCTCGAGGACGATTACGGCGAGATCTGGTATGAGGCGGAGGGGGTTTACGAGGTCGGCTCGGATGCCGTAGCCAAGGACGCTAAGGCTCTTTATGCGGAGGCAAAGACGAACTACGAGCAGATCTGCTCGGCGTGTCACCGCCTGCATGAGCCAAAGAGCTTCACGGCAAATCAGTGGCCTGCAAATTTACAAGAGATGATCAATGCAAACTACGTAGCGCTCGAGGGCGACGATTTAAATTTGA
>NZ_CALIBB010000013.1 GCF_938045595.1 uncultured Campylobacter sp.
GAAAAAAGGAACTCAAAAAGCTCGCGGCATAGCGGCAGCGAGATGCATTTGAAAAGATCTTGTCTATGAATGGGCGGAGTTTGAGGGGCTATTTGAGTTCTTAGGCGAGGGCTTGGCGCATCGCGACTGCGACGGCACGCATAGGCTCATACTGGATTTTGCGAGCTCGCCGCGTGCCGAATGAGGCGGCGGTTTTGGACTTTTGCTAGCAAAACGGCGGATATTGCGACCGCGAAGTTCTAAACAACGTGCAAGATTGCTTCGAATTTTAAGGGGCTATGTGCAGAAAGACATGGTTTTGCAAGCATCGTTTCAAAAAGGCGGTGCGTAAAATTTAGTAAAATTTTAGCGGCGCGAGGGCTCAAAAGTAGGGCTAAAGCAACGTTTGCGGTGCGAACTGCCGCCGTGCAATAAGCACAAAGCCCACCGCGCCAAACACGCGGGCCTTTTGTAGAATTAATGCTCTAGTTTTTAAAATTTTGACGCAAAAGGCGAGTAGCCTGCTGTCAAAATGGCAATTAAAGCGTAGTGTGACGGGGCTTGTATGGACTTAAGAGCGGTATTGCTCGCTTAATTTAACGATACAAGACGGCGCGGAGACCTGGAGTTTGCCCCCTTAAATTTTATTGCGGTAGCCATCAGGCGGACAGAGATATGTTATGGACGTTTTCATTGAGCGAGCTTGCCGCAGATGCTTTGCTGTGCGACAAGTAGGTTGATTGCAAGATTAGGAGAACTCGCACAAAGCGCTTTTGCGCGAGAGGACTTTGCTGCGGTGCCAACGTAAATTTTATCTGCGCGGCGTTTAAATTTAGCTCAGAATTTCCCCGATGAAAAACAGCGCCGACATCGCAAACGTGCATAGCGCGACGACCTTTAGCTGCCCGTCGAAGTCGCGACACTCTCGCACCCGCGAAACGAAAAATAGGTGCCTAATAAGCGGCGCAAAGCTAACTACGTAGAGTAGTTTTACGCCAGGCTCGCCGCGCAAAAACGAATAGCAAAGCATCAGACCCGCTCCGCCCGCGATCAGCGCGTAGTGGTAGCGCTTGGCTGCGCTCAGTCCGATACGAACGGGGATCGTGCGCTTGCCCTTGAGCGCGTCGTTCTGGATGTCGCGCATGTTGTTTAGATTTAGCACGGCGGTGCTTAGCATCCCGCACGCGCACGCAGGCAGCAGCAGCGCCGTATCTAGTGAGCGCGCATATAAAAAGTACGAGCCCAGCACGCTCAAAAGTCCAAAAAACAAAAACACGAAAACGTCGCCAAGCCCTTTATAGCCGTATGCGCCGGCGCCCACGGTGTAGCGGATCGCCGCGTATATCGACGCGCCGCCCAGCGCCAAAAATATAGCCACGAGATAAAACCGCTCGCCAAATGCCAAAACGCTTAGCGCGAGGCTCGAAAATGCCGAAAGTAGCGCCGTAGCGACGATGACGCGTTTCATCTCGGCTGCGCTCATCTGTCCCGTTTGGATCGCGCGACGCGGCCCTAATCTGCCATCGTCGTCGGTGCCTTTTACCGCGTCGCCGTAGTCGCTTAGCACCTGAAACAGCAGCGTGGTAAGCAGCGCTAGCGCGAAAATGTCCACTTTAAATACGCCTGCGCCGTATGCCGCCCCGCTGCCGAGCAACACGCCAGAGACGCTAAGCGGCAGCGATCTAAGGCGAGCGGATGCGTAAAGAGCCTTTGCGGTTATCATTTTTTGCCTTTTTAAATTTATACGCCGAATTTGCGGCGGAACTAGCTTAGAATTTAGCGGAAAAACGCCAAAAATATTATAAATTTAGACTATTCGTAGAGTAAATTTTATTTAAATTCGCCTTTTTAATATAAATAGCGGTAAAATAGAGCCAAAAATTTTAGGAATTGTGATGAAAAAAGTTCTTACCGTTCAAGATATATCCTGCGTGGGCAAGGTTTCGCTGACCGTCGCCTTGCCGATACTAAGCGCGATGGGGATGAGCACGAGCGTGATCCCTACGGCGGTTTTATCGATGCATACGGGTTTTTCGGGCTATACTTTTTGCGATCTAAGCTCGCAGATACGCGCGATCATGGCGCACTGGAAAGACCGCGGAGTGGTGTTTGACGGCATCTATACGGGCTTTTTGGGCTCAGAGGCGCAGATCGAGATCATGAGCGAGCTATTTGCGAGCTTCGGCGGCGCAGACAAGACCATTTTGGTCGATCCTTGTATGGGCGATAACGGCGTGTTTTATCCGGGCTTTAACGAGGATTTTGCCCGCATGATGGCGCTTCTGTGCGCTCAAGCCGACATCATCACGCCTAATATCACCGAGGCCTGCGCGATCACCGGCGTGCCGTACCGAGAGGGGGCGGATAGGGATTTTATCATGGATCTGCTTGCAAAGCTTCGAGAGCTGGGCGCTAGACAGGTTATTTTAAAGGGCATCGGCTACATCGCCGATCAGTGCGGGGTTTTCAGCTACGATGCGCGCACGGGCAGGACGAACGAGTATTTTCACGAGCTGCTGCCGGTTAAATTTAACGGCACAGGCGATATTTTCGCAGCCGTAGCCTTCGGCGCGATAATGCGCGGCAAGTCGCTGGAAACGGCGGTTCGTATCGCTGCGGACTTCGTCGTAAGTACGATCAAGGAGACGATGAGCGACGAGGAGCGTAAGGACTACGAAGGGGTCGATTTTGAGGCAATAATCCCCGAGCTGGTGAGGAAAATCTAAGTTCTAGACGGATTTGGAACTCGCCGCGCGGACAGAGGATTTGTGGCAGAGCTTTAAAATTTTACCGCAAAAGGAAATTCCTAAATTTTATCTGCTGCGTGAAATTTTAAAATTTCAAAATTTATGTGTCGTGTGAGGCATGGAATTTTATAGGCGATGTGGAATTTTAGAATTCATGCATTGCGCGGGCTTATAATTCTATCTCTTGCATAAAATTTTAAAATTTGCACCGTCGTAAAGATGCGAAATTTATCACTAGCACGGAATTTTAAACGCAAGGCTACAGCGAATTTATCCGCTTGTGAGCTTGAGCTGCATTTTGAAATTTTGCACAAAATCTGCTTAAAATTTTATTCCCACAAGCCGTGTGCCATGCGCTTATAAAATAATCTCAAAATTTATGAGTAAAATTTAGATTAAAATCCATATCGATGTCACGCAGTTATGGTTTTTGGTATAGAATTTATACGATGGATTTATGGCACGAATTTTATTTGAAATTTCGCTTTAAAAATCTAAAATTTGCGCGGTGAAATTCTATCTACAGCGGAAAGCTGCCGCGTAAAATTTTGCGGCTGCTGCGTTTTGTGATATAGGCAAAATACGCACCGAGCGTGAAATTTTACAGTAGATCTTGTGGAGAGATTCCGTTATTTTATCGCGTAGCGGTAGAATTTTACTGCGCGAAATCAAGTAGAACTCCGTGCATAATTCCGTAGGCGAAATTTACGCCGTGGCGAATGAGCTTACTCGCGCAAAAGGGCGCTAGCGCAAAATTCCATAGCCTAAATTCCGCGGGCAGAGCTTTACTTTGTAAATTTTAAAGCTAAATTCTGCCTCGAGCATTAAAATTCTAAGTTTACTTAGCGGGCGAGATTTAGGCGAGTAAATTCCGCCCGCTGCGTAAAAATAGCAAGCGCTTTAAATTTCATTCCACGGGTGCCTTGCTTTGCAAAAATCGCACGAGCGTCTCGTATTCGTCGGGCTGCAGCCCCGAGTTTTGTATCATCGTCTCGACCACGCTAGGCCAAACATTGACGTTAAATTCGTCGTATCCGTGCAGCGCGTGACAGCTGCCGCAGCGCTCTTTGAATAGATTTTCTCCCGCGTCGTAAATTTTAGCCGCATCGTCCGTCACGGCGAGCTTCGCGACGTAGCCGTCGATAGTGACGTTCGCCCATTCGTTATCGTAGTCGTCCTTCACGGTCTTTAGCGTCTTTAGGCTCTTTGCGTTTTGCGCTTGCAAATCCTGCTCCAAAATCCCAAGCCTTGCGTAGCTTACGTTGCTTCCCTCGGGCACGAAGCCCGCGTATCGCACCTGCACGTAGTCCTTGCCGTCCTTTAGCACTTGCAGCTTCGCGCCTACATGCAGCTTGGCGATCTCCTTGCCGCCCGCTTTGTTTAGAAGCGGGGTTTGAGCCGCGACGAAAAGATCCGCCGCGCCCAAATGGCAAGCCGCCGCAAGCAAAAACGCCGCTAGCGCTTTGGATAAAATTTTACCTCGCTCGGGTGCGCAAATTTTACCCGTATCGCATGAAATTTTCTCCGCGCTAAATGATGAAATTTCACTCGCGCCCGGCGGTGAAATTTGACCTCGCTCACTCGCGTAAATTTTAAAATTTTGTCTCATCGCTAGCTCCTTTTGCCGAATTTCGGCTGCGAAAATACCGCAAGCGGCGGAAGTTCGCCATCAAATTTCTCGATCTGCACCAGCGCGGTGGCTTGGTTGCCGCACGCAAGCTTCGAGCTGGGCTCGTTGGGCACCAGCACGTTTGCGTTGCCATGCACGCACAGATCGCCGCTTGCGCTAAAGAGCGGATCCCACCAGCCGCCCTCTTGCATCCTCACGACGCTTTGCTTTACGTTTTCGGTGACGATGAGCCCTGCAAGCGCGGCGCCGCGATCGTTGAAAACCCTAACTACGTCACCGTTTTTAAGTCCTCTTGCTTCGGCATCTTTTGGGTGCATCCACACGGGCTCGCGACCGTCGATTTCTTCTAAGCTTCGTAGCCAAGTGTTGTTTAGCTGCCCGTGCAGGCGGTATTTCGGATGCGGGGTTATTAAATTTAGCGGATACTTTTGCGTCTTTTGCGCGTTCCCTAGCCACTCCATCGGCTCCATCCATGTGGGATGCGTAGGGCAGTCGTCCAGCGCCGCTTTGGCGATCTTTTTTGAGACGACCTCGATCTTTCCAGACGGCGTTCCGAGGCGGTTTATGATAGGATTTTTTCTAAATTCCTCCATCGCTACGTATTCGTAGGCGTGCTTTGGAATTTCAAATTTCACGAAGCCCTTTTTCCAAAACTCCTCAAATTCCGGCATCTTTATCTTCGATGCGTCCGCTTTTTTCTTCGAAGCGTCGTAAAATTGCTTGATCCACTCCATCTCGCTCTTGCCCTCGCTAAACGCCATATATTCCTTCTCGCCGAACTGCTTTAGAATTTCGCAGTAAATTTTATAGTCGTTTTGCGCCTGCTCGTAAGGCTCGGCGATCTTATGCATAGCGATGATAAATTTATTCGTATGCGACTTGGTTATGTCGTCGCGCTCCTGCTCGGTAGTGGCGGGCAGAACGATATCGGCCATGCGCGCGCTAGCCGTCCAGAAGCACTCTTGGACTATGAAGGTATCGAGCTTTTCAAACGTGCGCGCGAGCAAATTCGTATCGGGGTGGTGCAGATACGGGTTGCCGCCCGCCCAGTAGGCAAGCCTGATATCGGGATAGGTTATCTTTTTGCAGTTAAAATCTATCTCCTTG
>NZ_CALIBB010000014.1 GCF_938045595.1 uncultured Campylobacter sp.
GCTGCATGTTTACGACGATACGGCGGCACAATACGCCCACGTAGCCGCACAGATCGCGCAAAGCGGCACTCCGCGCGAAAAGATCGCCGTCATCTTTCGCAATAATTCCAGCGCCGACGGCGTCGAGGTCGCGCTTAAGGAGCTCGATATCGGCGCGAAGCGAAAAGGCGGCGTGAGCTTTTTTGAAAGCCGCGAGATCAAGGCCTTTACGGACATCTTCGCGATGATAATAAACCCAAAAGATATGATGGCCTTTATGAGCACGTGCGAATACGCAAGAGGCGTCGGCAGCGCGCTAAGCAAGGAGCTTTTCGATGCGTTAATCGCGCTTGGGCACGGAAGCATTCACGCAGGGCTTTTGCGCCCCGACGAGAGCGTTAAAATTTTTGAAAAAAAGAGGAAAAACTATCAGCTCGGGCTTTTTGACGATGTCGATATTATCGGCTCGGCATCGCGCTTTGAAGCTTTGGAATTTGACGAGTTTTTTCGCTCGCACCCGGTTCTAAAACACAATAAAATCACCGAGGGCGGCGCCGTATTTTTGCACGAAATTTATAAAATTTTTAAAAAAAGCGGCTCAGTTGCGAGGTCTGCTACGCTCATCTCGCAGATCAAAAACTCGCGCCTTTTCGCGCTTGTGGCGGATTTCATCGCGACAAAGCGCGCGACGCTAAAAAACGGCAAGATAGACGACGAGCGCAAAAAGGACGAGACCGCTCGCATTTACGATAAATGCGGCATTTTAGAGCAGATCGCCGGCAAATACGCGGATCCGCAGAGCTTTTATAACTTCATAACCCTGGGCGCAAAGGAGATGAGCGAGGGCGAGGGGGTAAATCTGCTCAGCGTACACGCAAGCAAGGGGCTTGAGTTTTGCAGCGTCTATCTCATCGATCTGGCGCAAAACCGCTTCCCGAACCTCAAGCTAATAGCGATGGGCGGCAGCCTGGAGGAGGAACGGCGGCTATTTTACGTGGCGGTCACCAGAGCGCGCGACGAGCTGGTGCTAAGCTACGCGAAATTTGATAAGATCAGAAAGATTAATTACGAGCCGAGTTGCTTTTTAAGGGAAGCGGGACTAGTGAAGTAAGGCAAAATTTTGCTCGCTAAATTTTAAATTTTATTTTAGCGCGGCGTGGATCGTTTGGGGTAAGAATTTTACTCCTCGCATACTCTCGACGCGCCGCCCTGCTTCTTTGTCGGATTGCTGAAATAAGAATTTCGCCGCACGATTTTTGTAAAATTTTGCAGTGCGGGCGCTACGACGCTAATATGAGCGTGATTTTGCGTAGTTAGAATTGCGAAGCGGTAGGCTCTTTTGCGAGCCAAAATTTATCGACATTTTGCCTAAATTCTAGCCCGACATACGGACTAGCGATAAAATTTTACCCCCATCCGCTATTTTAGAATTTCTCCCGAGCCTAAGGACGATTTTAATTTATAGCGGCGAAATTTTGCCCTTACTTGAAATTTTACCGAAGCTCACTGCGGGTTGCAAGATTTCGCGCTCGTCACGCTCGCACTGGGCGGCGGTAGGGCGGAATCGCGCCTAAAGCGGCATAGCGGCGCAAAATTTCCACGGCTCAGCGCAAAATCGCTCTTGATCGCAAAATACGGCGGCTTTAAACTTGCTATTTTGCGGCTCGATAAATTTCATGGGCGGTAACGAGGTTTGACGCTACGTCTAAAAGACGCGATTACTCGGACTTTTTTTCAAACCGCGCGCGGTGCGATAGCAAGGTCGGAGGCAGTTTGAAAATGGTGATATTGCAGTGCGGGCAGCTGTAAAATTTCACACTGCAACTCGCAGGATTAAATTTTAAAATTTTGCTCCCGCTCTGTTGCATGGTTTTAACGCGGCGAATTCCCCGCAAAATCTTACGCGGGTAGAATTCTACGACAAAATTCTGAGATAATAAAATTTCACCGCCCTATTTTGCTTTTTTTCTTACTTTGAAATTTACGTGTTTTATACATCGCGGAGCTAAAATTTTATTTGATAAATTCCAAAAATACCGGAAATTCCACGACGAGTTAAAATTTTAAAGCACATCAAATTTACAGCGCTGCGAAATTTAAAATTTCACTACGTATTGCGCGTGCTGTAAAAAATACGCGCCCTACCGAATTTATTGGAGCGGCGACAACTCGCATATTTGTTAAATAGATTTCGCATCGCGTAAAATTCCATTGCCGGTAAAGTTTGCTGCCGATCAATTTATCGCCGCATAAAATGCTGTCCGCGCAAATTTAACGCAGCGCAAAGCCCTTCGCCGCGTAAACTCACAGCGTATTAAACACCCTATCTCCCGCGTCTCCGAGGCCCGGCACGATATATTTTTGCTCGTTTAATTTCTCGTCGATCGCCGCGGTAAAAACCTCGACCTGCGGGTAGATCTCGCTAAATCTATGAAGCCCCTCGGGCGCTGCGATGATGGAGATAAATTTGATCTTTTTGACGCCGTTTTTCAGCAGAAATTTCACCGCATCGATCGCCGTGCCGCCGGTCGCAAACATCGGATCGATGATGATTGCGGTGCGCTCTGCGGCGTCTGCGGGCAGTTTGGCGTAAAAAAACTCCGCCTGTGCGGTCTTTTCGTCGCGCTGAAAGCCTAAAAATCCTACGCTGGCATCGGGCATAAGCTTAAATACGCTATCTAGCATCCCCAGCGCGGCGCGCAAAATCGGGCAGATCATGATCTTTGTGGCGAGCTTATACGCGCTGGTTTGCGCCACGGGCGTATGCACGCTCACCTCGCGCAGCGCCAGATCGCGCGTCGCCTCAAACATCATCAGGTAGCTGATCTCATCGACGAGCATGCGGAACTGAAACGGATCGGTCCCCCGATCGCGCAAGATCGTGAGCTTATGCTCGATCAGCGGGTGCTTGATCAGCCTCACGTTAGGCAGCTCGCACGCGGTTTGGTGCGTACATTTTTGGCTTTGGCTCATTTTCTCTCCTTAAATTTACTGAATTTTGCGCCCTCTTGGGCATTTTGATCGTATGTTTTAGCACGAGCGCTCGCGTCATGTCGCTGAAATTTCGCCGATAACGGCAACGCGATTTTAAATTTAGCTCATTTTAGCTCGCAATGCGCGCGTTACGTTTAAATTTAGCTCGGCGGCTCACTTTTAATTTAGCGCTTTTAAAAACGCAGCCCTTTAAATTTTGCTCGCTTGCGTCGCCTCTGATTTGGTCGCTATTTAAACAGGGCGCGCTTTCTATCGGCACCGAGCGCTACTTTTCGGCGAGCGCTCGCGGCGTAAATTTCATCTGCGAAATTATCGTCTGAGGCGGCTTTAAATTTACTTAATGCTCGCGCTCGTGAGCCAAATTTTAAAATTCCCAGCTATCTTGCGCGCCGATAAAATTTTAATTTCATACACGCTGATTGCCCCGCAAACGAGCTGAAATAAATCTGGCATATCCTCAAATTTAGCCCGCCGCAAGCGGTTAAATTTGCCCTGCCGAAGCGATCAAATTTAACCGCAAAGCCCCTACTCCTTCACCACGCGCAGGAACGAATACACGTCCTGCACCCCGGGCGCGTGCGTCGCGTACCAGATCGCATGCTTTTCGTGCTCGATGTCCGTTACTACGCCGCTAAATACCACGTCGCAGCCCACGATCGCCACGCGCACCGCAGTGCCCGAAACGTCGGTGTCGGAAAAGAGATTTTTCTTTAAATTTGTAAAAATTTCAAACGAATTGCACGGATATTCGGGCTTTTTGACGCGCAGATAGGTATGCACGCGCCGCACGCCTTCGGTTTGCCGAGCTAAAGTAAGCAACGGCTCGCGCATCGCTTCGCTATCCAGAAGCCCGATGAGATAGACCTCGCCGTAGAAGCATTCGACCTCCAAATCCCAGCTGCTAAGGCCTTTGGTAAATAGAATTTTGCTTTGGATTTTAGTCTGGATGAGTTTGTCGCTGGCGACCTCGCTCACGCTGCGGCGGTCGCGCGCTACGGAATAGATGTCGTATACGCTAAGCGCGTTGCCAGCGGGCGCCAGCGGAGCCGCGCACGAGCTAAATAGCGCCGCGCAAGAGAGCAAAAACACCGCTAAAATCGCTAGAAACAAAACCCTCAAACCATCTCCAATCTCGTTTAATTTCTAATTATTTCAAACCTGCTTTAAGCTCACTTTTTAAATTTAGCCCCGCAGGCGCCATTTTGCCGCAACTTGAAATTTTGCTCCGTAAAATTCCGCCTAAACCGCACGCTGCAAAATTTTACAATGAAAATTTTAAAATTTGCGTTGTAATTCGCGCAGCTTGCGGAATTCTGCGTTTTCTTCGCTGCGAAATTTCACGCGCAGTATTCGTCGCCGTAAAATTCTACACGGCTAAATTTCGTTGCAAATTTGCCGCTGCGAATTCTACGAGTAAAATTTCTCGAGGCGGAATTCGCTTCTGTAAAATTTTATATTTCAAAACCCGCGCCCAAAATTCCGCCCAATCGCGGCTAATTCGTCGTAAGCCCGCCGTCTATCGCAAATATCGCGCCGCTGACCCATTTCGCCGCATCCGACGCCAAAAACACCGCCGCATCGCCGATGTCCTGCGCGCTGCCGATTTTGCCGAGCGGATAGATATTTTGCACCATCTGTTCAAACGCCTCGCGCCCCTGCGGGCTAAGCGCGCTTAAATTTCGCTCAAACTGCGGCGTCAGCACGCTTCCTGGCGCTATGGCATTAACGCGAATGCCGAGTTTGCCGACCTCGAAGGCAAGCGATTTAGTGAAAGAATTTAGCGCGCCTTTGGTGATCGAATACGCCGTCGTGGTGCGCCCCACGAGCATTCGGTTCGCAAAATACGACGAGATATTTATCACGCAGCCCTTGCTAGCCGCAAGCGCGCCCAAAAGCCCCTGAGTAAGCAGATAGGGCGCTTTGACGTTTAGGTTTAGATGGGCATCCAGCAGCGCTTCGTCGGTCGCCTCAAACGGTACGAATTTTCCCAACCCGGCGTTATTTATAAGGATATCTATCTTAAGAGGTAGCGCTAAAATGCGCTCGCAAAGGCCTTTTATCGTTTTGCTTTGCGCCAAATCCGCCTCTATCGCGTAAGCTTTCACGCCGTAACCGCCCAATGCCTCCTGCGCGATTTTTAATTTCTCCTCGCTTCTGCCGAGCAGGATCAAATTTGCGCCCTCTTCGGCGAAACACTTTGCGATGCCAAGCCCTATGCCGTCGCTTCCGCCAGTGATTACGGCGGTTTTGCCCTCTAATCGTTTCATACTTTTCCTTTCAATACGCAAATTTATGCTCTAAAAATTTGAGCGAGACTTACGGATCTTGCAAACTTCGAAATTTTGCAGGCTTTGAAATTTTATTAACTTTAAAATTTCGCCCGCTTTAAAATTTTACGGCGAAGCAAAATTTCGTCAATAAAATTTTACTAATTTTAAAATTCCATCGATAAAATTTCACGGCAAAATTCCATCGTAAAGCTCGCGGCGGAATTTCATCGGGAATTTCATCCGTAAATTCCACCCAAACTGCGCCGCTTGGCTTACAGCACCTGTTTTACGCTACTAGCCGTGATTTCAAGTAGCCTCGTAGCAAACGGAAATTTCGCCTTCGTTTCTTCAAACTCCGCGCCACTATCAATAAAACGCGCTGTGCCCTTCACTACAAAGCCGCGCCCCGCTCCGAACCTGCCTGCTAGCTCCTTCGTTGCGACGCTAAGCTCGACGTCTGGATTAATCTGCACATTGCTTTGCGTCTTTTTCATGCCCGCAGCAGGTATCAGAATGCGGTTTTCTTTGATAACGAGATATTTATTCCACGTGTTACTGATATGAGCCTCGCCGTGCGCGCAAGTAGCGATGCCCACGGCACATTCGTAATTTAAAATTTCCAAAAACTCTTTGCTAAACATTTTCTCTCCTTAGGATTAATTTTACGTTTTAAAACTTGCGGTTTCGAAGCAGCGCCTAATTTTAGCTTATTTCGCTTCCACCGCTTGCCGCCGCGGCTAAATTTTATATTTCAAAAGCGCATCTTTTTCGGCTTTGCTTACGCGGAAGCTATCGCGGATCTTGGAAATCGCCTTGTTTTGGATAAATTTAGCCGCCCGCTTGCTCGCCAAAAACGCAAGCGTGATCTCGCGCTGTTTGATAAAC
>NZ_CALIBB010000015.1 GCF_938045595.1 uncultured Campylobacter sp.
CACTTACGCCACTTTCTTTGACTATAAAAAACGGTCCTATCTCGCTTAAATTACGCACGTGAATTCCGCCGCAAAGCTCCTTACTAATCTCTCCGAAGCTCACAACGCGCACTTTTGAGCCGTATTTTTCGCCAAAAAGCGCGATTGCACCGCTGTTTTTAGCGTCATCTATATCCATAATCTCAGTTTTTGCCGCACAGCCCTTGCAAACGGCGTTATTTACAAATTCCTCGATTTTAGCTAGCTCCTCGTCGCTAAGTGCCTTAGGATGCGAGAAGTCAAATCTTAAGCGGTCCGCTTCAACCAAGCTTCCTGCTTGAGCGATATGAGCCCCTAGCACCGCACGAAGCGCCGCGTGCAAAAGGTGCGTCGCGCTGTGATGACGTGCAATCTGCTCACGCTCCTCAGAAACCTTAAGCCCGACTATATCGCCGATTTTCAGGTTACGATTAAGGCGCAAGTGGGATAAATTTAGCCCATAAAATTTCTGCGTATCAAACACATCGGCTATGGACTCCACTTCGCCGCTATCGCCCGTCTGACCGCCACTTTGTGCATAAAACGGAGTGACATCAAACATCGCCCAGCCGATATCACCGGCTTTGAGCTCATCCACTTCCGCAAAATCCTCGTTAAGCAGTGCTAAAACCTTGCTCGTGCGGCTAAGCTCTTCGTAACCGCTAAATTTATTCTCACCAAATTTCTCTAGCAGCGCCTTGAAATCGCCACGGACGTTTTTATCGCCACTGCCCTTCCATGCGGCTTTAGCTATCTGCCTTTGCTCGCTCATAAGCGCGTCAAATTTAGCCTCATCCACGCGCAAATTTTTCTCGCGCAGCATATCAGCGGTCAGATCGAGTGGAAAGCCGTAGGTATCGTATAGTTTAAACGCGACCTCGCCGCTAAAAATTTCTTTAGTGCGCGCAAGCTCCTCGTTAAAAAGCTCGATGCCGTTTGCCAAAGTGGCGAAAAACCGCTCCTCTTCGAGCTTGATCTGCTCCTTTACGACCTGCTTTTTCTCGTTTAGATAGGCGTAGTGCCCGCCCATCAGCTCGCATACTTTATCTACGAGGCGATACATAAATGGCTCTTTGATGCCGAGCAGATAGCCGTGGCGAACGGCACGGCGCAGAATTCTACGCAAAACATATCCCCTACCCTCGCGGTTAAAATTTGTTCCCTGCGCTAGCAAAAACGTAACCGAGCGGATATGATCGGCGATGACGCGGTAGCTCGCGCCGCTTTCATAAACGTAAGGTTTGCCGCAAAGCTTTGCAACCTCATCAATTAGCGGCATAAAAAGCGAGCTGTCGTAGTTGCTAAACTTGCCTTCTTTAATCGCCGTGACGCGCTCAAGGCCCATGCCCGTGTCGATGCTAGGCTTTGGAAGCGGGCTAAGCTTGCCGTCTTTGCTGCGCTCGTACTGCATGAAAACTAAATTCCAAATCTCTAAAAAGCGGTCGCCGTCGCCGCCCATATAATCCTCGGGCGAGTGAAAATGTTCCTCACCCTGATCATAAAAAATTTCGCTGCACGGCCCGCACGGCCCGGTATCGCCCATCGCCCAAAAATTATCATGATCGCCGAAGCGGTAGATACGCTCCTGCGCTATGTGGCGCGCCCAGAACTCGTAAGCTTCGTCGTCCTTTTCATGCACGGTGACGTAGAGTTTGTCTTTTGGAAGCTTTAAAATTTCAGTGATAAACTCCCACGCATAGGCGATCGCCTGCTCTTTGAAATACTCGCCGAAGCTGAAATTTCCAAGCATCTCAAAAAACGTATGATGGCGCGCGGTGTAGCCGACGTTGTCTAGGTCGTTGTGTTTGCCGCCGGCGCGGATGCAGGTCTGACAGCTCGTGCGGATAGGCGGCGTCGGACGCGGTACGGCTCCTGTAAATATGCTTTTAAACGGCACCATGCCCGCATTTGTAAAAAGCAAGCTATCATCATCTGGCACCAACGGCGCGCTGGGGATGATCTGATGGCCCTTGCTTGCAAAGAAATTTAAATATTCGCTTCTAATATCCATGATTTGTCCTATTTCAAGTTAAATTTTAAAGGCGCATTTTAGCTAAATTAGATTTTAAAAATTATAAATTTTAACCATTCTTAGTTATAATGGCGCGAAAGATTAAATTTAGGGCATGGCGATGAAAAAAAAGATAGCGATCATAGGCATGGGCGAGCTTGGTCAAAAGCACTTCAGTGAGCTAAGAAGGAGCGATTATTTCGAGCTTGTAGCGCTTTATCATAAGGGCAGCAGTGAAAATTTCGGCCCGCGCTATCCGATCTTTGATAATCTAACCGATCTTTTTAACGTCGCCAAGCCCGACGCCGTAGTCATCACAGCTCCCCCGCCATCGCATAAAGAGCTGATTTTAAAATGCCTGCCGTTTACCAAAAATATCTTTGTAGAATCTCCACTTGCACAAAGCCTAGCCGAAGCTAGAGAGATAAACTACGCAGTCACCACTAACGGCACGCGCCTAGCCGTAGGCTACTCCGACCGCTACAATCCAGTAATCGTATCCTTGCTACGCGAGCTTGCCAAGGGGGATAAAATTTTTTCGATGAGCTTCGTAAGCGGTTTTGCAAACGATGATAGAGCAGATATCGTCGCCAATGCCCTTTTTAGAGATATCGATCTTGTGCGGCTGCTTTCTCACAGCGAGATCGCTTGCATAGAACTTAGCAAAAATATCTCTAAAGAGCGCACTCTAGCCGCATGCGCGACGCTTCACACAAAAAGCGGCTGCTATTGCACGCTAATGCAGTCCAATCTCTATCCGATCAGACGCCACGGTATCGAGATTTGCACCGACAGCGGCGTATATTTCGGCGATCTAATCTCAATAACTCTTTTTAAAATTACGCCTGACGGGCGCGTAAATCTGCGCGTCGATCGCGATGACTTTTCGCTGCGCCGCGAACACGAAGCATTTTGCGCGATGTGCGACAGCAGTACTAACGCAGGTCTTGCAAGCGTCGAGGATGCGATAAAAATCAGAGAAATCATCTCATGAAAAAAGCCCTAATTTTGCTCAACATGGGCGGTCCGAACAATCTGAGCGAGGTTGAAGTTTTTTTAAAAAATATGTTTAACGACCCCTTTATTTTGGGCGTTAAGAGTGATTTTTGGCGCAGCGTTTTAGCCGCGCTCATCGTAAAAAGCAGAACCGCATCGGCACGCAGCAACTACGAAAAATTGGGCGGGCGCTCGCCGATATGCTCCATCACCGAAGCGCTTTGCGAGCGGGTAAATTTACTCGCGCGAGCAAAATTCGGCGCGGGGTTAAAATTTGAAGGCGCAGCGGATGCGGGCGCCGCGAATGAGCCGCCGCAAGATATTTCATTGCAGAGTAAGCCGCCGCAGAGCATCCCGACGCAGAGCGAGGCGCTGCAAAATGAGGCGCCGCAGGATGAAAAACCGATAGACGAGCTAATTTGCGATTATGCGATGAATTACACGCCGCCATTTGCGGAGGACGTACTTAAAAAATATGTAGATTTTGATGAGATAATTTTGATGCCTTTGTATCCGCACTTCTCAAAAACGACGGTGCAATCGAGCCTGTGTTCTGCCAAAGCCGCACTTAAACGGCTCGGGATAAAAAATTATAAGATAGTTGATATTTTCTACGACAGCGCCGCTTACAACGAAATTTTGCTAAATTTAATCGCAAGCTGCGTCGCGGAATTTAGCGCAGATGAAATTCCGCAAATTTCGCTCATATTTTCTGCGCATTCGCTGCCGGTAAAAATGATCACCGCGGGCGATCCCTACGAGGCGCAAGTAGAAGCGCACGTGGAAATTTTAAAAGATCTGCTGGCTGCGCGCGGGATTAAATTTAAAGAGATTATTTTGGCGTATCAATCGCGCCTGGGTCCCGTGAAGTGGCTAGAGCCCAACGTAGCGGACGTTTTGCAGGATCTGCAGAGCAAAAAAGCACTCATATTTCCGATCGCGTTTTGCGTGGATAACTCCGAGACCGATTTTGAGCTGGATATTTTTTATAGGGCTAGTGCGCGCGAGCTGGGTTATGAATACTACGAAGTGTGCAAATGCCCGAACTCTCGCGAGGATTTTGCAAAATTTATACTCGCGCAGGCGCTGTAAATTTAGGAATTAAATTTAACTTTTCTATTCGAGCCTTTTAAACTTTTTGCAGAGTTTGCGAGCCTAATACAATGCCGATAAAATCGGCGAAATTTTATCTTTTAGTAATCAGAAAGAGCTTTAAATTTAATTATTTCGCAGCGGGTTGCGTAGCCGATTACTGCTTTTGATTTTCCGCTTCCTTACTAAATAAATTTCTTTTATATTCTTTATAGTCGTTAGTTAGCCTCTCGACTTCCTCTTTAGATATATGAAAGTTGGGGTTTTTTATATGCTTTCTATTTGCTGCAAATTCTATTTTATCAATTTTTTTTTGCCCTACCGCAAATAGTATATACTCTTTAATATTTTTAAAGGTAGCATTCTTGTCGGAACAATGTTTTTGTAAAAATGCCGAGTCAAACATACTTCCCATTTTATAGTATCCTACGGCTATATCATACCTATATGCTTCATAGCACTTATCATCATACATTCTTTTTAAAAATTCATTGTTTGGGATTCCGCCGATATCGTATTGCAAAAGTAGATCTATCATAGCGCCGGGCTCGGGTACGTCCAGTAGCCCTCCATATACCGACATATAAAGTCTAAACTCCTCTACCCCATACTCCTTGTTAGTATTTTTTATATTTTTATAGCCGGATATCTCCTCTAGTTTATTTGAAACGGAGACCTCTCCCATATTGAAAGTGGAGTAGGTATACGGTCTATAACCGCTCTCTAGCACCATTTCCATTATATCGTACATATTGTTTCTAACTAGGTGGGTGATAAAATAATATGGTTCGCCTCCGCCGCTAAAAAGAACCTCTTTGGTACGGTAATGTATGATCGGCGTAGCGTTTTCGTCAAAGCTTATAGAATCTATCCAGTTTTCGACGTCCATAATGCCGTAGGTTTCCTGCACGATCTCTACTTCGTCAAACTTAACTCCGCTATCCAGCAAAAGCCTAACCGACTTAGTGGCGTTATTTTCCATAGCGTATGCCATAGGGGATAGCTCGTAATTATCTTTCTTATGAGGATCGGCGCCCATCTCTATCAGCTTTTTTGCGGTTTTTTCGTCATCGTAAAAGCTAGCGTACATCAAAGGGGTAACGCCGAAATGAAGAGGGGTATCTACGCTTATATTATTATCCTGCATAAATTTTAAAATTTTATCCGTATCTTTTGATTTTAAACTCCTGCGCAAAAGTTCCATCGTGGGATTATCTCTGACCTCCTCTTCGTCTATATCCCAATATCTATAGCCAACTGCGTTTATCTCCTTTTGCGTTACGTATTTGGCTAGCTCGGAGTTAGGATCTACTTTGGTATTTGCAGTGACGGTATAGTGAGAGGAGGTTGATTTAAATCTGCCGGTCTGAACTTTGAGCGCCAAGGCAAAAAGACCTATAAAAACAACTATATAAAATATACCTTTAAAGATGTTTTTTATGATTTTAAGCAAGGTCTTCAAAAAGGTCTTCAAATTTGATCCTTCAGCCTTAAAACACTAGCCTGTAAATAGCTTTAGCTTTTAAGCAAAACCTAAAGCGACAACTCGTTTTATTTCCCCGAAAGTGCCGCGATTATATAACTATAAGGGTTAACTTTCACTTATACAAAATTTTATCTATTTTTGCGGCTTACATTATGTTTGAGCTTCAAAACATAGAAAATAAACCGCACCGATAAGGTCTAAATTTAAACCCCGAGCTAAATTTCACAGCTTTCCTTGTGCGCCTTTATAGACGTTTTTCACGTCGTAAACCAGCGAGCCCCTGTAATCAAGCTCGAAAAATTGCTTATGCGCCACGGCGATTACGACACAGTCAAATTTGCGCAAATCGGGCTTTTGCAGCAGATCGATGTCGTAGTATCTCTTGGCGTCGGCGGCGCTCGCCCAAGGATCATAGACGCTTACTTCGCAGCCGAAATTTTTAAGCTCGTTTATCATATCCACGACGCGCGTATTGCGGGTGTCGGGGCAGTTTTCTTTAAACGTAAGTCCCAAGATCAAGACCTTTGCGCCCTTTACTTTTTCGTCGTATTTTATCATCATCTTAACGACCTCCGTAGCGACGTAGCTTCCCATATTATCGTTGATACGGCGGCTTGAGAGGATGATTTCGGGGTGATAGCCCACCTCGGTCGCCTTCTGCGCCAGATAATACGGATCAATGCCGATGCAGTGTCCGCCCACGAGGCCCGGACGGAAGCTTAAGAAATTCCACTTCGTAGCCGCCGCGTCGATGACGTCGTTGGTGTTGATACCAAGCTTGCCAAACAGGATCGCAAGCTCGTTTATAAAGCCGATATTGATGTCGCGCTGGGTGTTTTCGATCACCTTTGCGGCCTCGGCGACCTTGATGCTGCTAGCGCGAAAGGTGCCGTTTTGAAGTATACTAAGATAGACGCTATCTACGACGTCTAAAGCCTCCTCAGTGCTTGCCGAGACGATCTTTTTGATCTTAGTGACGGTGTGAATTTTATCGCCCGGATTGATCCGCTCGGGCGAATATCCGCAGAAAAAATCGCGGTTAAATTTTAGCCCGCTTACGCGCTCTAAAACCGGTACGCAGTCCTCCTCCGTAGCGCCCGGATAGACGGTGCTTTCATACACGACGATGTCGCCCTTTTTAAGCACGGCTCCGACGCTTTCGCTGGCCTTGATTAGCGGCGTAAGATCGGGGCGATTTAGCCTATCTACGGGCGTCGGCACGCACACGATATAAAAATTGCTCTGCCTCATATCATCTAGATTTGCGCTAAATTTAAGCCCGTTTTGAATCGCCGCGGCAAGCTCCTCGTCGCTAAGCTCCAGCGTGCGATCGTGCCCGCCGCGCAGCTCGTCTATGCGGTCCTGAGCTACGTCAAAGCCCACGACCTCGTGTTTCGCCGCAAACGCCGCCGCCAAAGGAAGCCCCACGTAGCCAAGCCCGATTATCGCTATTTTCATTTTTCCCTCATTTGCTTTCATATTTTCCTCTTTTCTTTGCGTTAAATTTCATCGTTAATTCCGCAGCTGCACGGGCATACGACGCGAATTTAATAGCGCCGCGTCTTTAAATTTAAACAGCTAAGCTCACTCGCTGTTTTACTTGCGCTGCTTGCGCGACGGCAAATTTAAAATTTTGCCTTGACGCGGAATTTTACGCCACGTAGAATTCCGCGTCGCGATAGAATTCCATCTTCGTGCCGTTAAAATTTGCGCCACGAAATTCTATGCCGCCAAAATTCCGCGCCGTAAAATTTAAAAAAGCCGCGCCAAATTTCGCGAATTTTCGTCGTCGCAAGCCGCAAAATTTTAAAAAACCTCGCGAAATTTAGCAAATTTAATCTTTAATTTCAACCGCTTCATCCTTGATCTCGACCTTTTGCGTGGCGTTTGCGTCGGCTGCGGGCTTTAGATAGCCCTCCTCTATCAAAATTCCTACCGCCCGCTTAAAGATTGGCAGCGCATTTTGAGCGGCATAGTAGCTGCC
>NZ_CALIBB010000016.1 GCF_938045595.1 uncultured Campylobacter sp.
TCTACGAGCAGTCCTTGATGATCACTCGCGGCGCAAGGGGAAAATAGCGCTAAGCAAGAAATTTTAAGCGTGCACGACGGGCAAATTTTATAAATTCTATTTTATTGCTCTCGTTTTATCTCTTTGGTTTTTTCATCGTAATAATATCCTTGCTCCACACCCAGCAAATTATCTTTTATATCGTATTTATATGTATAATTTTCATCAAAAATACCTAGATAAAAAGCATACCGACTATATTTTCTACCTTCTAACTCAAAAAACGCTTTATACGGTTTTATATCTTTCTTTTTAAAGTTATATAAATTACAAAAGTTATCGTATTTTTTATCTATTAGGCTTACATACATATCAAAAAATAGCATGTCGGTTGGAATAGAAAAAATTTTATCATTAGGATATTTGTGGTCGTATATTTTAGGATTAATTTCATTTAAAAATATTTTTTCCGTAAATAACATATCAAATACATGTTTATCATTTTCTAATCCGCTAAAATATAATTTGTATTTTAAATTTCCATCCGACAAGATTAAACTATTATTATTTTCCCAGGGGTAAACAACTTCGCCTTTGAGCATGGACATATTTACAAAATCTTTGAAATTTGCTACGGCTTGTTTACCATTGCAAGCCCTGTCTCCCAAACTCATAAAATATTCTAAATTTATATTGTCATCTACAATGAAAAATTCGCAAGCTTTATCTGGACGATTATTTCCACCGCATCTTTCCGCCAACCCGCTATAAAAATTATAAAATTCATCCTCTACTTTACCGTATTGTTTCTTTATTTTTCTTTCCATATCACGGAATTCCTCCGCTGAAATATTTATAGATTTATAGGTCTTTTTAAGCATGCACTTTAGTGCCCTATCCTTAAGCTGTATATCCGTAAGATTGCCATCTAGATCGCATACCCATTCATATGGATCGGTTTCAATTTTTTCGGCTGAATTTGGGTATTTATACTCCGCAATAATCGAAAGTATCGCGCACAAAGCGCATATTATTATGATGAAGACCAAGCACAGATAATATCTCGTTTTCAAATTTCGCTCCTAAAATTTTCCGCAATATACCTCACATAGACTTAATCCACGATAATTTTAGTATTCCTCAATATCGTTAAATCAGAGCTTTTTTTGATCCGCTTTGGCAAATTTCATCTCAATGATTCGTAGATATTTAGCTCTCTTGCGCCGCTC
>NZ_CALIBB010000017.1 GCF_938045595.1 uncultured Campylobacter sp.
TGCAATACCGGTAATCGCAGCGGCAAGGCGCTTGATCTGCTTAAACAAAAGGGCTTCAATATGCTTATGAACGCGCCTGGCGTGAAGCAGTACGACTACGAGCTGTATAAGGTCGGCAGCATAAACGCGGAGGGGTTTTTAAAAATAGCAAATGAGCCGAACGTGCTGATCATCGACGCTAGGCAGAAGCAAGACTACGACGCGGGGCATATGAAGGGCGCGATAAATATTCCTGATGGCGAGCCTTTAGAAAACTATAAGGACGTGCTTGAGGCCAACAAAGACAAAAGGATAATCACGCACTGCTACAGCGGCAACCGCAGCGCCAAGCTAGCCAAAGCCCTAAACGAGCGAGGATATGACGTCACAAATCTACTCGACGGCACGAAAGAGTATAATTACGAGCTGGTAAAATAAATCAAGATTGGCTCTTGAGGTAAAATTTTACGACCATTTTTTGTATTCGCCGCGTCTTTGTAATATGCAGCTTCGCGGCGCCGATAAGACAGATACCGCTAAATTTGAAATTATTTGCTCCGCCTGCTCATTTGGCGCCTACTTTGCATAAGATCTGCCTTCGATGCAGAGCATAAATTTTAAATTCTCCATACCGAGGCGATAATGGCGCTTGGAGGTTTAACTTCTTTTAGAGGAATTTTTGAAATTTAAATCATAAAGTTGTAACGGGAAAGCAAGTATTTAGAGCTTAAAAATAGAATTTTACAAGCTAGCGCGAGTTTTGCGGGATGTAAAATTGAAACAGACTCTATAAAAGTTGCGTAAATTTTAAATGCAACCTAATCGCTTAAAAATTTTACTTCTGAAAATGGAATTTCGCGCTAGTGGTGCGTGCGTTTTAAATAGCCTCACCAATTTCGATAAAATTTGCACTTTAGGAGAGGCAAGCAAAATCAAGACCGAATTCTAAAAGCAAATTAAGCCCGCAACGTATTTTTCTCGCTCCATCATTACAATGAAGCGAATTTTGCGCGGAAGTCAAACGCACGAATTAAATTCTGCACGAAATTTTATTCAACCAAGAATTCCTTCTTATCGATCGTGCCATGATAAAAAATCCCGAGCGTATCATCAAAGGTCTTATCCAAAAATCCGTCTTTTTTTAGTCCCGCTAAAGATGTATTGATTAGCTCTAGCAGCGCATTATTGCCCTTCTGCACGGCGATTGCGTTGTAAGTTTGCTTACCTAGACCATCCAAAGCAACCTGCGTTTTATTATCGATGATTGCGTATGCGTGCAGGATTAGGTTATCATCGACATGCACGGCATTTTTCGCCCTTTTGAAAGCGCGGTAGCATTTAGCCGAGCTGGCGCAAAAGTTTAAATTCTTTCTAAAGCCCGCTTTGCGTAAGAAATTGTGAATAGGAGAGTGTTTGATGACGAAAATCCTCTTTTTGCGCAGCTGATCGAAGCTCGTGACATTTTCGCCTTTTTTGGCTAGCACACCTACCTGCACCTTAAAATAAGGCTCCGAAAAATCTACTTTTTTCGCTCGCGCGGGCGTCGGAGTAAAGGTCGCAATCACCATATCCGCTTCATTGCGCTGTAAAGCGCTAATGCGTCTTGAAGCCGTGATCGGGATAAATTTTACCTTGCCAGGATTATCGCCGAAAATCTCCTTGCCGAGCTTCTCGCCAAGAGCAATCTCAAATCCCCTGTATTTGCCGTCTACGAGCGCACTAAACGGCGGCTGATCGTTATATACACCGATGCGAACGAGCCTATCTTTTTTGATCTGATCCAAAGAATTTGCAGATAGAAAACCAAGTAGCAGAGCCGCCAAAACAAATACTTTCATTTGCTCCCCTTTTAGTTGAAATAAGGCGCAATTATAATAAAAAGAAATTATATCCAGCTAAAATTCTGCGATTTATGGCGCATTTTCATCGAAATTTATGAAAAGACGAAATTTGCGAAGAAAATTTTATGCCCAATTTACAAACGAAATCTCATAAAAAACTTACACGAGCGAAATAAAAAGCTTTTAATTAAATTTATAAACAAGATTTTACAGATGAATTTCACGCTAGAAAACCTTAGCGAAATTTGCGATATTCTTAAAAGCAAACGGCGAAATTCTACGCAGATTTAACGTCTAATTGCGAATTTAACTAAGGGGCGAAATTTAGCACTGCATCAATTATACAGAAGCCAAGCTCTTAAAATTTCGTAAAGACCAAGCCAAGATGAAACGTAGCGACCGATAAGCCTAGATCGGCATTACGCGGATGTTTGGGCTAAGGTTTTCTTGCAAGACGTTTTCTATCGCATACAGCGTACCGCTCGCACCGCTGGCGCAGCCGCTACAAGCGCCTAAGTAGCGGATGTAGATATCGGTTTTGCCATCGTCTGCGGGCCTGATGTCGATGACGTCGAGATTGCCGCCGTCCATCTGAAGCATCGGACGGATATCCTCATCAAGCACCCCTTCAACCGCTTTAAATTTACCGATCAAATTTAGCTGCTCAAAGCTCATCTCAGCTCCCGCTTTCGCGCTAGTAGCGGCACTCACGTTGGCTTGAGCTTGAAGCCTCTCTCGCTCCATCTCCTCTCTGGTTTGCTTTAAAATATCAACCAGATAATAATCCTTCTCCTCGTGTCCGCCCGGGCGCACGCAGGATTTGCAAAACGCACCTGCTTTGGTGTATTGCGTGATCTCCTCGACCGTGTGAAGGTCGTTTAGGCGGATAACTTCTTTGATCGTGCCGAGGCTTACGCGCGCACAGTCGCACACGATGATCTCATCCTCAAAATGCGCGGGATCGACGCCCTTATAATTCGCTGCAGCCTGCTTGATGACATCATATGCCATGACCGAGCAGTGCATCTTTTGCGGTGGCACGGCAGGCTCATCGGGATTATCGCGCATCGCGTGCTCTACGTCTAAATTTGTAATCTTTACCGCTTGATCGACGGTCTTGCCGATACAAAGCTCAGCCATCGTGTCCGAACTCGCAATCGCCGTGCCGCAGCCGAAGCTTTTAAATTTAGCGTCTAAAATTCTATCGGTTTTAGGATCTATTAGCCAATATAACCGCACCGCATCGCCGCAGCTCTCGGCGCCGAAGTCTGCGACCACTAGCTTACCACCTCTAGCCTTCGCCTCCTCCTCGGTGATCTCGCCCATATAGCGAGGATTATTCATGCGGTCCTGCACTTTTTGCGAGTATTGCTCCCAGATAGAGCCGTTTATCAAACTATTTTTTGCCATTTTTTATCCTTTATTTTTCTCATAACCTTGCGGCGCATAAGCAAATGTGCTTGAAATCCCGCGCAGACGAGCGATAGCTTTGCCTATATGTTCGATCGCGTAATCGATCTCCGCCTCCGTCGTAAAGCGCGACAGCGAAAGCCTTAGCGCCGTATGCGCTAGCTCTTTATCCGCGCCGATCGCTTCCATTATCGGGTTATTCTCAAGCGCCTCGCTCGCACACGCAGAGCCGGTAGAAGCGGCTATGCCCGCTTTATTCAGATCCCACAGCATCGCCTCCCCCTCGACGCCTTGGATCGAGGCGAGGATGGTATTTGGCACGCGAATGCTGCGATCGCCCACGACGCTTACGCTTGAAATTTGCAAAAGCGCATCCTCCAGCTTATCGCGCAGTCTGCTTACCTGAGTGCGCTCAAAATCCATAAATTTATTCGCTAGCTCCAAGGCTTTGCCGAGCCCCACGATGCCCGCTACGTTTAGCGTGCCGCTGCGGCGCCCGCCCATCTGCTCGCCGCCGTGAAGTAGGCTCGTAAGCGGCTTACTATCTTTTATGTAGAGTGCGCCGACGCCCTTTGGAGCGTGAAATTTATGCCCGGAAAGGCTCAAAAAATCCACATCCGCATCGCGCACGTTCACCTTTATCTTACCTATCGCTTGCACCGCGTCGGCATGATATAGTGCGCCATGCTCGTGTGCGATTTGTGCGATTTTTTTTACGGGGAAGATAGTGCCGGTTTCGTTATTTGCCCACATCACGCTAACAAGCGCGGTTTTGTCGTCGATCTTTTCGCTAAGCTCGTCAAGATCGATTAGTCCATCTTTATCGACGCCCAAGCGAGTAATCTTTACGCCGCAAATTTTTTCTAGAAAAGCACAGGTCGCGCTGATTGCGGGGTGCTCGACGGAGCTTATGACGATATTATCCTTCTCGCCGGTTAGAATTTTATCGTAGTAAATTCCTTTTAAAACCCAGTTATTGCTCTCGGTCGCACAGCTCGTGATGACGATATCGTCCGCGTCCGCAGCGCCGAGTCCCGCATAGAGCCTATCCATCGCAGTTCTTAGCGCAGGGTGAGTCTCGCTGCCGAAGCTGTGAAGGGAGTTTGGGTTGCCGTATTTATCGCAAAAAAACGGCTTCATCTCCTCAAAAACTTCGGGATCGACCATCGTAGTGGCGTTATTATCCAAATAAACGCGCTGCATAAAATTCCTTTCTAAAATTTGTCTGAAATTTAATCAGACAATTTCGCTCTTTTATCAATTTCGCACGATAATATAACATAATTGCTAAATTTTTCTTTAACGCTTACCTTTTTAAAAACCGAAAGTTTTCGGAGAATTTATTAGATCGAAAAATTCCTTGCGCGTGTCGTTTCGGCTGATAAAAAGCCCCCGCAGTGCCGACGTAGTCGTGGTCGAGTTGATCTTTTGCACGCCGCGCATCTCCATGCACATGTGCCGCGCCTGCAGCACCACGCCCACGCCGAGCGGATGGATTACCTCTTGGATTGCGCTTGCGATCTGCTCGGTAAGCTGCTCTTGGATCTGCAGCCTGCGCGCGAAAATATTTACCATACGCGGAATTTTGCTAAGCCCCACGACCTTTTTATTCGGGATATACGCGACGTGCGCGCGCCCGATGATAGGCAGCAGATGGTGCTCGCAGAGGCTATAAAATTCTATATCTTTTATCAAAACCATCTCGTTGTTGCTGCTCTCAAACAGCGCGTCGTTTAAAATTTCTTTTGGGTCCAGCTCGTAGCCGCTAGTTAGAAACTCATAGGCTTTAGCTACGCGCTCGGGCGTCTTCGCAAGCCCGTCGCGCTTCGGATCCTCGCCTAAAATTTCAAGCATCTGCGACACGCAGTTTTCAAATTTTACTCGGCTCTTTTCGTCCATTTTTAGCAATTCCTTAAAAATCGATGCGCGATATTACTCAAAAACGCCTTTTATAACGCTGATAAATTTTAAAATTCCGCGCGAAATTTTATCAATCTCATTATGTTAATGATAATATATTTAAATTTAAGAAATTTTTGTTTAAAATCCGCCGTTTCGATAAGCTTTATCTACAAGGAGTTCGGTAATGAAATTTAAGATGAGTTTTGGCGCGGCTTTGGCGCTTTTTTCCTTTGCTTGCGCCGAACAAAACGCCGCGGCAAGCTCCGCCTCGGGCGAAAACCTAGGCGATATCGAGGTCGTAGAATGGGCGAATAACGACGACGGTTACCGCGCCGTACGCAGTGAGATCGGCAAGACGACTAAGAGAATTTTAGAAATTCCGCAAACCGTAAATGTCGTAACGCAGCAGCATCTAAAGGACAAAAAGCCAGAAACCTTAGCGGAATCGCTGCAAAACGTAAGCGGCATAAGCTATGCAAATACGACGGGAAATATTTTCGATGCGATCATCAAGCGTGGCTTCGGCGAGGGTCGCGACGGCTCGATTATGCGCAACGGCGTGCCGGGCGCCGTGATGCACAATTTCAACAAAACCATTCAATCCGTCGAGGTTCTAAAAGGGCCCGCGAGCATGCTCTACGGTGCGCAGCAACCGGGCGGAGTCATAAACATGGTAACCAAAAAGCCGCAGTATGAGTTTATAAATGAAATTTGGGGCGGGCTGGGCAATCGCAACTATTGGGACGCGGGATTTGATACTACAGGGCCGATCGCAGACAGCGGCTTTGCGTATAGATTTATATTCGATTACTACGCGAAGGATTATTGGCGAAATTTCGGCGGTATAAAAAACACGCTCTTTGCGCCGTCGCTTGCGTATCAAGGAGACGATTATTCGATAAGCTTAGGCTACACCCATAGCCGCTCTACCGATCCGGTGGATCGCGGCGCGTTTTTGGTGCCGAGTACGGGTAAAATTTACGGTAGTGGCAAAGTCCGCTTCGACGAGCCGGTAAATAAACTACAAAGCAAGCTCGATACGGTTGATTTCGGCTTTGAGAAGGAATTTAACGAGGATTGGATATTAAAAGGCGCTTACGCTTTCTCGCGCAGCAAGCACGAATACGGCTACGTCCGTCCGAACAATCCATTTACGCCCCAAGGCCTTACCGGCACGACGCGATCGTATAACTACTACGATAATTTCATACACCGCACGCACGCAGCAAGCGTCACGCTAAACGGCAAATTTGAAACGGGTCCGCTTAAGCACGACGTCCTTTTCGGCACGGATTACAAAAACTACTACAGATACCGCCCGGGCGCGCTAAAAGGCACCGCAGGGCGCATCAATATGCTTACCGGACAGACCGCTTCGGGCGCCGTCTTAACGAACGATAGAGAGCCAAAAATACAATATCAAAAACTAAGAACGATAGGACTTTACACGCAAGATAATATAAATTTAACCGACGATTTGATACTTTCTTTGGGCGTGCGTAGGGAATTTTACGATCAAGTAGCCAAACAAAGCTGGCAAGGACCGAACAACACCGATCAGAAAAAGGCCGCTACGACCTATCAGGGCGGGCTTTTGTACCTGTTAAGCCCGCAGTGGTCGGTATATACTAACTACGCGCAAAGCTTCACGCCGCAGATGTCAATAGGCGAGGCGATAGGCGGCGATCTAAAGCCGGAGGAAGGCAAATCCGTGGAGCTCGGCACTAAATTTCAAAACGATCGAGTCACTGCGGGTGCGGCGGTGTTTAATATCGATAAAAGAAACATCCTGCGAACGGTAAATAATATAAGTGAGACGATCGGCAAGGCTCGCTCGCGAGGATTTGAACTCGATATAAACGGGCGCGTGACGCAGGGGCTTAGCATGTCGGCAAGCTACGCATACACCAAAACGAGGGTGCGCGAGGACGACGGCGCTTTTGCGGTGCTAATCGGCAAACCGCTGGAAGCGACGCCGAAGCACCAAGCAAGCCTATTTGCCAACTACGATTTCGCGCATCTAGGCGCAAAGGGGCTTAGGCTGGGCGGCGGCGCGCGATACTTCGGCTCTTGGTACACCTACTATATGCGCATGAACCTACCGAGCGTGCCCGCAGGAACGGCGTTTAAGCTGCCTCACGCCGTAGTTTATGACGCCTTCGTGAGCTACGATACTAAAATTTCGGGCTATGATACGAATTTTTCGTTCAACGTCAAAAATTTGACCGACAAAAAATACTACACCTCATCCTCGACCGGCACGACTACGAGCGTGATACCTATTCAAATGGGCTACGCGCGGCAGTTTATGTTTAACGTATCGGTAAAATTTTAGCCTCAAGCCCGCTTTAAATTTCAAGGCGGGCTCTTAAAATTTTAAAATTTAAAAGCCGCGAGCCGCTTAGGCTCGGCAAATTTTAGGAATTTATACTTTAAATAAGAAATTTTTTGATATATTACGAGCTATTTTTAAATTTTCTAAAGGAATTTTATGGAAGTAAAAGCAAAAATGAAAGACGCCGCAAATGCGGTCGCTGCGAGCAAGATCGAAGCAAAGCAGATCGCAGCCAAAGTAGAAGAGCTAGCCAAAAAGGCCTCCAAGCAGCTAAGAATCGACGGATTTAGACAGGGCAAAGTGCCTACCGCGGTGGTTTTGAAGCGATACGGCAAGCAGCTTGAGGGCGATGCAAAGCAGGAGCTTCTTAAAAATATGATCGACGAGTCTCTTAAAATTTTAAAGAAAAAACAGGAGGAAATTTTATCCGAGCCGGTCTTTTCTAAATTTGACGAAAACAAAGGCGACATTGACGTTGAGATCGAAATTTCTTTCAGACCCGAGGTTAGCGTTGAGGGGTACGAGGAGCTGATCCCTAAATTTAGCAGTCCGCGCGTTACTCAAAAAGAGATCGACGAGAAAGTGGCGGAATTTTTGCAGATGATCGCGCCGCTTTCTAAAACCAACAAAAAAATTCTAGCCAAAGACGATTTTGCAAAATTCGACTTCGAAGGCTTCGTGGACGGCAAGCCATTCGACGGCGGCAAGGCGCAGGATTACGTCCTTCAGATCGGCTCAAATCAATTTATCCCGGGCTTTGAGGACGGTATGATCGGACTTAGAGTGGGTGAGGAACGCGACGTAGCGGTTAAATTTCCGCAAGATTACGGCGCGAAAAGCTTAGCCGGCAAGGACGCGATCTTTAAAGTCAAGCTTCACGAAATTCAGGCTAAAAAACCTGCCAAAGAGCTCGGCGAGGAGGAGTTAAAGCAAGCGCTTCCGGGCGAGAAAGAGCCGAGCAAGGAGAAATTTGAAGCGCGCATCAAAGAGCGCATCAAAAACGATAAGCTTCAAAAGCTTATAAACGAGGATCTAAAGCCTAAATTTGCCGACGCGCTCGCCGAGAAATTTAACTTCGCGCTTCCAAAAGCGATCGTCGAGCAGGAGATTAATTTGCAGTTTAACAACGCCTGGAGCGGCTTTTCAAAAGAGCAGATCGAGGAATTTAAAAACAACAAAGACGCCCTGGATAAAAAGCGCGAAGAGTTTAGAAAGGCTGCCGAAAACAGCGTAAAACTGACATTCCTAATCGACGAGCTAGCCAAAAAGCGCAAGATCGACGTGAGCGATCAGGAGCTCGTCCAAGCGGTCTATATGGAGGCCTACACCTACGGCGCCGATCCGAAGGAGCATCTAAATAGATACCGCAACAACGGCATGCTGCCGGCCGTTAAAATGGCGCTAATCGAGGAGAAGCTATTTAACGATATTTTCTCAAAGCAGGGCAAAAAAGAAGAGAAGGGTGAATAGATGGTGATTCCTTACGTTATAGAGCAGACCGGCCGCGGAGAGCGCAGCTACGACATCTACTCGAGGCTACTAAAAGACCGTATCGTAATGCTTAGCGGCGAGATCGACGACGCAGTAGCAAGCTCGATCGTCGCGCAGCTTCTGTTTTTGGAAGCGGAGGATCCCGATAAAGATATCTATCTATACATCAACTCCCCGGGCGGCGTGGTTACGAGCGGATTTAGCATTTATGACACGATGAATTACATCAAACCGGACGTAAGCACGATCTGTATCGGTCAAGCGGCGTCGATGGGGGCATTTTTGCTAAGCTGCGGCGCAAAAGGCAAACGCTACGCGCTTCCAAACTCGCGCATAATGATCCATCAGCCCCTAGGCGGCGCGCAGGGCCAGGCTACCGACATCGAAATCCAAGCTAAAGAAATTTTACGAATGAAAGAAATTTTAAATAACATCCTTTCGCAAAATTCCGGCAAAGATCTCGCGCAGGTCGAAAAGGACACCGATCGCGACTTTTTTATGAGCGCCGAGGATGCAGTGCAATACGGACTGATCGATCAAGTACTTCAAAAGAGCTTTAAATAGATGATCCTGGACGTCCTTACCTATCCGAATAAAAAGCTTTATCAAAGATCGACCGAGGTCGTGAAATTCGACGCGGCGCTGGGCGAGCTTTTGGATGATATGTATGAGACGATGATCGCAAAAAACGGCATAGGCCTTGCCGCCATCCAGGTAGGCAGGCCCGTGCGTGCTTTGATTATAAATTTAGCCAACGAGGAAAAAATCCAAGACAAAAAAGACCTCATCGAGATCATCAATCCGCAAATTTTAAAAAAGGAAGGCGAGGTCGTATTTCAGGAGGGCTGCCTGTCGGTGCCGGGTTTTTATGAGGACGTAACGCGCGCCGAGTTTATCACGGTGCAGTTTCAAGACCGCGCCGGCAATACCCGCGAAATGGATGCTAGCGAGCTGCTAGCCGTCTGTATCCAGCACGAGATGGACCACCTCGACGGACATCTTTTTATCGAGCGCATCGGATACAACAAACGCAAAAAATTTGATAAAGAATTCAAAAAAAGCCTAAAAGAAAAATCGAAATGAAATCCCTAAAATGCGCTGCCTTCACGGATGCTCTGATCCCCGTAGAGGTCGAGTCGACATTCGTGCGGGGGCTGCCGGGATTTAATATCGTCGGTCTTGCGGGCGCTACGATAAAAGAGAGCGAAAGTCGCGTAAAAGCCGCGCTTGTGAGCCTAAATTTTAAATTTCCCGCATCCAAAATCATCATAAATCTCTCCCCCTCCGACACGCCCAAAAACGGCTCGCACTTCGATCTTGCGATCGCGCTTCTAATCGCGCTGCAAAAAGAGCGCATCGACGGCGATTTCTTCGTCTTCGGCGAGCTCGGTTTAGACGGCAGTTTAAAGAGCACGGCGAGCCTCTTTTCGATCCTGCTTTTTTTAAGCACGAAGGTGAAGCGCGCTAAAATTTTAGTGCCGCAAAGCATAGCTCTAAAGGCCTGCACGATCCCAAACTACGACGTTTATGCGGTGGATAGCCTAAGCGATGCGGTCAGATTTTTTTTAGACGAGGAGTTCGCCGCAAGCAGGCTCATGCGAGAAGTCCATCCGCTTTTTAAAAACGTCGTGGAGATTGACGGGCAAGCTTACGTCCCTAACCGCGACTTTTCGCTCGATTTCAAAGACGTCAAAGGGCAAAAGCGCGCTAAACGCGCGAGCCTGATCGCCGCATGCGGTATGCACAATATCCTCTTCGAGGGCAGCCCGGGCTGCGGCAAAAGCATGTGCGCAAAGCGGATAGCCAGGATTCTGCCTCCGCAGAGCCTGGGCGAAGTGCTGCTCTCGTGCGCCTACGAGTCGTTAAATAACAAAGACGTCGATTTTAGCGCACTGCGCCCCTTCCGCTCGCCGCACCACACCAGCACGCGCAGCTCGATTTTCGGCGGCGGCAGTAGCGGCGCAAAGATCGGCGAGGTCGCGCTCGCAAACGGCGGCGAACTGTTTTTCGACGAGCTGCCGCACTTCGGCAAGCAAATTTTAGAAAGCCTGCGCGAGCCGTTAGAAGATAATAGAATTTTGATTTCGCGCGTAAATTCCAAGGTCGAATACCAAACGAAATTTATCTTCGTCGCGGCGCAAAACCCCTGCCCGTGCGGAAATCTATTCTCCAAAAACCTCACCTGCACCTGCTCGCTAAACGACATCAGGCGCTACAAAAACACGATCTCTGCGCCGCTACTCGATCGCATCGACATATACGTCGCGATGGACGAGACCGGTGCGGACGACAGAAGCGACGTTTGCAGCGAGGAGATGGCAGATGCGGTGTTGCGGGCGTTTCGCGCGCAAAAGGCTCGGGGGCAGAGCGAGCTAAACGCAAAGCTGCGCGACGAGGAAACCGAAAAATTTTGCGTCTGCGAAAGCGCTGCGCGAGAGGTTTTGCAAACGGCGATCACCCGCTACGATCTTTCGCAGCGCGGCGTGAATAAGACGCTAAAGCTTGCGCGCACGATCGCCGATCTAGCAGGCGCCGAAATCATCGCTAAGGCGCATATTTTGGAGGCTCTTAGCTTTCGCATAAGGAACGAAATTTGAAAAAAATTTTCTTTAGCACCGCAGAACTCGACGCGCAAGCAAGCGCGAAATTTGGACTTAGCGAGCAAATTTTAATGGAAAATGCCGCCGGCAGGATCGAGAGCGAGATCAGAAAGCGGCTCAAAAAGGGCTCGCGCGTTTTGGCGCTTTGCGGCGGCGGGAATAACGGCGCGGACGCGATGGCGGCGCTACGAAAGCTAAGCGGCGATTTTAGCTGTGCGGCGCTTTGCGTGCTGGAAAATAGAAGCGCGGCGGGCAAATTTCAAGCGGATGCGGCGCAGGCTGCAGGCGTTAAGCTTATCGACATTGCGAGCGCAAAAGACGATTGCGGGCGCGTAGAGGGCGCGTCTATCAAGGATGCTTGTGCGCACGAAAGTGCAAGCGGCTCCTCCTTAAAGGGTGCCGGCTCTTGTGAGGGCGAGCCTGATAACGAACGCGAAGGCCTAAACGGCGCAAATATTTCAGGCGGCGACGATAAATTATGCGCGAAATTTACAAGCGCTAAATTTGAAACCGCAAAAGACGGCGGAGATTTCGGCAATCTAGGCAACGAATGCGGTGAACCGCGCATACTGCACGATGAGATTACAAGCGCAGACTGCATAATCGACGGGATTTTCGGCAGCGGTTTAAACAAAGCCTTAAGCTCTGAAATTTGTGAAATTTTATCTCTCGCAAACGGCACGAAATCCCTAAAAATCGCCGTAGATATTCCAAGCGGCATTGATAAAAACGGTCGCGTTTTAGGAGCTACGTTTTGCGCGGATCTGACGATCGCGATGGGCGCGCTGAAGCTCGCGCTGTTTTCGGATGCGGCGAAGGATTACATAGGGCGGATCAAGGTCGCAAATCTTGGAATTTCGCGCTTAAATTTTGAAGGGCGGAGCGAATATTTTCTGCTTCAAAAAAGCGATCTGAAGCTGCCGCTACGCAGGAAGCAAAACACCAACAAGGGCGACTTCGGGCACACCTACGTCGTAAGCGGGCAGATGAGCGGAGCAGCGCAGATGGCGGCTCTGGCGGCTCACGCGATCGGCAGCGGGCTCGTTAGCGTCGTTAGTGAGGGACCATTAAATCTAAGCCCGATTTTGATGCAAAAAAGCTCATTTGAGCACGCGCGGGTCGTGGTTTGCGGCTGCGGCCTCGGGGAGCGGAAGATCGATCTTGCCGCGCTGCGGGACAAAAGCTGCGTCATCGACGCCGATCTGTGCTACGAGCGTGAAATTTTAAGCCTGCTAAACGCCAATTCAAATTTAATCCTAACGCCCCATCCGAAGGAGTTCTGCTCGCTTTTAAAGATCGCGGGCATCGCAGATCTTAGCGTGAGCGAGCTGCAAGAGCGGCGCTTCGAGCTTGCGCGGACGTGGAGCGAGAAATTTAGCGGTGTGCTCGTGCTAAAGGGCGCAAACACGCTCATCGCGCAGGCAGGCATCATCTACGTCTGCGACAAGGGTAGCGCCGTGCTCGCAAAGGGCGGTAGCGGCGACGTGCTAGCAGGGCTCATCGGCGGGCTGCTCGCGCAAAGCTACTCGCCTCTGCAAGCCTCGATCTGCGGCGTCCTAGCCCACGCACTCGCCGCGCGAGCCTTCGCCAAAAACTCCTACGCGCTAAATCCGCTCGATCTCATCGAGGAGGTAAAATGGTTGTGAAAAAGCTCGCCGTGCTTTTTAGCGGTAGCGGCTCAAATTTGGAGGCGATCTTGCAGAAGCTACACGGCAAGGTTTTTGGCGAAACCAAGATCGAAGTCGTCCTAACACTAACTAACAAAGCTAACGCCGGCGGCATAGCAAAAGCCGCAAAATTCGGGCTTAAAAGCGTGATCCTAAATCACAAAGAGTTCGCTAGCCGCGAGGAATTCGACGCCGCGCTCGTGCGCGAGATCGAAAAAAGCGGTGCGGAACTTACGGTGCTTGCCGGCTTTATGCGGATTCTCACGCCCGTTTTTACGAGCAGAGTTCGCGCGATAAACCTGCACCCATCGCTGCTGCCGCTTTTTAAGGGCGCGCACGCGATAAAAGAGAGTTTCGAGAGCGATATGAAGGTGGGCGGCGTGAGCGTGCATTGGGTCAGCGAGGAGCTTGACGGCGGCGCGATCATCGCTCAGCGCGCGTTTGAAAAGAGCGCAGGAATGAGCCTTGAAGCTTACGAGACCAAAATCCACGAGATCGAGCATGAGCTATTGCCGCAGGTAATCGTAGAAATTTTGTGCCAAAGCTAAATTTTACGCGGAATTTAAAGATCGAAATTCCGCGGAATTTTATAAATTTTAAAGCTTAGTTCTTTAAATTTTAGGGGCGAACTCTAAGTATTAAATTTTAAAATTTACTAGCTAAATTTAGAAAGAGAAAGATGACCGCAAACGAACTGGAAAAACTAAGGCTCGGCATCCTGGATGAGGCGGAGCAGCGCAAAGGCACGGCGTTTTCGATAATAGCACTAGCGGTGCTAGCCTCGGCGCTGTGGCTATTTTTCAATTTTAGAGATCAAGAAGCAGCAGTAGGCCTCTGCTGGATCATAGTGGTATTTAGCTGCGGCAGCATCTCTTTTAGAGTAGTGAATAAAGATGCAAATATAGTGCGCGTATTTATCTTTTGCACCTTGCTGTGGATGCTTGCCAAAGGCGTAGAAATGTGCGAGAATGATACCTTGCGCTTCGTCATCGCACTCGTAACCATCTGCCTTTCTTTGTTTAATATCGCGGATGCCGCGCTGGAGCGGATCAAATATAATAGATCCAAAAAATTCGTCCGCGCCTTTAAACACCAATATATCGCGCCTTATATCGCAAGCCTTAGGCTACCGCTATGAAATTTCAGGCTCGTTTAGGCCGGCGTATCTACGCGCTAGCGGTCTATTTGTGGACGGCATAAGCTATTTTGATTGCGAAGATAAAATTTCCGGCGTTTATGACGGAGTATTTTTCAGCTTTGCGGATGTTTGCGTGACTCATACTGACGAACGACGTAGCAGCAGGGGGATATTTTTCTACGCAGAATTTAAAAAGCGCGTAAACTCGGTGGCGGTGATCCTGCCTTCGCTCAGCGCGAGACCAACACTTGGCGGACTTAAGAAGATCGCGATGGACGATAGCGAGTTTAGCTCCGCGTTTAGCGTATATAGCGCCGATGCGGTGTCTGCAATGTATGCCCTCACACCCGCCTTTATGCGGCGCTTGCTTCGCTTTAGAAGCGGTGCCGGCGGACCGATCAGTTTAAGCTTTTCTGATAGAAACGTCTATATTTTCATCCGCACGGGATACGATAGTTTCGAGCCTAGCGTAGATCGCAGCGTATTTGGCTTTGATCCCGCCGCGTTTATCAAGCACGAGCTTCTATTCTTTCTCTCCATCGTAAAAAGTCTGAAACTAAACGAAAATATCTGGCAGGATTGAATTAAAGCTCTGATTTAAGGTATAGATCGCTGCAAAATTTTAGGCTTTCGCTTTAAATTTACGAGCTACTACGCCGCAACCGCTGCAACAAAATTCTATTTGAAATTTCAAGGGCATTTAAACCATGAAATTTATAAAATTTTTTAGCGATGCAAATTTTACGACATAGGATTTAGGGCTTTTAGCTATTTTTATCCTAGCATATTGTGATAAAATAGAAGCAAGCAGCTTACAAAACGCCGCGCGGATTTTAAATTTTTATCCTAGCATATTGTGACAAAATCAGCGATCTATTTTAGCTCTAAAAGCCGTTTAACATCGCCCTTGCTTAAATACGGTGCAAATATATGCTGCGGCTGTGAACCACTTAGTTTTACTAGCATATCGCCTGCGCCTAGAAGTTTTTCAGCTCCGCTTTCGTCCAAGACAATCTGAGAGGCTTTGGCATTTTGCACTTTTAATGCGATTCGTAAATCAAAATTTGCGCGCAATTCTTGCTTAAAAATATTTGCATTGGGCGTTTGGGTCGCTATGATTAGATGAATGTCCGCAGCACGAGCCTTTTGTGCCAAGATCACGATACTATCTTGAAGCATCTTAATCTGACCGAAAGCATCAGCAACTTCATCGAAAACTACAACCATGCTTGGCATCGGAGTAGAAAGTTCAGCGTTTTTACTAACACCTTCTTTGGCTAGAACGCTATAACGTCTATCCATTTCCTTAATGACAGCATCAATCACGGTTTGTGTATGAGATATATCCTTGACTACTCCGCCAAGCTCGCTTAAACTTCTTAGTTTGTCGTAAATACCAAACTCAGCTCCATTTTTAGGATCTATGAGTACAAAGCGTATATTTTGATTTAACATTGCTAGCGACGTAATGAGCGTATGTAAAAGCATGGACTTGCCGCTACCGCTAGTACCACCGATAAGCAAGTGCTGTGATAAATCAAAGAAAAATGCCTCATTTTTGATATTGCGACCGCAATAAGCAGGCAAGGCGTAGCTTTTTGTATAGCTAGATATATCGAAACCAAAATCATCTGCATCAAATTTTTTCCACTGACTTTTAGGTCTAGGCAAATATAAATTTAAGCTCATCTGTTCACCCGCGTATTGTGTTAAAGCATCGGAGTAAAGACCAAATTTTACCTTGTAGTCATCAACTTCGTTTTCAACCCGGGCATAGTCTTTCATATCTTTAAAGCGGATTTTAAATACGTCGTGACGCAATGCATGGTCACTAGATAGAATTTCTGCTTTTATACCGGCGGAAGTAAAATATTCTCGTATCTTATCCTCATCTACCCTTTCAGAAATTGATTCTTCTGTAGGTAGAATTTTTGGCTCTATTGTAACGCTAAATTCATCAATCAGGAATTGATAAAAGTCATCCTTGCTTTTGTAGAGATTATTTAGCTCGTAAAGTCCACGATGGATATATTTTTCGATAGCACTAATAAAAATTGCATCGTCGCTAAAATCTAGATTTTCACTCTTATGCCTTAGCATAAAAGCTGCACGCAAAATATCTGTATAGTCTTTAGATTCTTTGCCGCTGCCAGTTACTTGGGACATATTATATTCTCCGCCCCCACTAGAGAATCCATCGTATAGGATGAAATTAGCATAACATGGATTATCTAAACTTTTATATTCTAAGCGAAAGGATTTGTTAATTGCCATCCTCAAAATTACATATTTAGGCACATCTACGGCTAGAGAATTTTTTATAATATTAGCAATGAAATTCTCTTCGCCGGCTTTGGTATAAATTTTCCCTAGCATTATTCTCTCCTTGGTTTTATGCTTGCACTATCTCGTGAATCTTTATCATTAGTGATGTCGTAAATCCCTGCGATTTTACCGCTTGCAAATTCCAGCTCTCTTTGGCTAAATTCAGTATCTGTAGGTAACACGATAACTTGATTGGACGCATTTGCATAATAGTTTTGAATGACATTCTTACGGTTAGAGGCATCTAGTCTGGCTAGTGGAGTATCAATAATAAGAGGCAAGCATCTATCGCTTAACTTAGATAACGCCCAAAATATGCTAATCGCAGCAATTTGTTTCTGACCTGCACTCTGGCTTCGTACAGCAATAGCTTCTCCGCTTGCATCGATAAATTTCACGATGAAGTTATCGATCTTAATGTCCGCTACGTTATCCTCGGCGATTAGATGCTTATAATTAGACAAAATTTTATCTTTTAGTCTCTCTCCGGTTCTTGTTATGCGTCCCGATTTATAGGTGATAATCTGAGTCTTAATCTCCGATAGCAAATTCAACTTCTTTTTAATACGCAAGTCGCGGGCCGCTTTATCTTTTAACGCAGCAATTTCTATTTCTAGCTCGCCTATATGCTTTTCAGAATTGGTTTTTTGTTCGATATTTTTTCTTAGGTTCTCGCTCGCTTCCAACTTTTCTACCTCTAACGCCTCGATCTCCTCGTTTAGACTAGCCAATTCCGTATCAACCGATGAATCTGAAATGAGATCATCTAGATTGCGTGAGATACGAGAGATATCAGACTTAGCATTTTTAGCGTCTCTTACGGCATCTAAAAGTTTAACGGAATTTTCTTTAGCAGCGCTATAAACGATAGGAATGGTGCTTTTATTAATTCCTTTAAATTCTCCGTCATTATTTTTGATAAATTCTAAAAACGCATCGCGTAAATATGTATTTAAATCTATCGCGTCGCATTTAAACCCTATTTTTTCACGCAATAAGTAATCTGCGCTAAATTTGGCTAACTTAGTAAGGCTTTCTTTATTGAACCCGCTAGTATCACTACTCTTTTCTATCCTAGATAAAAGTTCTGAGAAGAATTCGTCTAATCCTGCAAATAAAATTTCCCCACCGAATTCTGCAATACTTTGCTTGGCTCTTTGCAGGTCAGCCATAGCAGCATCTTTAGCATTTTGCAGACCCTCGCTTTCTTTAGAATTGCTCCTTATCTTACCTTCCAATTCTTTCTTTTTAGCAGTTATAGCGGCAGATTTATCGCTCACTTGAGCTTCGTAAAATTTTATATTTATTTTAGCATTTTGCAAGCGCTCTTCCTCGCTTTTTTGTCGGCCCTCGCATAAGTCTAGATCAGATTTAATTTTACTTGCCATATTACTTTGTGAGATTAGTTCTCTTTCCGCCTTATTGATCTGATCCGATAATCTATCTAATACGGCAATATTCAACATGCTTTGAATTTTATCTTTTAGCTCGGTGCTAACCTCGTCTGCCATCGCCTCGATCTCTTCGCCGTCGAATACAAAAAACTGTAAAAAATTTAACGGTAGAATTCTCTCGATCTCCTCGCGAGCTTGATTGTTTTCCAGCCGCTCGCCGTCTTTTATAAAAATTAACTTTTCGCATAGATCAGGAAATCTACTCCACTCTCTCCTAATGATTATCTCGCGTTCATCTTCATCAAGCACTAACTCAATATAGAATTTATTCTCGTCGTTGCTAAGCGCACGACGGTTAAAAGCGCCCCGCCATCCGTTTTCGCTATTTTGACCTAGCAGTAGGACCCTAGGTGTAAAAACACCTCTGCTACGTGTGCCAGTAAAATTTAATACGACCTCCGGTACATTTTCGCCTATATCTAGCATTCCGCTTCCTGCAAAAAGTAATTTCACGCTTCTTATAAAGCTAGTCTTGCCGAATCCATTCCTTCCGAAAAGTAAATATATGGGCTTGCCTTGTGACAAGGTAAATTCTACATTCTGTTCACCATAATAAGCAAAAAGATTACAAATCGTAATGCGTTTATAAAATATCATCACTATCTCCTAGCTTCGCCGTTTCATCATCAATATTTTTCATAATGATCTCATAAATTTCGTTATCCTTGATACCTTCTTTTCGCACTATTTCTGAGATAATGCGCTTTGCCGCCTCTCCACCCTTACTTGTCGTATCGATTAAATCAACATCCTCTAATATGGGCGTTGAAATTTCAATATTTTGCATTCTGCCAAACTCCTTTGATATTGTAATACACGAGCTTTCGCTATCGAATTCTTTTTCCCAAATCTTAGCGATCATTCCTAGTTGTTCGTCACTAATTAGCTCACTGCCGCCGCACGCCTTAAATTCTGCTTCGGCGCGCAAAAGCCTTCTTAGAATTTCTTTTCGCGCCGAAGACGTAAAAGGCCCTGGACGAAAACTACCATCTTTTTTAAAATCGCACCTCATTGAACGATTTTCCCTAGCCTCCTTTATAAAATTCCGAAATTCATTTAATACCGCCAACGAGCTCTCACCGCTTTTTATGAAGCCTTGCATAGATTTATCTTCGTTTACCAGCGTACATACCCAACATCCAAAGCGGCTTCCACCGCAGCTACTTTGCGACTTATCGATTATAAACTGACATTCATCGCCACTAGCCTGCGAATAAAGCGAAAATAACTTAGCGTGACTAATGCCCCAAGGTGGCGGATTTTGCGTAGTAAGATAGCTCCAAACATCCTCTGTAAGCCACTCGGTGATCGGCGAATAAATTAGTACATTCTCGTAGTCATCATGTTTACTAAATCCATCCTCGCTAACAGTGCGCTTTTCTATACTTCGACGACGATTCATACTCTCACTTTTTCGTACGCCTAGCGTCATTATTGCACTTCCATGCTTTTCTACGATACTTTTTACAATCGATTTCATAGGATTTATTTTTAGACGTTCTGTACACCATCGAAATATACGCGTAGGACTTGGATAACCTTTACCAATAAGATTTACCCAGAATTCATTTTGCGGCGATGGATGAGCAACTATTATTTCAAAAGGAAGTCCACGCATCTTGGCATCTAAATTTATCGCCTTTACAATATTTTTAAAATAAACGGCTACATTAGGAGCTTCTACTAAAGTATCTGAAAGTATCGCATAAGTAGGATTTAACTCATCTTTAGGCAGCTTGGTTATCATTTCATACATTAACTGCAAAACACAGGTAGAATCCTTACCGCCGCTAAAAGTAACAATCCACGCACGTTTATATTTTTTATAACGTGCTAAAATCTGTGCTCTTGTATCGTTTAAAAGCGCAATAAATCTATCATCGCTAGAGGTAAATTGCACGCCGCTTTCTTTAGCCTCAATTAAATTGCCATCGTAAAATTTTACTAATGGATTATCTATTTGCTTTGCTAAATTTTGCGCGCGAGTCGAACTAAAGCAACAAAGAATATACTGAGCCTTTGGATTTCGCTCTATAAAATCTAAAATTTCATCTTTAGTGGTTAGGTTTACAGAATTTGCAATATGATCTGCCAGATAAGCACTTCGCGACCTGATATCTATAATAGCGCTATTTTCAAGAGAGGCTAGAGAGGAAACCGACGAGATTCTAGATCTTACATTGCTTTTAAGAATGCTTGATCTAGACACAACCGCCTCCTTTTTTGTACTTTTGTGAATTATAATATCCACGGCGTAAAATTTTACTTAAATACCCAAAAATTTATACAACAACTCCGTGTAGTCATATGAAATAATAGCAGCACTTGCTTTGAAAAATTTAGCCACATGGAAATTTTTTGCTAAATTTTACTTCTAGCCTAGAAATTTATACCTATATAAAATTTACTTTGAATAGCATATTTGACCTCTCATCGCTACCGCTTACGATGCACGATCTTTATATGAGATTGCGGCGACGTCCTAAATTTCATCAAACCCTCTAAAATTTTACCGCTTCGTAGCGCGTGAATAGACTCGGAGTAAATTTCGTTTCGCTATTAGCGTGACAATGCGTGTCTTTTCTACTCACTTAATATATCAAGAGCCGCTTTTAATTGCTCTTTAAAGGTTTCTCTTAGATCTTTTGGCTCTAAAATTTCGATATCCGGAAGCCACTTTTTTATAAATGGCAATATCTCCATATCCTGAGTAAAATCTATGCTAAAAATAATGCTGCCATCTTCAAGCTTCTTTTTAAATTTTTGAGTTGGGAAAAACAGCTTCATACCCTCCTTAAAATATATAGCCACTTTCGGGGAGGCTTTTAATAGCGCCCTTCGCAATGGCTCGGAGGGCAAGCTCATAGCGTTTTGTATCTTATTAAAATACGTTTCGTATTCCTTCAAGATCTTTCCTTCGTATTTTTTTGAGCTTTTACTAAGCGATACGATAAAAGCCACTCTTAAAAGCCTAAAATTTCCCTCGGCATCCTCGATAGCCAAATACCAATTACTGTCAGTAAAAACTATCTTTAGACATTTCGCATCGATTAAATTCTCCATTTCACCGATATATTTATACTTGATATTTCGGCATTCTTTATTTTTAACGGCATTTTGAAGCTCGCTCAAATATCTTTTACTTAGCCCATCTTGCAAAACCTCCAAAGGATTGGTTCTAAATAAAAATACGTCCGAATCCTCTTTTAATTGTTTAGATACCTTTTCTTTTTCATGTTTATCTAAATCGTTAAACAACCTAGGATCATTTGCGTTTAATAAACTAATTAACCAGCCTAGATCATTGCCATATTCTAAAAGACATTTTAAAACGCCGATTATATCTTTGTTTTTGTCATATACTCTTAATACTTTTACCGGTCTCTTGCCATGCCCTATGAGCTTGCTTTCTATCCTAAAAGCGTCTGGAAATAGCTTGTCGATTTCGCCCATATACCTTCTAAGCGTTCTTTCCTTAATCCTTAACTCATCTAAAAGCTCTGTATCGGTAAGATAAATTTCTTGCTTTGCAACTAACTTTTTTAAAATTTCAAAGATAACTATCGTTTTATTGTCTGCATCTGATGACATTATAACTCCTCGTATTCTCTAAATCTTGCGTGTTTAAATTCTCGTTTAATCACGACTTTGTCGTTTTCTACCTGCTCACTTACGATGCGGTTAGTAGTCGCATACACAGCTATCAGACCCATATTTTTAGCAAACCTTATCATATTATAAGTCGCTCCGAAATCACCCTGCACCAGCAATACGTCACCCGCTTTTGCTTGCTTTTTAAGTTTATCTTTATATGTTTCAACAAATTTTATTATGCTTTTTTCAGACGGGTCGATATCGCTCCACCTCGCATCGGCTATGTTTACGAATTTATCAACATTTAAATTCTTCCTCGCATCTTCTTCTTGCTCCAACGTCAAGGTGTGGTTTATTAGGGTGAATAGGGTTTTCACGCGCTTACCCCTAAAATATCGTCCTTTATGCAGAATTTTTTATAGTCTTCTAAAAGCCGTTTGAAATTTAATTTCGGATTTTTAATTTCATCGCTGCTATTACTATGAGCGAGATTATTTCTTAAATTCTCGGCGTCAAAAATAAAATTTCTAAATTCTTCGATATTAGGAATTTCTTCTAGTTTATTGCAGACTAAAGCTTTTATATCTTGCAAATATTCGCTAGCTTCTTTTTTGCTAAGCTTTTTCTCGTCAGATCCAAAATACGTTCGCGCCTTCTTCATTCCAAACAGATAGGAGTCCATCTTTTCACCGATTTTTACCAAATTTCTTGATTGATTTGTTAAATCATAGGAATTAAAAATATCGCTACTTTTAAATTTTGCTACATAAGCTTCTGTTTTTGGGCTAATTTTTTCTATTCCGCTTGCACAATAGTACCCGATAGCCTCAAATAGCAAGGTTATAGCGTTTAATAAGTAGCCCTTCACATTAAGAACTTCCGACATTTCATATAATTTTTGGTAATCCCTCTTTTTGCTGATTTGCTTTAAATTTTCTATATGATCTTTGATTTGATCGAGGCTGGACTTAAAGGTAAAAATTTGCTCGTTCTTTTTGATATTTTCTATATATCGTAAAACTGTATCAAAGCGGCTTTCTAACGCTTTTAGCGAGTTAGCAAGAATATCGTTTGAAAATTTCGTTAGTTCGCCTCTTAAATTTTCAAAATCCTCGTTTTCAAACGCGGCTACGAATGAAACGGTATAATTTTTATCGAATGTTTCGAGCATATACGACATATTTGCAAGCTCTAAGTATTCTTTTAAATCGATAATCTCATACTTTTTTTGATTTATTATCTCTTTTGCAAAAAATATATGTTTGATTTTATTCGTATCGCTTAAGCTTTGAGATATAAGTGAGATGGTAGCTAAAATAGGAATATGCCTAAAGCCGTGAGTTAGATCGATTATATATTCATTGTCTTCGTTGGTTGCTTCATTTATAATACGTAGAATTTCATAAAAATCCGTATCGCCTCTAATGAAATTCTTATTGTTAAATATCTCGATATGACTTGTTTTAAATTCCTTTTCTAAAACTTTTATTTGATCATCTCTCGCATCTTCAGTAAAAATAGGTACGATATTTTGAACGCCGAAATTATCTATCAAAAGCGGAAGCATATTCGTATATCTTTGCTTTTTTAAAGAATACGAATTTTTAAGCTTCTCATCGTATTCATAGATCGGTCTTTCTTCGGCTTCCTTAACATAACCTTTTCCTAAAATCGTTACAACTTTCATATTTTACTCCTCATTTTGCATATAAGTTAAATCATAGTGCTTGACAGTATAATCGCTAGTGGAGACGTACTGCAAATGCCTGTCGTTTGGTATCGCAAACATCGCCCCAGCTATACTTATCGCCTTTTGCCCTCCCGTGACATCAAATACAATGTCGTCTTCCATAAAGCCCTCTTGCTTAAGCTGGCTATATACGCTTTCTAAAAATTTATAGACGCTTTTTGCGTCTTCGAAATTCTTTATATATCGTACATTCGCCATATCAGCAAGCTCCTTGCCAAAGAGATTTTGTACGCATTTTAAAAATTTCTCTCTATCTCCGTGAGATTTTTCAGAACAAGCGACTATAATCTTTTTAAGTCTTTGTTTATGATAATCTATCGCTTTTAGCGGCATTCTGTAATTATTTCTTCCATACTCATCGATAGTTTTAAATTTCAAAATTTCTTCTATTCCGCCATTATTTTCGCTTAAAAATAGCACCAGAACTTTAGCTCTTTTGGGTCTATCATTTATATCTATATCAACGTTTGGAACGCTTTTAGGAATTATATGCTTAATTGCGCAAAAAATCGCTATAGAGCCTAAAATTTGAACCGCCATAGTGCCGTCTTTGGCGCTCCATTTTAAAATTTCGCCGCCGAAAATTTTATCTAGTAGCGACGACATTCCGTCCGGCAACCAAGCGAAAAACAGCAATACTCCCGCGATGATAAAAAACGCTTTACGCTCTAAAAGAGAGCTTCCCAAAAGCGAAACGATTATTTTTTGAAAATTTCTTTTTTCGTAATGCGTCATTTTTTAAATTCCTTTAGCATCTCCATTATCTTTAACGTATCTTGATAGTCTCTGTCTTTTTCGGGCCTTTTTTGCTTGGTCTGCTCTTTCCATCTTCCAGTCTTTTTAAACATATCTCTTAACCCACAAAGCGCTTCCAATTTCATATCGTCAAATTTATCGGTTTGACTTATCGCTTTAAATAAGACTGTCGCTTCGGGCATATCTTTATAAATGGGATCGTTTTTGAGCTTATAAATTCTTTTATCCAGTTCGCTCATATTGCTTGTAGCTTCTTGCAGCTCTTTTTCTTTTCTTCGAAGTTCTATTTCCTCTTTTAAAGCCTTCTCTTTTTCTATTAGATCGTTTGCAAATTTTTGATATAACGATATGCTTTGTTGATCGGATAATGGAACTGCTTGTACCGCATTTACATTTGTAAGTTTAATATACCTATCCAAATAATAGCGACGATCGCTATTTTTACTTTTTGCAAAATCTTCAAGATTCATATATACCAATTCAGAATTATCTTCGTTGCCTTGCTCGCTAGCCATTGAAAATAAATTTTTTATCTGCTCGCTTTCGTGCCATTTTATCTTGCCATCGAAAATTTCACCGTTCATAGCCGACTCAAAATCCTTTAAATACTCCTTAACTTCTTTACTGAATCCATTGAGGTCTAAGACGCTGAGTTTAATTTTGCCGTATCCTAAAGGCTTCGCCATACCT
>NZ_CALIBB010000018.1 GCF_938045595.1 uncultured Campylobacter sp.
GCACGAAGCATATTATTTTAGAAAATAAAATTTATGCCGGCGATCAAGAGGCTCAGATCAAAAGATATATAAAAACTATCGGTATTATGTAGCAACCGCAACCAACTTCTATAAAATAATCAGATAAAATTATAGCCATATTAATCGCATATAACAATTGCAGTAAAAAGGGAAAAATATGGCAGAATCTCACGCAATATCGGCTTTAGTAGCTAAACACGCAGAGCTTCAGGGCAGAATTAAATCATATCAAGAAGCTATCAAAGAAGCGAGAGATGAAATTTCAACTATCTCAAAAAGCATAAAGATATTCGATCCAAACTACGACTTAAGAAATATAGCGGCTAAGAAAACAAAGGAAAGACATTTTAAGCATAAAGAACTAACAAAGCTCGTTATAGAGTATATAAAAAATAACGACAATGTCGATATAAATGAATTAACAGAATATGTAATGAAAGCAAAAGCCCTACCGCAAGAACTTCATAAATCGATATACGGCGGAATTTATACCGTTTTAGAGAATTTAGTCCGTCAAGATGTAATAGAATGCCGTATTACAAACGACACAAAACAATATTGTATAAAAATTCTAAATGCCTAATCTCTCGGCTACTCTATGATTGCCTTGCCAATAACCGCAGAATTCGTTTGAAATTCCGCTGTCTAAGCACTTTTTTAAAATATCTCTAAAGATAAAGCCGTTATCAAAACGCCTTGTATCTTCTCTGTAAGCTATCTCATTAGCATAGTTTGATAGATATAACGTGCCTAGCTTATGACATTGTCCGTATTGAAGCCTGCGAAACCTTGAGTTGTAGCTTTCGCTTTGGTTGTTGTTTTCTCCGTTTGCGCCGCAATATTCTATGGCATGATTTACTACTCTGTGATCGTAATGAGCGATAAAATTTGAATATCCGATATTCTCGTCCGTGTGCACTTCGCTGCCTCTTGCGATAAATCTATGAGCTATACGACTTAATTCTACCGGATTCTCGCTTCTTAAAATAAAGGTTCTCGTTCGATTTGCGCCGATGCCGAATTGATCTCTTTGCCTAAGTGATATAACTACTCTTTTATTAGGCTTGTATGCCTTTCTACGATCTATTCTTTTTTCTAATCTATTTCTAGGGCGGATATAGCCGTTAACATATACGCCGTCCATTTCGACTACTCCTTGAAACGGCTTTGAGCTATTATAATCCATTAAGCTTTCGCGAATTTTATGCAGCAATACCCAAGCAGTTTTATATTGAACATTTAAGTCTCGAGAGAGTTGTAACGCCGAAATTCCTTTGGCGGCATTAACGAATATCGCAATGGCAGCAAGTATGGTTTGAAGCGGTAGCTTATGCCCATGAAAAATCGTGCCGCTCGTAACACTAAAAAAGCTAGCGCACTCCTTACACTTAAACTGCTTACGAGAGGTTATGAAGTAAATTTTGCCGCTACTACCGCAGCAAGGACACACTGGCTTACCTTTGGTTTCAAACCAACGAACTTGCCTAAAAGCCGCGATAGCTTGAAAGTCATTCATTCTTGCGATTTTAATAAGAGATAGCTTGCGAGCTTCAGCCGATAGTAAAAAGTGTTGTGCCATATCTACCTCCTATATTTTTATAGTTATATTATACATAATTATGCCTATATTGAAGCTTAAAATACATACATAAAAATATTCATGCTATACATATATACATCTCTTTTATATTTAAAGATATTTAGATATAATACAAATATTGATACAAAAGGCGTGAATATGAAGCTATCGCAAATTTTAAAAAAGACGCATACGCTTATAGAAAGCAAAGAGATACAAAATATCTCGCAACAAGAGATGGCTAACAGACTCGGAGTGTCTTTGCGAACATATACAGAGTGGCTAAGAGACGTTAATCAACCGCTAGCTATGAGAGCTATTTTAGATATGCTTTCACAGCTTAACGATGATGACATTGTAAGGATTGTTAGAACGTGGCAGGTAAGCAGAAATGACCAATTACTTTAAAATAGAAAATCGTAGGTATATTGGAGCAAAAACAAAGCTACTGGATTGGATATTCGACAATTTGCCACTAGAAGATATAGGGTCAGTAGCAGATATTTTCGCCGGTAGCGGCGTAGTAGCACAAAAGTTTATTGCAAACAGTAATGCCAATAAAATTATTATAAATGATTTTTTATACTCTAATAAAGTTATATATCAAGCTTTTTTTAAAGGCGATAAAGCAGATTTTAAGGAACTTGAGAATATAAAACAATACTGCAATGAAGCAATTCAGACAGTAGCAAATTATTTTAGTGATAATTTTGCTGATACCTATTTTTCATATAATGATTGCTTAAAAATAGGCTCAATTAGAGAATATATAAGCAAAGCAAATTTTTCACAAAATATTGAAAATATATTACTTGCTAGTTTAATTTACTCAATGGATAAGGTGGCTAATACCGTTGGACACTATGATGCGTATATAAAACAAAAAAAACCGATTGATAAATTTAAATTTGAATTAATTAGACCCATAAAATCAGAAAAGACAATAGAAATTTATAAAAGAGATGCAAATGAACTATCAAAGAATATTAAAGCCGATTTGTTTTTTATAGATCCTCCGTATAATTCTCGTCAATATAGTCGCTTCTATCATATATATGAAAATTTAGTAAAGTGGGAAAAACCAAAATTAAGTGGAGTGGCCTTAAAGCCAAAAGAAGAAAATATGAGTGAATACTGCAAGGTTTCTGCCTCGAAATCTTTTTCAGATTTGATAGAAAATTTAGACTGCAAATATATAGCTGTTACCTATAATAATACATATGCATCAAAATCAAGTTCTTCTAAAAATAAAATAAGTTATGAGCAACTAAAGACCATTTTATCCAAAAAAGGGCAACTTTATGTAAAAGAGAGGCCATATTCATATTTTAATGCCGGTAAAACAGCGCTATTGAACCATAAAGAATTTTTGTTTTTCGTAGATGTCAAATGATCATAAAACCTAATCGTTCCCCATTATTTTATACGGGCGATAAATATAAATTAATGCCACAATTAAATGAGCTATTTCCAAAAGAAATAAATAGATTTATTGAACCCTTTGTAGGCGGAGGAAGTGTATTTTTAAATACAAATGCAAATAGTTACTTGGCTAATGATATTGATAAAAATATAATAGCTTTACATAAAATGTTTTTAAATTTTGATCTTGACGAGCTCATGAGAAAATTTACCAACATCATTAACAAATATGGATTATCGTTTTCTTTTAAAGGCGTCAATGTCCCAAATACACTAAAAAGGCAACATATTAAAACCTACTACGCAAAATTTAATAAACTACCTTATGAAAAAATGAGAAGCGATTATAACACAGATAAAAATGATTTCGTAAAGCTCTATTTGCTTTTAATTTATGGTTTCAATCGCATTATACGTTTTAATTCTAGTGGCGATTTTAATTTGCCTGTAGGCAATGTAGATTTTAATCAAAATGTATACAATGCCCTGTCGAGCTATAAAGTTTTTACAAACAATAAAGATATCAAATTTTCAAATATGGACTATATAGAATTTTTAGATAGCTTAAAATTTAAAGATAACGACTATGTGTATTTTGATCCACCATATTTAATTTCAAATTCAGAATATAATAAAATTTGGAGCGAAATTAACGAATATGAGTTGTATTCTAAAATAGACGAGTTACACAAAAAAAATATTAAATTTGGTATTACAAATTTGATCTACCACAAAGGAAGGATTAATAATATTTTAAAACAATGGGCCAATAAGAACAAATATAAAATATACAATATCAATAGCAATTATATTAGCTTTAATGATAATACTATAAAAACTGACAGTAAGGAAATTTTTATAACAAATTATATATAATTTGCTAATCTACTTTTCAGGAGATACTATGCCTAGAGCTTTAGAGCGTAAGGCTTTAAGTTTTTCTACTACTATGAGAAATCCAACAAGAATGGCTGGATTTTTATTTGCTATGCTAGCTTATGAGAATGAGGTTCTAACTCACGATATTATTATGCAAATAATTAAAAATGTGTTGCGTTTAAAGTTATATCGCTCAAGATACTTAAATTATAATACAGAATTAGCTTATAGCTTTGAAAATGAAGAAAGTGTTTTTAGTAATGAGGAGTTGGAACTTATTATAGAAAATTCACCTCAAGAACATAAGGAAAGGGGGTTTGATAAGGGATGGGAAAGTAGATTTGATACTTGGTATAAATTAATGAGTGAATTTGGATTTTGTTACTATGCCAAAGATCAACCTATTTTAATTAGTCAAATAGGTAAAATTTTGATGAGAGTTGCTTTGATATACAGAATCAAGAACCTAGAGAAAATATTGATGAAGCTTTAATGGGTAGTGTATTTTTAAATGCCTTAAGAAAATACGAAGTAGGCAATCCATATAAGAAAAATTTAAATCATAATACACCTTTTAGGTTATTACTTGCGCTGTTAAAAAGATTAAACGATAATGGAATGAGCAGTTTAAATGTAAAAGAAATACCAATATTGCTTTGCTGGAGAAACAACGACGATGAAGCACTATTTAATTATATATTAGCATTAAGAGATGAAATCTTTGCATTAAACCATGTCCACTTTAGTTATTCTAATGAATTCATTTTTGAAAAATGTTTGGAATTATTAGAAAGTAATAACGCTGTTAGATTTAAAATAGGACAAATTACCGGTGAAGCGGTAGACGAGTATATACGAAAAATGCGTATTACTGGGCTCATATCTCTTCGTGGAGCTGGAAAATTCATAGACATTAACCATAATGAAATAGAAAAAGTCGATTATATCTTATCGAATCCAATAAGTTTTCAAGGTAATTATCTTGATGATACTGATTCAAATCGTTTTGCTTTTTATGAATTCATGTCGGAAATCGATGAAGAATTAATTAGACGGCCTATCGAAGAGGTGTCAAGCTATATAAAAATTGAAAGACTGAACCAACTTGCTATTTCTTACACACTAGAACAAATAGAAAATGAATTAAAAACTACTTGTTTGACTAATAGGGCTAGTGGCGATAACCTTTTAAGACATATTGATAGGCCTTTGCGATTTGAATTTTTAACGGCTATTTTTCTTTGTCAAAATTTTAATACTTTACAAATTATTCCAAATTATAGATGTGATGACGAAGGTATTCCAATATTTACAGCAAGTGGCGGTGTGGCTGACATTGTAGCGTATGATGATACTACTGAAAGCTATATAGAGGTGAGTCTAATAAGGGGTAGAAATCAGGTAACAAACGAAATGATACCAATAGAAAGACATTTGGAAACCTATATTAACAATAGTAATAATTCTAAAGTTAAATTTAGCGTATTTGTTGCACCAATTATACACCGTGATACAATAAGGTTTGCACAATTTACAAAGTATAACAAGAACTTAGATATACCATATTATAATATTGATGATTTTATAGCAAAAGTTAAAGAAAGCCTTGAAATATCAGAATTAAATATGTAATCACTTCTATATTAATCTATAAAATTTTTATAATAGAAGTTAGATGCATTTGCTACATAATATCGAAATTATTTTGGTATCAGCTTAAGATCAAAACCGCTCCTCTCTTACGGTATTAATACATTTTAATTTACTCTGCGCCTTCGGTGTGGGGTAAATTAGACTCTACGCGGCGCCGAATTTTGCCCGCGAAACGATACGGCGCGAAATCTTGCTTTACGGATTTTGGAATTTCAAATTTTAAAGCCTGCGAGCTTTTGGCTACCGCAGAAAAGACTTGCGAACTTCGCGGCACCTTGAAATTTAATCATTTTAAAATTTACGCCG
>NZ_CALIBB010000019.1 GCF_938045595.1 uncultured Campylobacter sp.
CGCTCGAGGTTAGCGAATACACGGGCTCGCCCGAGATGTTTGAGGGGCGGGTTAAGACCCTGCATCCAAAGATTCACGGCGGAATTTTGTATAAGCGAAACGACGCAAATCACGCAAGCCAAGCCGCACAGCACGGCATCGGCGGCATCGATCTCGTGTGCGTAAATTTATATCCTTTTAAAGCGACCGTAGCCCGCACCGACGATTTTTCCGAGATCATCGAAAACATCGACATCGGCGGCCCCGCGATGGTTCGAGGCGCGGCTAAGAATTTCGCAAGTGTCTATGTCGTCACGAGCCCGCTTGATTACGGCGCGGTTTTGCAAAATATAAGCGGCGCAGACGAGAGCGAGAAGCTGAAATTTAGGCAAAATTTGATGATTAAAGCTTACGAGCACACCGCAGCCTACGACGCGATGATCGCAAACTATATGAACGAGCGCTTTAACGGCGGCTTCGGCGCGAAAAAATTTATTACTGGCAGCAAGGTTTTTGATACTCGCTACGGCGAAAATCCGCACCAAAAGGGCGCGCTGTACGAGTTCGAGGACTTTTTTAGCAAGCACTTTAAGAGCCTAAAGGGCGAGGCGAGCTTTAACAATATGACCGATATGCACGGCGCGCTGATGCTCGCTAGCAGCTTCGGGGAGGCGCCTGCGGTAGCGATCTGCAAGCACGCCAATCCATGCGGCTTCGCCGTAAAGGGGAGCCTGCTTGAAAGCTACGTAGAGGCGCTAAAATGCGACCCAGTCTCGGCATACGGCGGCGTCGTGGCGATAAACGGCGTTTTGGACGAGGAGATAGCGAATAAAATTAATGAAATTTTTGTTGAGGTTATCCTTGCCGCCCGCGTCACGCCCGCGGCGCTTGCGGTATTTGAAAAGAAAAAGCGTATTAAAATTTTCGAGCAGGGCGGGGAGTTTTTAATTCGCGAAAACGACAAGTATGATTTTAAATTTATTGACGGCGGCTTCGTATATCAGCAGCGCGACTACGTGGGCGCGGACGAGGTCGCAAACGCCCGCTGCGTCACGGGGCGCGCGGCGAGCGAGAGCGAACTGGATGACCTAAAAATCGCGTGGCAGATCGCCGCACTTACGAAGAGTAACTGCGTAGTTTACGTCAAAGCTCGCGCGATGGTCGCGATCGGCATGGGTATGACGAGCCGCGTGGACGCCGCGCGTGCGGCAGTGGCAAAGGCTCGCGACGTGGGCGTCGATCTGCGCGGCTGCGCGCTTGCCAGCGAGGCGTTTTTTCCGTTTAAAGACAGCATCGAGATCGCCCATGCTGCGGGCGTCGCGGCGGTGGTGCAGCCCGGCGGCAGCATCCGCGACGATGAGGTGATCGCAAGCGCCGACGAGTT
>NZ_CALIBB010000020.1 GCF_938045595.1 uncultured Campylobacter sp.
GCCCTCAGAGGTGTTCATCCCGCTTTCCGTGCTAGCGCCCGCGCTGACGTCCTCAAGCGGACGGACATTTTCGCTGCTGCTAATATTTTGAATATCGCTTGCGCCACTCGTGAAGGAGCTTTCATCGCTAGATAGGTTTAAATTTACGCCGCCGCCCGCGCCGCCGAGTCCGCCCAAAGTGCTTTGAAATTTCGCCGCAAAGCGCGGATCAAAATACAAAATGCTCTCGATCTCGTGCGCCCTAAAATCCCTCCTCGCGCTCTCTAAGTCCGTGTAAACGCGGGTTTGCAGGTATTTTGAGCCCAAAAATCCGCCGAGCAGATCCCGCTCGATTTTGGAGCCCAGATCGCTTACGAAGCCCACCTTGACGGGCTTTATGTCCATTCGCATCGCGTATCCGTAGATCACGACCAAAATTAGCGGCATCAAAAACGCGATCACGAGCGCCGATCGGTCCTTTGCGATCTGCGCGAACTCCTTTTTTACGAGGATTTTTAAAAAGGTAAAGTTCATCCGCCCTGCCCCCGTGTTCGGATTTTGCAGCACTGCGCCGCTCGCGGCGAGCCTCTAAATTTCAATCGCACAGCAAATGCGGCGACCGCATTTTGAAATTTTAGCCGCAGGATCGCATTCGGCGGGCTTTGGAATTTCAATCGCAAAAGTGCGGCAACCGAGATTTGAAATTTTAACGGCACAGACGGACTGCCCGCGCCTATTTCGCTCATCGCGCCCTGAAATTTTGATCGCGCGAGCGCATACGGCAAGCTTTGAAATTTTAAGCAGTTGTGCGGCATAGTCTCGCTGCGTAATTTCTGACGCAAAAGCTCCACGGCGGCGCAAAATCCGCGATGAAATTTTTGCATCGGAGTTTTAAATTTACAAGCTACTCGCAGACTGGCTGCCTTTTTAAATTTGCGACCTGTTTGCAGAGCGGTCGCTCTTTTGAATTTATAATCCGTTTGCGAGCCGCTCGCGCTTTGAAATTTACGGCGCAGACGAAGCGGGCTCGTTTCGCCGCGGAGCTCGCGCAGTACCCGTCTACAAAATTTGCGCCGTGTACCGCCGCACGACATTCGATTTAGAACTTCGGCGCCGCGCAAAATTTTACGATCGTTTAAAATTCCTACACCCTTTAAAATTTCGCAACCTTTCAAAATTTTATTATCGATCCAAAATTTGCCGTCGTTTAAAATTCCGCCGCTTGAAATTTTACCGACGCCCAAAGCCCGGTCGCTCAAAATTCCGCCGCCGTTTAAAATTTCACCGCCCCGCAAGACCCTTTCGCCGCTTAAAATTTTATCGCACAAGCGCGCTGGTTTTCGCTCCGCCCGCATAAAATTCAGATCAAAAATCCTCGCAGCTCGCGCAAAATTTAGATCAAAAGCCCTCATTACCCGCCTCGCTTCTAAATTTTTGCACCTCGTTTATGAAGGCCTGCTGCACGCTAAGCCGCCGCCCGTGCTGCACGCAGACTTCATCGGGGCTGCCTAGCGCTAGGATTTTGCCGCGATCTTGGATCAAAAACCGATCGCAATACTCCGCCTCCTCCATAAAATGCGTCGTCACGACCACGCTCACGCCGGTGCGCGCCAGCGCGTTTATGCGGTTCCAAAAGAGCCTGCGCGAGAGCGGATCGGCGCCGCTGGTGGCCTCGTCGAGAAACAAAATCTCGGGGCGGTGGATAAGCGCGCACGCCATGCTGAGGTTGCGCCCCGCGCCAAACGGCAGGTTTTGCCACGTCTCGTTTCGCAGCCGCTGCAAGCCAAACTCGCTCAAAAGCTCCTCTATGCGCCGCTTCAGCGCCATGCCGCCGATGCCGTAGCTGCGGCCGAAATACTCTAAATTTTGATAGCAGCTTAGCTTTTTGTAAAGCGAAAATTTCTGCGAGACGTAGCCGATGCGCGATCTGATCGATGATTTGGCGTAGCGCAGATCCTCGCCCATGACCGAGATCTCGCCTCCGCTCATCCCCAAAAGCGCGCAGATCATACGAAAGGTCGTCGTCTTACCCGCGCCATTTGGGCCCAGAAGGCCAAAAATCTCGCCCTTTTTGACCTCAAAACTCGTATTTTCCACGGCGGTGAATGAGCCGAATTTTTTACTCACGTCGCGCACTTTGATGACGGTTTGAGCCGCATCGAAGCTCCTTTTTTCGTAGCCGAAGTTCGCCGCGCCGATCTCCGCTTTGTTTAGAAAAATATACGCATCCTCTAGGCTCGCCTCGCGCGGGCTGAGTTTAAATTTCGCGCTTTCGTTTTCGTTAAATTTAACGCCCTCGTTAAATTTCATGCTTTCGTTTGAAATTTTAAAATTTTCACCGCGCCCGTTTTCGCGCTCTGTGCTTTCATCGCCTCCATTTTCGTCGCTGTCGCTTAGGCTCGCATTTAAAAACTCCTGTAGATCGCGCAGGCTTATCGGCTCTTCGCTTAGCAGATCGACGCTGCCGTCTCTGGGGCAGATGTCGATGAGCGGGGAGTTTTTTAAAAATCTTTGCGTCTTAAACATCAAGCGGCGCGCCAGGCTCTGATAATCATCGCCGTCGATGCGAAAGGTGCGGTCCCGCAGCGCCGCGGTGATATTTGCCGCGCGCTCCTGCGCTATGATCTTGCCGCCGAGCAAAATCAGCGTCAGATCGGCATCCGCCGCCTCGTCGAAATACGCCGTCGAAAATATGCATTTCGCGCCGCTTTGATCCAGATACTCGCGCACGATCGCCCACAGCTCGCTGCGCGAGAGCGGATCGACGCCGACGGTGGGCTCATCGAGCACCAAAAGCCGCGGACGAGCCGCAATCGCGCACGCAACGCCAAGCTTTTGCTTCATCCCGCCGGAGAGCGAATCCACGGCGTAATCTTTAAATTTCAAAAGCCCCACGCGGCGCAAAAGCCCACGCAGATACTCCTCGCCGTCTTTTAGATCAAGCCCTTTTAGGCCCGCGAAGATGTTTAAATTTTGCCAGACGCTAAGCTCCTCGTAAAGCCCCAGGCTCTGCGACATATAGCCGTTTGCGCGGACGAATTCTTTATTTTCGCCGCTAGGGATGAAGCCAGCAAATTTTATCTCGCCGCAATCGGGCGCGATGATGCCGCAGATGAGCTTTAAAAGCGTGGATTTGCCAGCGCCGTCGGGGCCCGTGAGGCTGATGAGCCGCGGCGCATCGTCAATTCGCAGATCAAAATTTTCAAAAACGATGTTTTTGCTACGATCCTCTCGCAGGTAAAATTTCTTTAAATTTACGATATTTAGTAGATCCAAGCTTAGCTCCAAATTTTATTTACTCGCCCCGTCGCTTGGCGCGACGAACGAGACCTGCGCAGCCAAAAAGCGCTCTTTGTCGCGACGCCTTGCTTCTGCAGCCGCCGAGACGTCGTGGTTTCGCAGCCACTGCGGCGTCTTAGTTTTGTGACAGCCGCGGCATCTCGGTTCTACAACCGCCGCGCGCTTTAAATTTCGCGACGCGCGTCAAACAATTTCGCCCAAACCTCGCATAAATTCGACGCAACTTACCGCAAGCGCGTAAAACCAAGCTCTATCGCGCCGGGGCGCCCTGCAAATCGCCCGCTCGAATTTTGCGTGCCTGCACGATCAGCGTTGCTTACGGCTCGCGCCGAATATTCCGTGCGCCGCCCGATCCGTCTTGAGCGTGTGCATATCGCATCGGCTAGTCGCGCCGCTAACGATGCGCACACAACGCGCATGAGCGGGGCGGTCTTTAAAACATGAAGCAGCCCGTGAGTATCCGCGATAAATTCGCTTCAAAACGCAAATGAAAGCGAGTTTTCAAACACCTGGCGACCTATAAACGCCGAGCTCTCTATCTGCGCTGCGTTTCTTTCGGTGAGATTTTACCGCCGCCGCACCTTTTGGGCAAAATTTCACTTCCGCCTGCCTTTCGGGGTAAAATTTACTGCCGCCATGTCTTTTGACGAAATTTTACCTAGTCCCAGCTTTCCTTAGCATAGTACCAACTTCAACTACCGCGTCCTTTGGGGTAAAATTTCACCTCCGCTCGCAACCTGTATTTAATCGCGCCGCTTGTTTTGTAGCGAAATTTTACCACTATCCGCAGTCGGCACTAAATCGCCGTTCGTTTATCTCAAAACGCCTGCTAGAAACAAAGCCTGCCGCCGCTATACCGCCCTGCTTTTACTTCGTCTCCACCACCGCCTGTGAGCCGCAAATTTTAAAATTTAACCCGCGCTGCTTTGCGCCAAATTTCGCCAAAATTTTACTCGCTACGCTGCAGAATCCGATCTTTTATCCAAAGCCCCGCCTGCTCGCGCAAAACTCTCGCGATAAAATTTACGCCGCCTTTCGCCTTTGTACGACCTCGTTCTAGGTGCGCAGCATTTCTATAGTCGTCCGCGCCAAAACGATGTATCTCTGGACGTAGCAAAAAATTTTATCGCCCTGCCCTGCCGAGCAAGCACCGTCTAAATTCTATCTCGAAGCGCGCTTTTAAAATTTTATCAAACTCACGCCGTATGCACGGCTCGCGCGACATTGCGTAAAATTTGCCACTCGGCGAGATTTACTATCTAAATTTTGCCCGCAGGTGCCGACAAAGCTCGCTAAAATTCCAGCTCGCCCGTTAAAATTCCACGCTGATCGGCTGGCCTAAGCGAAACTGCCCATCTTCGTCACTGAAATCGGCGCGCGCCTCCCACACTAGATCGGCGCGTAGCTCCTCGGTCTGCACCGTGCGGGGCGTGTACATCGCGGTTTGGCTCACGTAGGCGACCTTTGCGCTCGCGCTAGAGCAGTCCGCGGCGATGATCCGTACGCTCTGTCCGGCACGCAGGAAGCGGAGCTGATTTTCGCTCAGATAAAATTTCGCGCGCTTATTTTTTACTTCGCTAAGCTCAAAAATGCCCACGCTTGGTATGCTGATGTCGCCGAGCTCCTTAAGGCGCGCTCTGATCTGCCCGCTAAAGGGCGCTTTTAGCACGCTTTGCGTCTCGATTTGGTAATTCAGATATTTTAGATTTTCCTCGCAGCTTGCCAAATTTGCGCGGGCGGCGCCGACATCCTCGCCGCGGTAGCCGCTTTGAAGCTGACGCAGATTAGCCTGCGCGCTTTGCAGCTGGGCTTGCGTGCGCTTCATCGAGTAAAACGCTTCGTCGATCTGCTGCTTGGACGCGGAGTTGGTTTTGCCTAGGCTCTTGAGGCGCTCGTTCGTCAAAGTAGCGAGCTGTAGGGCGTTTTGCAGCGCGCTTACGTTCGCCGCCGCCATCTCGATCTCCTCGCTACGAAAGCCGCTTTGCAGCTTTTGCAAGCTAAATTTAAGCCCGTCGCACCTAGCGATTTGAACCTGTCTTTGAAAGCTCAGATCCGCCGTATCCAGAGCCGCCAAGACGTCGCCAGCCTGCACAAAATCGCCCTCGTCGCGATAAAGCGCGCTTATGCGACCGCTGCGCTCGAAGCTAAGCGAACTCTGCCTGATATCGATGATGCCGTAGGCCTTGTGCGCGACCTCTTCGCGCCTATCGAGATTGAAGTAGATCGCCGCGGCGAGAGCGGCCAGTGCAAAAACGACGAAAATTAGAAGCCTTTTCATAGATCGCCTTAAATTTTGATATGCGGTTATTATAAAATAACTTTTCTAATGCGGAGCTGATATTTGAGGCTCGGACGGTAATTTTATAAATCGATCGCATTAAATTTGCCGTATTGAATTGACCGCCGCGCGAGTAGAATTGAGGCTTGGGAGGATAAAATTTCATCCTATCCGCGCGATTTTAAGCGGCACGACTTGTAAAACACAGCGACTTTTTGAACTAAAAATTTTAAAATTTTAGTGCGGAGACTCCGCTTTCAAGCGGAGCTTGAAATTTTAACGTGCGGGCAGCATACTAGCACTGTGGGCAGAATTTTGTCGCGAAAGCGAAATTTTATCGCACCAGTGGCATACAAGCATCGCAGGTGGAATTTATCGTTTATTGCACGAATAGCGCGCAAGTTGCCGCGAACTAAATTTTATCGCGGTACCCATAGTTACCTGCTCGGCAAGTTGAAATTTACGGCTCCCGCTAGCGATAAAATTTTCCGCGGTATAAGCCGACGGCGTTTGGACGCGGTGGAAATTCTAACAGCGCAGCGAATGAAATTTAAGAGAACTTCGCTCGGAAGCGGGCAAGTGAAATTTAATGGGGAAATTTAACGAGCTTTAGGCTCGATGAGCCCAAAGCTCGGTCGGTCGCGCAAAAGCTGAAATATTTAAAACTCGCCTCCAACCGCGGCGATCCACTTATCGGCCCTTGCCTGCCAGTGCTCGTCGCCCTTAAAATCGATCGTAAGACCGACGAATTTGCCGTTTATGAAGGCGCGCGAATGTTTAAATTTATAGCCCTCCGCGCCCCAAGCGCCGATGAGATCGGCCTTTTTAAGCACTGGCAAAAACGCACTCATACCGCTGCAAAAATCGCTGCCGTGGCGCTCGACGTTGCCAACGCCTATGAGCGCGACCTTGCGTCCGTTAAAATCGGTTTTATTCAAAAGCTCCAATTTGTCGTCAAATTTAGCCTGGATCTGTCCGTCGCCGTGCGTCGAAGCCGCAAAAATAAACGCGCCGGCTCCCGCTAAATCCTCCTCGCCAAGCTCTTTGGCCTCCTTGATCTCAAAGCCGAGCTTTGAAGCGATGTATTCGCTCACGACTTTCGTGTCGCCGCCTTTGGTGGCGTAAACTAATAGTTTTTTCATTTTCTCTCCTTAAAAATAAGAATAATTCTAACAAAATAAGATAAATTTTGAGTGAAATAAAATTTGATAAGGTGCTCGGATACGGCGCGATGCCTCGTATCCAGCTAATTTTAAGCGGCAGCGAGCCGGTAAATTTTAACGCCGCCGCTTAACCACTCGTATAAAAATCCATAGTATAATGCCGCCAAGCTCATTATAAGGAGAAAATTATGCGAAATTTTACGTTATGTTTGATCGCAGCGATCGCACTTTGCGGCTGCGCGACCCCGCAGGATCGATACGGCGGAGATGTTTATGACGCGAGCGAAACGAACCGCATGAGGCAGAGCGATCGGATCGAGATCGTCGATGTCCTGCCCGCCAAAATCAACGTAGAGCGCTCCGAGGGCAATACGGGTAAAATTTTAGGCGGCGTCGCGGGCGGAACTACGGGTGCGGTCATCGGGCATAAGCTCGGCAAACATAGCAGCAGCAGGCGCTTAGCCGAAACCGTGGGGCTCGTGGGCGGCGCAGTAGTAGGCGCGGTCGCCGGAGATGCGATCCAAAACTCCCAAAAGACGGTGCAAGGCTCCAACATCATCTACAAGCTAAACGGCAAGGAGTACTCATCCGTGCAAGCCGACCCGCCGTGTAGATTTAAGCGCGGCAAAGCTCTGCTGATCCACACGGGCAGCGAAACGCGGGTGCAGCCGAACTCGGGATGTTAAATTTAAAGCCGCTTAAAGCTTGCGGTGAAATTTTAAAATTTCACCGCGACGTTTAAATTTAAGAGCGATATTTTAAATTCTAAAGCGGCGCGGCTTTTGAAAACGGTGCCGCTAAAATTTACGGGCGATCGAAATTTTAACTCTGCGAAATTTTAAGAGCCCGCTAAAATATTTTAATATATAATCGCCGCTTAAAAACAGGGAGCGGCGATGAAAAAAATCTATCTTAAAATTTGGCTACTTGCGTTTATAGCGACATTTGCAGCGATCCCCGCTGCGGCGGCGGAAGGCTTGGATTATTTATTAAAAACCAAAGAGGAAAAAGATTTAGCGATTGCTTGCGATAGCGGCAACGGAAAATACAGCGCATGCACGAGGTTAGTCGAAATTTTATCCAAGAAGTGTGACAGCGGAGATTACGAAAGCTGCGGATCGCTCGGTATAGCGCTTTTAGACTCCAATAGATATGAGGATGCTGCCTCCGCTTATAAAAAAGCTTGTGAGGCCGGCGTAGTAACCTACTGCTATATGCTAAGTGCGACCGAAATACACTATGGCGGAGATGTAAATTTGGTAATTAAATATCTTGGTAAGACATGTGAAGCAGCAAATAGCCTGTTTAAAAACGAAGCGTGCAAGATAAAAGAGGAATTGGAAAAATGCCTAAATGACAGCGAGTGCAATCCTATAAAAAAAGCAAGAATTTTGTTAAAAAGCGTAAGATGATGTTGTTTAAAAAGCCGCTTTATATATCAAAATTTTAAATAGGAGAGAAAATGCAGAAAATTAAATTTATAATTCTAGCTTTCATATTTTCAATATGCTCTAGTATGGCAAGACCCATGGATTCGAGCTTTTTCAAAACTTGGGAGGAAAAAGAGCTAAATTTAGAGTGCGATAACGGCGATGGAAAATATAGCGCATGCACGAAACTGGTCGAAATTTTATCCAAGAAGTGCGACGAAGGAGATTACGAAAGCTGCGGATCGCTCGGCGCGGTGCTTTTGGTTACAATGGGTAGATATAAAGATTCCGTTTCAGCATTAAAGAAAGCTTGCGGGGCAGACATGATGTATTATTGCTTTTTGCTAGCAGGGAATGAAATATTTTACGGCGGAAATATACATAGGGCTATCGGTTACTTTGACAAGGTTTGTTACGGAAAAAACAGCGACAAGAAGGATTTTTCCTGCAAAATAAAGGAGCAATTAGAAATTTGCCTAAGCGATAGCGAGTGCAATCCTTTAAGAAAAGCGATGAGTATACTTGTACCAAAATAAAAATTTTAACGACGCAATAAAATTTCATCCTTATAGCTGATGCACTTCGCAAAAAAAAAGCAAGAATAAAGCCGCTAGAATATTACCGTCCGCTTCTATCGTTTCACTGCCATAAAATTTTACTCCGTCTCTAAAACCTCTCTTGCGTATTTCATCCCCAAATCATACGCCTTTTCATTTAGCGCGCGGGTTTTTTCGGGCACAGAGCGGAGCATTTGCTCTTTTACGAGCCCTGCGTCCATGCAGCGGCTAAGCTCTACTGCGATCGCTAGAGCCACGACACTTTGAGTGATGACATTTCCAACTTCGTATTTTGCGATGGTGATGATTGGAATTTCATAAATTTTAAAGCTTGCCCTATCCTCATCGCTCGGCGCTACTAAATTCGGCTCGATTACGATCACGCCGCCTTTTTTCACGCCGTTTTTGAAAGCATCGTAGCTGCTCTGCGCCGTTGCAAGCATGAAATCGATCTCGCCCTCACTTGCGTAAGGATATAGAATTTCTTCATCGCTTAAGATAATATCCACTTTCGTAGGTCCGCCACGTACCTGAGAGGTATACGTAGATGCCTTGATTCCATAGCCGCCGTGCGCGATCTTTGCCGCAGCTAGAATTTCACCTGCTAAGATCACGCCTTGACCGCCCACTCCCACAAATCTTAATTGATTCATCTTAGTCCTTCAAAATTTATCGCTTCGCCGCTTTGTGCCGCGTCTATCACCTTTTGATACGCCTTTGTGTATTCGGTGCGCCCATTATCTTCGTGTAAAACTCCAAGCGGAAATAGCCCTGCTCGCTCATCCTCGCTAAGAGCGTCAAATTTTGCTTTAGAAATCGTGCGCGAATCAAGCCACTTTAGCATTTGCACCGCCTCGCTCATTTTATTTTTACGACCCAAATTTACGTGGCAGTTGCTAAAAATATCAAAAAAACTATAACCCTCGTGCTCAAAGCCCTTGGCTAGAAGTCGCTCGATTTTTTCGGGATTTGTCACGCTCTCGCGTCCGACAAAAGTTGCTCCGGCAGCGATTGCAAGTTTCGCCGCATCAAAGCTGGGATCGACATTGCCGTATTGCGCCGTAACCGTCCAAAACCCACGCGGCGTCGTAGGGCTCGTCTGCGAGTTTGTAAGCCCGTAGATGAAATTATTTACTAAAATATGATTTAGATCGATATTGCGGCGGCATCCATGAATCGTGTGATTGCCCCCTATCGCAAGCCCATCGCCATCGCCAGTGACTACGATTACGTGCTTACCTGGATTTGCGAGCTTGATACCCGTAGCATAAGCTATCGCGCGTCCGTGCGTCGTATGGACGGTATTGCAGTCTATGTAACTAGACATCCTGCCACTACAGCCGATACCGCTTACCACGCACACATCGTCCATGCTCCAGCCTATGCGGTCAATCGCGCGGATGATCGCTTTTAAGATCACTCCGTCGCCGCAGCCCCAGCACCAAAGCGTAGGCATCTTGTCCGTTCTTAGATATTTGTCGTAATCAAACGCCATTTAAAGCTCCTTTACTTTCTCGATAATCTCGCTAGGGCTGATCGGCCTGCCGTTTGCCTTAAGAAGCGTCTTAAAATCATCTCTCAAGCAAGCGCGCTGCACCTCTAGCAGATACTGCCCTAAATTTAGCTCGGCGATCAAAATTTTATTAAATCTCTCCCCTAGCTCCCTTAGCTTGCGCGCTGGGCTTGGCCACAGCGTGATCGGGCGAAAAAGCCCCATACGCACGCCTTGCCCTCGTAGCTTTAAAATCGCGTCTTTTGCTGCTAAGCTAACGCTGCCGTAGGCGATGATGCAGATTTCGGCGTCATCTAGCATAAATTCCTCATATTGTACGATCTCATCTTCATGCGCCGAAATTTTATTAAAAAGCCTTTTTATAGAGCGATCCACGATCTGCTCGTTTTCGGTCGGAAAGCCCTTCGCGCCGTGATGCAGCCCCGTTATGTGATAGTGGTATCCCCTAAAAAAGGGATTTAGCACCGCAGGCTTATCGGGCGCAGCATCGTAAGGCTCATAATCTTTCGGACTACCTTTAAATTCCGCCCTGCGCTCGATTTTTAGATCCGAAATTTCAGGTAGCACCGCCTTTGCCTGCATATGCCCAAGCGTCTCATCAAGTAGCAAAAATACCGGCGTCATAAACCGCTCGGCTAGATTGAAGGCGCGCACGGTTTGCGTGTAAGCCTCCTTTAGCGAGCCCGGGCACAGCGCGATGCTTTGAAAATCGCCGTGAGTGGGGTTGCGAGCTTGCAAAATATCGCCCTGCGCCACTCGCGTAGGAAGCCCGGTGCTAGGACCTCCGCGCATAACATTTACGATTAAAAGCGGAATTTCAGCGATAAAGCCAAGTCCAATCTGCTCTGATTTTAGCGAAATTCCAGGACCGGAGCTTGCCGTCATCGCCTTCGCACCGCTCATAGATGCGCCCAAAGCTACAGAAATGCCCGAAATTTCATCCTCCATCTGGATAAATTTGCCTCCGACCTTAGGTAGCAAGCGACTCATCTCGTGCGCGATCTCGCTGCTTGGCGTGATCGGATAGCCGCCAAAAAAATTACAGCCGCAATCAATCGCCGCACGCGCAATTAAGGCGTTGCCTGTGGAAATTACCTCTCTCATTATGCGTCCTTGGGTTTCATAAAATTATTGTTTTTGATCTTTTCAGCCATCTCTCTAGCCTGCGAGCTTAGACGAGCGAATTTAAAGCCTTTGGGCGCAACGAAAATCGCAAAATCAGGGCAGTGCAACTCGCACTCCCTACAGCCGATACAGGCACCCTCATCCACCACGTCGATCATCATGCCCTGCACGGCGCCCTCGTCCTGTCTCATCGCGATCGCGCCGCTAGGACAGACGCTTACGCAGATGTTGCACGCCTTACAGCGGCTCTCATCCGTCCAGACGGCGCGCTGGCTCTCATTTTCGCTCATATTTTCTCCTTAATTTATCAAAATCCGCACTAAATCCCGCTTCGCGATTTAAAAATTGAAATTTTGCGGCGCAAGCCTGCTTTGATCGCATTAAAGTCCTCTCGTTTTTAAATTTTGCAGAGCTTAAATTTTAAAATTTTGTGGCGTTTAAAAATTTTACGCCACGCAGAATTCTGCGCCAAAGTAAAATTTTAATCTATGAAATTTTACGACGGGCAAAATTGTGCAAATTTTAAAATTCCGCAGCGAATGAAATTTTACGCTACACAATTCCGCGAGCTTAAATTTCTTACCAAAGTGAAATTTGATGCTGCAAATTCTATCACAAGAATTCTGCGCTTTAAAATTTTAGCTCTGCAAATTCTGCGTCGCGCCGAATTCGCTCCATATCCACTAAAACTTCAGCCCCGCTATCCGCTCACGCATCCGTTCAAGCTGCGCGTAAAACTCGCCCGAATAGACGAAATTTCTCTCTATCGCGCCCATTTTGCCGACGCTTACGAAGCGCCCCAAAGGCACTCCCGATCTATCCGCGACGCAGCAGGCGAGCGTGCCGCAGGTATCAAAAAGGATGTATTTTATGATCTTTACGATGCCCGCAGCGGGCGCCAAATACGCCGACGTGCCCAGTAGCTCGCCGATCTGCGCGCCGGCGCGTTTGGTATTTTGCACCGCGCGACCAAAAATTTCATCCGAAATTTCAAATCCCAGCTCGTTTTTAAGCGCGATCATCTCTTCGCTATGCGGGCCCACGATCGCGCTTCTCATCGATGAAATTTCCTTGCCGCTCGCTCGCGCGAGTTCAAATTTAAGCCGTGCGCCGTCTAGCTCGCCCGCCATGCCGATGACGCGCTCTTTTGCAAACCCGCTGGCCTGCAGCGCCACATAGACCATCATATCAAGCGGATTGGTTACGATCACGATAATGGAATTAGGCGCGTATTTTGCGGCATCTCGCGCGCATTGCGCGACGATGGCGGCGTTGCTGCCAAACAGCTCCTCCCTGCTCTGCCCCGCCTTTCTTGCATGCCCCGCCGTGATCACGACGATGCCTGCGTCCGCTATATCGCTAGGCTCCGTGCTGCCGCTTATGCGCATGTCGCGCTCATAAACCGCCGCCGTATGGGCTAGATCGAGTGCCTTGCCGCGCGCGATCCGCTCTACAGCATCCACAAGCGCGATGCTATCTATCTTTTGGCTCAAAGAATCGCTTACGATAAGATCGTTCGCTACCGCTGCGCCAATGTTTCCTGCGCCGAATATCGCTATTTTCATTGTTATCTCCCAAATATCGACCCGCATTTTTATAACTGCTGGGGTTAAATTTTAAAATTTAAAGACGAAATTTCATTTTTAAATTTTAATGCCGAAACGGACTTAAATTTTACCTCTGCGCCTTTACGTTGCGCTCGTGCTCGGCTTGTGTGCGCGCAAAATCGTGAAGCCCGGTTTTTTTGTTTCGCATAAAATACAGATACTCGCTCTTTGCAGGCGCAAAAACGGCGCGTATCGCATCGCGAGAGACCACGCACACGGGCTCTTTGGGAAGTCCGTCGTTGAGGTAGGTGTTGTAGTGGCTGGTATCGGTGCGGATGCGCTGCGGAGTGATCTTGACGTGCGAAAACTCGCCATAATTCAGCGTACCGTCCATCTGAAGGCGCATATTTTTGGCTAAGCGGTTGTCGATGACGGAGGCCACGAGGGGCATCTCATCTGCGTTTGCAGCCTCTTTTTGAATGACCGAGGCCTTGATTAGCACCTGTTTCCACGCCGTGGCGTTATAGTCGCCGCTAAGCTCGCGCGACAAGCCTTCGTGGAATTTTTGCGCGCTTGAGACGAGGTGGTCGATGATATTTTTTTCGCTTTCGTTTTTGCTAATTTTGTAGGTTTCAGGCACCAAAAAGCCCTCGTAAAACGGCGCCGTGGCGTTGTATTCGCGCTCAAGCTCGCTAAAGCTTAGCCCGCGATCTTTCGCCAGCTGTTTTAAAAACACGATCGTAGTCTCGCCAGGGATCAGCTTGATCTCGTTCATCACGGGCTTTGCGACGCTTAGCTCATACAAAAATTGATATTTGGGCAAATTTTCGCCGCTAAGCTCCAGCTCGCCGGTTTTTGCGCCGCCGTAAAAAGAAAGCAGTCTCGCGTCGAATTTGCTAAATTTAGGATAGCTCTTTGAGAGTTGCGATAAAATTTTCGTTGAGCTGCCTTGTCCTATCTGCACGGTTGTCGCGTTGCCGACGCGCTCGTGCAGATCAAAGCCCACGGCTAAAAGCACGATAGCCGCAAGCTCGATACAAACGCACGCCGCTTTGATGAGCTTTATAAAGAATTTCATGCGTTCCTTTCAAAATTTAGCTGAAATTATAGGCAAATAAGCCAAAATTTTGAATAAATTTCATATTATAAGCGCAGTTTTTTGGCACGCCCGATTTGGTTTTGGGGCGGAGTTTTTTAATGAGGCGATGATGTTTAGAACTTTGGCTAGATTTTTTTTGGGCATAACCATACTTTTTATAATCTGCGCGGTAGGCCTAAAGCACGGTATTGCGATTTCGCAGCTGGACGTGGGCTTTGCAAAGCTTGAGAGGTTTTATCTCAAGCTAAATAAAGGTCTCGTGCTGCGTATCAAAAATCTTGAAATTACGCAAAATAATACACAAAATTTAGAGCAAAATTCCACCGATCTACGCACGCAAAGCGCGAAAATTTTAGAATTTAGCAAAAAAATCTCGCTCATCAACTCCTTTTTTGAAGAGATCGACGTGCAAAATTTGAAAATAAAAGGCGAGAGTCTGAAACTAAAATACAAAAGCGACGTTTTTTACGCAGATACCCGATTTTTTAGGCTAAGCTCAAAGATCACACCGGGCGCAAACGGGCTGAACTTCGATCCGATCGAGCTTGAACTAAATGATTTTAATCTCACTCTGCACGGCACGGCACGAGCAAATTTCAAAGCCGATACGTATGATTTTAACGGCACCTTCGCTTCGCACGAGATCGCGGGCGAGCTTGACGTGCACAATATCGGCTCGGAGCTAAATATCGAGATAAACCGCGCCTCGGCCTTGAGTCTGAAAAATTTTATGAATGAGCTGGGCGCACTTACGGGGCTAAATCCTCTTGCGAACGAGTGGATCTACGGCAAGGCGGTCGCGCAAAACTACTATATCGAAAACCTGCATGCCAAAATCGATCTGAAAGACCCGCGCCCGATCGCCGAAAACGTCAGCGCCACGGCTTACGCGCAGGATCTTACGATAAAATTTCAACCGCAAATCGAAGCCGTAACGGTAAAAGACGCCAATATCACGCTTAAAAACGATTATCTAAGCTTCACGCTGAACGAGCCTAAATTTAAAGGCAAAAGCCTGGAGGGAAGCGGCGTGCGTATCGGCGGGCTTTTTGAAGAGAAGCCGATCGTATATCTGGATCTGCGGACTAAAGAGAGCTTGGGCAAGGACCTTGTAGATATTTTGCAAAGCTACGGCATAGACGAGCCCGTATATCCGCTAAGCGGCGGGATCGATGCGCGCGTGCTGATAGACGTGGACGTCGAAAAGGAAAGCGCCAAGGTGGATGCGAACGTAACGCTAAAAGACGCCGATCTGATGATCTCTAAAGCGAAATTTCACTCCAAAGCCGCGCGGGTGCACATCACAGAAAAGAAGATCGACATTAAAGATGCGAATCTACAAAATGAAATTTTTAACGCCACGGCAAGCGGCAGCATCGACATCGCCACGCGCAAAGCTAAATTTAACGGCATAATCCATAGCTTTAATCTCTCCCCGAACGGCAAAGAAATTTTAAAATTTGGCGACGCGCGAGATAATATGAGCCTTGATTTTAGCGGTAAAGCGCCGGTGCTAAGCTCGCAATTTTTGGGCGCAAAGATGAGCTTCGGCGAGCGGATCGAGATTAGCTCGCCCGATATTAGCGGAATTTTGCCCTTTTCTAAGACGCTTAAAAACGCGGGCATTAGCGGCGGAGATCTTAAAATTTTAACCAGCGATTTTACAAATTTGGATATCAGCAGCAACAATCTTATCTTTGATTTCGGTCTGCTAAACAAAGACGGCAGAGCCTACAAAAACGATTCTTTCGCGCTTCGGGTGCGCGGGGGCGATCTGGACGGCTCTAGCGGAAGCGGTAAAATTTCTCTTAAAATAAACAAAGGCGGTAACTTCGTCGCTCTAAAAGACGTGGACGTCGCGATCAATACGAGCGTGCAAACCAGCGAGTTTAATAGCGGCACGAAGGAGCGCTCGCCGATAAATTTCAGCGGGCAAAATTCTGCGATCGTGCTATCAGATCTTAATAAGACGCTGAAATTTACGCACTTTAACGGCGTGCTGGACGGCAAAAATATGAACCTGAACGCAAATTTTAAGCGCGGCGACGTGAAGTTGATCTTTAAAAAGAGCTTGCTTCAAATTTTTGCGCAAAACATCAGCGGCGAGGCGCTCAATCAATTCCTAGGCTCGCAGAGCTTCGACGGAGGGGTATTTACGCTAAAAGCAAGCGGCATCGATCCGCGCAACTACCGCGGCGAGATCAACGTGCAAAACACCTATCTGAAGGACTACATCATCTATCAAAGGCTGCTTAGCTTTATAAACTCCGTGCCGTCGCTACTTACGTTTAAGACGCCCGATTTCAACGATCGCGGCTTTAGCGTGCAGAAGGGCAAAATTTACTTTCGCCGCAGCGGCGATAAAATTTACATAAACGCGATGAGCTTTACCGGCAGTAGCGCCGACATCGCCGGCAACGGCGAAGTGGATATGAAAAGCGGCGCGCTGAATATCGATCTGGAGCTTAAATACCTCAAAGACGCAAGCTCGATAATCTCAAAAATTCCGCTTCTAAATCATATCATCTTGGGCGAAAACAACACGATCTCAACGATCATCGAGATTCGCGGCACAACGAAAAAACCCACCTACTCGACCGGCGTTGCGACCGACGTGCTAAAAACGCCGTATAATCTCATCAAAAACACGCTGATGCTGCCTTTTGTGATCTTCGGCGACAGCGAGGAGAGCAAATGAAATTCCCGCTCGATTATAAGGATAGCTTTGAAAAATCGCTGCTGTTTTGGCTCGTAAAATTCGTACGCTACAAGCTAAGCGCGCTGTCGAATAAGGAGCTGAAAAACGACGCGCTGTTTCGCCGCGCGAGCCTGGCGTTAAATCACGAGGTCGCGAATATCAATGAACTCGAGCGGCTCGCAAAAGATGCGCGAAATGCGGGCCTTACGGGCATTAACACTTACTTCAATCCGCTTAAAAAATTTTACGAAGCGATCGTAGAATATAACCTTGAAAGCATGAGAAATATCGACGAGGAGCTTTTGAGCGAAATTTTAGCTTCCATTACGGGCGGGCTGAGCGATGCAAGCAAAAAAAATTACCGAATCGCCGTGATAAATTTTTTCGGCTTCATCGACCGCCAAAACGAGCAGGACGGCACCTCGCATAACTTCGGCATTGAGCTTAAACACTGGGGCGGCATTAGCGGTAGCCGCGGCACGAAGCTTCCGGAGTTTATGAGCGAGGAGGAGCTGAAGCGGTTTTTGGACGCGATAAATCTAAGCGAGTTTCGCTCCTTTGCGCATCGCAACCGCCTGATCGTAAAAATCATCGTCTACACCGGCATCCGCGTGGGCGAGGCGATAAATCTCAAGCGCAAAGATATCGCGCCCGAGGGCGATCTTTTCGTCATCCGAATCCGCGGCAAGGGCAACAAATACCGCATCGTAATGATCAAGCGACACCTGATCGAGGAGCATCTAAACGCGCTGGAGACGAACTTTGCCAACAAAGAGGGCTATCTTTTCGTCACCAAAAACGGCGCGCCGCTCACGCAAGCATACGTCAGCGGCATCGTGGAGAAAATTTTAATGAGCGCGGGCATCCGCAAGGAAAAAAACGGCGCTCACATGCTGCGCCACACCTTCGCGACGATGCTTTACAAAAAGCAAAAGGACCTCGTGCTCGTCCAAGAAGCTCTCGGCCACGCGAGCCTCAATACTTCGCGCATCTACACCCACTTCGACAGCGACAAACTGCGCCTTGCGGCGAAGGTCGCGGAGGAATTCGAAGAGTGAAATTTTAAAATTTGAGGTAGCGAGAGGCTTGCTTGAGCGAGATTTTTTAAATCTCGTTTTGATGCGGCTTTAAAATCGTTTTTATGGAATATTTTACAAGAATTTCAGAATTTTATTTTGAAAAATTTTGAAATTTGTTTTTCATACTAGCATAACAGAACCTAAAAATTTTACCTTGCGAGCTTTAGAATTTAACTCGGCAAAATTTAAAATTAACGCGCGAGCCTTAGAGCTTGATCGCAAAAGAATCTAAAATTTTACTCTTTTGGAATATAGAATAATTTACTTTTTAGATTTTCTCATGCGATTTTGCCTAAAATTCCAGATAAATTTAGTATAAAATTTCATTTAAATTTTGACGATACGGGATTCCATCCGAGGATTTTATAAGCAAAAGGTAATCGACATATTAAGAGGTAGCGGATATAAAATTTATCTGCAAATTCCGCAAGGATGGAATTTATGATTTAAAATTTAAACCCTCGAAATTTTATAGTTTGATTTGCTTTCGAGTTCTCATCGCACCGAATGCGCCTTAAAATTTAAAGATGCGAAAGATTTGCCACTAAAGTTTGCTGCGAAATTTACTGACGCGAAGTTTACTTCGTAAACAGCGCAGGAATCATATAGAAATTTCTAATAAAATTTAAAGAGATAAAATCATCGGCATGATTATTTTAGATTTATTTTACGACAGAAATCCCGCTCTTGCGAGCAGGATTTCATTTCTTAGGGGGATAAGAAAAGGAGTTTAGGCTAAATAAATTTAGCCCGAGATTTCGTCTAACCACGGAGTCCGCAGCAAAAAGGAGCAAAAAGACGAAATCTCGCGCAAAATTTTAAGCCAAGATTTAAGCGATCGGCTCGCGACAATAAACGAGATTTGCGACGGCTCCGAAAGCTATCGCAAAAACGCCGTGCCGCAAGCATCAAAATTAAACGAGCCTTTGTTTTTTGAAATACTCGCGCGGAGCCTTGCAGAGCGGACAGGCGCCCGGGGCTTTCTTGCCGCGATGAACGTGACCGCAGACTTCGCACACCCAAACTTCCTCGTCGAAGCTCTCGAAAAAGCCCTCTTCTAGCAGGATCTTTTGAAGCTCGTTGTATTCTCGCTCGTGCTCCTCCTCGACCCTTCCGATAGCGTTAAAAAGGCGTGCTACCTCTTTTTTGCCCTCTTCAGTGGCGATTTTAGCGAAGCTCGGATACATGCTCTCGTGCTCGTAGCGCTCGCCCGCGGCGGCATCGAGCAGATTTTTATCCATCTTATCAAGCGGAATGCCGGCAGCCGCATGATGTGCCTTTAGCTCGGCTCTGGCGTGCCATTTTTCGTTTTCGGCGGCCTCGTAAAAATGTCGCGCAATGGCGTGAAAGCCCGCCTCTTTGGCCAAATCGCCGTAAAGATCGTATTTGTTGCGCGCCTGGGACTCGCCTGCAAACGCCTTCATCAAATTTACCTGCGTCAGATCTTCGGTAATGCATTTCATCGGCTCGCCGCAGCAGCTAAGCGTGCCGCCGCCTACTTTTTGCACCTCGACCTCCGCACCGCATTTGTCGCATCTGTAAGTTTCGTACTGTCTCATTTTCAACTCCCCTATCAAAAATTTTGTGGAATGATACCACAGCTACTATTAAATTTTACTTAATAAATTTTATTCTTCTCAATAAATTTATATTTTTGAGAAAATTTCAGCGTGAAATTTCCATCCGTAAAACCTAAATTTAAGGTTTTTCAAAGCAAACAAAATTTCAAGCAAAAGCGCTAACGCTTGATCATCTAAAAATATGAAATTTAGTTTTCTGGCTTATTTGAGCCTGCGATTTTCAAGGTTAGTCACATCATTGGAAATTTTTTAAAATTTAAAGTTATCTCAAAAATAATTTACTATTTTGCCATATGGTCTTACTTTACGAGTATATGACAATGCTCGGCAAAATTAGCCTTATGCGCCAACGAGCCGCCCGATTGTAATTATGAAGCGTTAAAAGCGTAACTAAGGGCGCTGTAGCATTACCATTTTGCCGCTATGATCGGTAATATCTGAGAATTTATGAACATCAAATTCTAATCCACAAATCGAGCAAGGAGGAAATTTATCGACTTCCTTCTCGCCTAAAAGCGAGCAAATTGCGCCTATTGCCGGATTATGTCCAACGATAAATACGCATTCTGCGCTAGCTGCATTAAAATTTTGCATAACATCAGTGCTAGAAATTTCCACATTGTTGCAAGATATCGCATTATTTTCGCTAATGCTAGCGGGAATTTTAGTGCTCTTAAAAGTAGAATTTTCAGCGTTTGCGTCGCGATGTTTTTCGCTACTCAGACCAACCGCATTGTATTTTTCAACATTCACACTGAACCCAAAAAATCGTTTCTCATCCAAGCTGCGAACAAACTTTGCCAAATCCCATAAGCTTGCGTCGTATAACTCTCGCAATGGCACTACCCTTTTTGTCGCGCCCAGCGCATTAGCAATAATTTGCGCCGTATGGAGTGCGCGCATAGCCGAGCTTGTAATAATTAAATCAGGCGCAAGCCCCAAGCTACGCAGCTTTTCTCCAAGTTTATTTGCAC
>NZ_CALIBB010000021.1 GCF_938045595.1 uncultured Campylobacter sp.
TGCCCTCGCGCCTTTGCGCAGGTTGAAAGGCTTTAAATTTAAAGGCAAATTTTAATTTCGGCTGTCACTCGCGCTCTTTGGTAGCTTTAAAACAAAGATCGCGGGCGCCCGTGCGGTTATTTAGGTCGCGTCATGCGGCGGCGCAGATATTTTTAGCTGCACCGCGCGGCGCGCCGGAATTTTATAGATTAGAGTCTAAATTTAAAGCAGTGGATATAAAGGAAGAATTTTAACTTCAGCTCTAGCAGGTAATGCCCTGTAACTCAATATCTGCTTCCGCTACCTTCTCCTTGCGAGTTAAAATTTATCTTATTCTTTTGATTTTTTAAATTTTGGTATTGATTGAAAAGTATGTCCGTCTCATGTTTATCATAGTATAAATTTTTATTATAAAATATCGTTTCATAATCGAGATTGCTCCCCTTGTCGTATATTGAAATGAAAGAAAATATATATTCTTTATCGCAATCCATATTTTCATCAATTATCTTTTTATAGTTATAGCAAAACGGGTATATGCTCTTTTTTTGTTGATAAACTACATCCCTAAATATAGAGTTTAAAAGCCACCTATAACATCTGTTTTCTGGAGTAATTATGTCAAATTTTTTAGTTTTTGTTTCGTACATAATTGGTAATTGTATGTCATTTTTACTTATAAATACAAAATCAGTAAATAGGTCGAATGAGTGGTTGGCGCCATCTCCAAACCTCATATATATAAAATTATCTATAAAATTTCCATCTTCGTCAATCAAATGCTTTTGCTCCCAAGGATAAAAGAGCCGTAGTTTTAAAATCTCGTCGTTTTTTACAATCTCTTCGGCATTTTCTATGGGCTTGCCGTTTTTGCAAATTTTAGAACCCAGATCCATTAGATAATCAAAATTTAGCCTTTTATCCAGCTTCCAAAATTCGCATCTATCATCGGGGTATTTATCGCCGTTGCACCATGAAAATCTTACTCTCTCATAGCCGTTTTTGTCTAAGTGAATATCCGCCATCTTGCCGAAATCTATTTGCGGATAATTATCTAAGTAGTGAAGCTTTTTTAGGTAATCTTTTAAATTTAACTCTACGATCTCTCTTTGCGTTAGATTTTTATCGCTAAAATCAAGCGCTTCTAAGATAGCTGAAATTCTATATGTGGGCAGCAAGGCGATAAATATGCAAAGCCAGATCAGAAAAACTATTATACAAAGGTATTTCAGGCGCAAGCTTACTCCTTCGGGCAGATTGCACTATATTATCCAATGCAAGCTTAACGAGCCCATAATCCGCAGCGCGCTTGCGATTAAGCGGCTTGCTGCAAAAATTCTAAGCTTGCTTGCGCGATTAAATTTAGCGGTAAAATTTTAAATTTTAAAATTTACATTCGGTAGTAAAATTTTAAATTTTAAAATTTGCGGCGGCGATTTAGATCCGCACTTTGCCGCCGTATTTGATCTGACTCGGGTCTTTTTTGTCCAGCTCGCGCATTATCTGCTCGCCGTTGTCGGAGTTTGCCGCGGCGATATCTGCGTCCAGATCGGAGTAA
>NZ_CALIBB010000022.1 GCF_938045595.1 uncultured Campylobacter sp.
TGGGCGAGAGGTCGGATACTCGCCTGCTAGAGCGGCTTGCGGCGGCGGTTTTTAAACTGCTGCCCGCCTGCGTGTTCGGCAAATTTAGACCGCTTAGCGGCGCAAGTATCGCCCGCGCGATGATAAATGCGGCTAGCAGCGACGCGCGCGGCGTACAAATCTACGAGCCGCGGGAATTTCTATAAATCGCGTATGAAATTTCAGCGCGAGAGCAGGATTAAATTTAAAACTAAAGTTTTAGGCAGTGTGGATAAAATTTTATAAATTGATCTACTTAAATTAAATTTTAAATTTAATATAATTTTATAGTAAAATTTCTCGCTTGAAATTTTAAGCGTGGAATCTTGCGTACTGTGTTGTTGCAAAATTTTTGTTATAAAACCCTATGCTAAAATTTTAGGACTAAATTTGCGGTTTATTTAGTTTAGCCGCGAATAAAGCTTCCTAGGGCTTCAAGCTCGCATGCGGTTATGGCAACTTCAAGCCCCGAAACGATCGTAAGTTTTGCAAGTTTTATAAATCCGCGATATTAAATCCTAAAAATTATGAGCTACTTAGGAGGCGAAAACGTCTATTTTTTCGCTTCTTTCGGCGCGGTCGGCGGATCGAGCTGCATGATCTTATCGCCTAGGCGCTGAAAATTTGCAAGGCTTTTTAGATGGAAATACGCTAGCTCCAGATATCCGCGGCGCGCGAAATCCGCGAGCTTTTTATCGCTTAGCTTCAAAAGCTTCTCGCGATTTACGACCGAAAAGCCGTTCAGCAGGGACGATTCCTTGCCGCTAGAGTTGATACCGAGCTCCTTGGCTTCTAAAATCCCCGCCTTTTGAAATTCCGCCGCCGCAACGCGCGTGCGCATATCCAAATCGGCGTAATTTTTCATCACCTCTTTTAAATTTTCCAAAAACGGCGTCGGCTTGCCGTCTTTAAAAAGCGCCTCGCCGTCGCCTTTGATCTGCTGCGCGTCCTCATCGAAGCAGATCGCCGTCTGCTCGCCGATCTGGGCTAGGAAAAACGGATAATTCTGCACCGAAGAAGGCACCGTTCCTTTATAATCCTTATCGATTAGAACGTTTTTGGTGCGCCCTAGCAGCGCCACCATTTTGGGTTCTTTTTCAATGGTAAATACGATAACGAGGTTGTCCGCGCAAAACGGGATCTCCGGCGCGATCACCGGTACGAAAGGCGCGGTGGGAAATGCGTCTGCGTGATATTTCAAATCCGCGTGTTTAACGCTATCTAATACGACTGGGGTCATGTTGATCCTTTAAAAAATTTTAGCAATTATATAAAAAAGAATATTAAAATTCTAAAGGGTTTTAAAATTTCAGCTGTTTTTACTTGTGTAAATTTAGACATTTGGAATTTTAAATTTGATAGAATCACCGTTAAATTTAAGGAGCGAAAGTGGGCTTGGATGAGCTTTTAGCACTCGCGACGGACGCCGCAAAAAAGGCAAATGCCGCGATAATGCAAAACTACGATAAATTTGATATCTTTGTCAAAGCGGACAGATCGCCGCTTACGAATGCCGATCTTGCGGCAAATGATGTGATAATGCGCACTTTGGAGCCTAGCGGTATCGCGATCTGCTCGGAAGAATGCGTATTGGATAGCAAGCGGCGCATGAGCGAGGAGAGATTTTGGCTGATAGATCCGCTGGACGGCACAAAGGAGTTCATCGCACGCAACGGCGAGTTTTGCGTCTGCATCGCGCTGATCGAGCATGGGCGTCCGATTTTAGCGGTAATCGGCATACCCGTAAGCGGCGACATATATAGCTCAAATGGCGGCGGAGTCTATAAAAACGGCGCGCTGCTCGCTTGCCCCGCTAGTGCGCCGCAAATCTTCATGCACGGCCGCCATAGCAAATCCGAGAAATATCCGCAATTCGCGCAAAAATTTAAAATGCAGCTCGTGCGCAAAGGCTCTGCGATAAAATTTTGCATCTTAGCCGAGGGGGGTGCGAGCGCGTATGCGAGATTTAGCGATTGCTCGCTTTGGGACATCGCCGCGGGAGATTTTTTGCTGCATCAAAGCGGCGGAGCGGTAGTGGATCTAAAGACGATGAAGGCGCCGCTTTATAACGGAAAAAGCCTGATAAATAACCACTATTTGGCGGTCGGCGCGAATGCGATGAAATTTTTACCTGAAATGTTGGAGTTTGCGAAGAATTTTTAAGCTAAATTTATAGTAAACGTCTTATAATATAAGTCCAAAAATTTTTTATCAAAGGATAAAAACATGAAGGGCTTTACTATGATCGAATTAATTTTCGTGATCGTGATTTTAGGTGTTTTGGCGGCAATTGCCATTCCAAAACTAGCAGCTACGCGTGATGATGCGGAAGTCGTTAGAGCAGCGCAGAACGTATCTACATCACTGACTGATCTAATGGCTTATTATACTTCGCAAGGCGAGTATGATAATAGCACGACAGGTTTTAATAACATGACGAATGTTAAAAATCCTATTACCGTAAAAGGCAAGACTTGTGCTACATATACCGTCGATAGCAAAACCAAGGTTACTCTTACAAAAAAGATGGACGGTTTATGTGCCCAAGTATGGGATATGCCTGGGTTAAAGAATATAAATGCCGTCTATACATCTGACGCTTTATTGATTATTCAATAGTAGCTTCTTTGGCGCAGGGATTATCTCTGCGCCTTTTTATTCAAAAATCCAAGAAAAATTCCAATCATCCAAACAATTGCGAAAAATATAAAGATAAAACTCCAAAATTGCGCCAGATCCACGCTTTTACTTGCCGGGAATAGATACCAGCCTCCGCTATAAAGCGCCGTTAGTTTGGCTTGCAGTCCGTCTAGCATTGTATCGGTTGGCACCGCCGGTACGTCGAATGCGCAGCTGTTAAATGGCTTAAAAATTGGCACTACGCTTAGATCAAAATTTAAAAATTTCACCGCTCCACCACAGCCGCTCATCCCGCTCATATCTCCGCTCCCTCGCAGTACCGTGTGAATTTTAGCTAAATTTAATGACGATACGAAGCCCAGCGCCGCGCCGTAAAACCACACCGCATATCCGCAGATCGCGCCGTAAACGTCCTTGCCACAAACCGCTAAAATCACCGCTCCTAGCGCTATGGCGCAAAGTGCGAATCTCACGTGAATGCTAAAGCTTTCCGGATAGATAAAAAGGAATTTTTGCAAGAAAAAATATGAAAATGCTAGCCAAAAAAGCGCCCAAATAGCGCAAAAGGCGAGAAATCTTTTAGAGTATCTGTTTTGAAATTTTAAAATCATAAAAATCCTTTCCGCGCATAATTTTATAATAAATTGCAGATATTTTTGCTAAAATCCCAGCTTTTATAGCAAAAATTTCAAGCAAAGGGTAAAATTTTGAAGGGTTTTTTACGCAAATTAGAAAGAGCTTTTGATGCGTTCGCAAATATCTTAGGCGTATTAAGTATCGTATTTTTGGCGCTTTTAGTTATAGTCGTTTTTTACAATGTTGTGGCGCGTTATCTTTTTCCAGCCGCAAATTCCGTCGCTATGCAAGAACTTACGTGGTGGCTATATTCGGCGATGTTTTTATTCGGTGTGACCTACGCGCTCAAAGAAAATGCCCACGTTCGCGTGGATATTTTTTACGAAAAATTTAGCCCCACTGCAAAAGCGCTCATAAATATCTTAGGTACGATATTCTTCATTTTGCCTTTCGTGGCGCTCGTGGCGTTTTTTTCGATCGATTATGTGAGCGAGGCTTATACGAGCCATGAGGCCAGTGCCAATCCCGGCGGTATGCAGCATCTTTGGATCATCAAGTCCGCAATCACGCTTAGCTATGCGTTTTTATTTATCTACGCATTTGGATTTTTGATTAAAAATATTAACGCCCTGCTTGATGTTAGGGAAAACAAAGGCTCGGAATTTCTTAGTGGGAATTCTTCGGGCGCACAGAGTGTGTGAGGGCAGAATGAGCTTAAATTTAAAATTCTATAAATTTTACGCTTTTCGCGCTTGGGCGGAATTTTGCCACGGCGAGATAAAAGGTGGCGAGCTATGATAGGCATAGTGATGTTTGCGGCAGCGCTTTTTATGCTGTTACTCGGTTTTCCCGTTGCGTTTACGTTCGGCGCCGTGGCTGTGATTTTCGGCTTTATCTACGGACTTAGTGAGGCGTGGGATTACGCGCAGGGCTTTGAAATTTTAACCGAAGCTTTCGAGGATATGAGCAGGCAGTTTTTCTCACTGATGCCTAATAGAATTTACTCGATTATGGAAAATCAGCTGCTAATTTCGGTGCCGCTTTTTATTTTGATGGGTATGATTTTACAAAAGACTCGCCTTGCGGAGCGTTTATTAGAGTCGATGGCATTTTTATTCGGCGGCGTACGAGGCGGCGTGGCGATCAGCACTGTTTTGGTGGGCGCGTTACTTGCGGCTACGACGGGCATCGTGGGCGCGACTGTCATCGCTATGGGCGTTATCAGTTTGCCCGTGATGATGAAATACGGCTACGATAAGCCCTTAGCTACCGGCACCATCGCTGCTGCGGGCACGCTTGGGCAGATTATCCCGCCCTCGATCGTGCTAATTATTTTAGGCGATATACTTTCGGTCTCTGTGGGCGATCTTTTTTCTGCGGCAGTTATTCCTGGGCTCGTGCTAGTGGGTTTTTACGTGATTTATATTGCGATTATTTCATATATTTGCAAAGATTATGCGCCGCCTGTTCCGTCGCTAGAGGGGCTTAGCAAATCAAAGCAAATTTTTATCGCGCTTAAAAACGTCGTGCCGGTGCTCGTGCTGATTTTGCTCGTCTTGGGATCTATTTTTGCGGGCATCGCTACGCCTACGGAGAGCTCGTCGGTAGGCTGCTTGGGTGCGATAGCGCTAGCTGTTTTATACCGCACGTTTTCGTTTAGGCTGATCTATGACGCGCTAAAAAATACCGCTAAAATTTCGGGCATGGTTTTTATGATTTTGATGGGCGCCACGGCATTTTCGATGATTTTTTCTTACACGGGCGGAGATGAGGTCGTAAAAAATTTTATGGAGAATCTGCCCGGTCAAGCATGGGGATTTATCGCGCTTACGATGGTAGTTATCATAGTGCTTGGATTTTTTCTAGATTATGTTGAAATTTCATATATCATTTTGCCGATACTTTTGCCGATAGTAGAGTCTTTGCATATCAATCCCGTGTGGTTTGCGATCTTAATCGCTGTAAATTTACAAACATCGTTTATGACGCCGCCATTTGGATTTTCGATATTTTTCTTAAAGGGCGTGACGCCGCCGCAAATCCACACCACGGATATTTACAAGGGCGTGCTACCTTTTATTTTATTGCAAATTCTAGTGCTATTAACGCTCGCAATCTTTCCGGGAGTTTTTGGTTTAAAAGCTTTTTTAGGCTAGAAATATTAAAATTCACGCTAAATTTAACCTAGGAGCTAAAAATGGCTAAAAAGCTTATCGACATTATGGATACGACCTTTCGCGACGGATTTCAGTCAGTTTTTGGCGCGCGCGTGGCGATGCGGGACTTCTTGCCTGCCGTTAGCGCGGCCAAGGACGCCGGCATCACGCACTTTGAGTTTGGCGGCGGCGCGCGGTTTCAGAGCCTGTATTTTTACCTAAACGAAGACGCCTTTGAGATGATGGATAAATTTAGAAGCATCGTGGGGCCTGAGGCGGACCTGCAGACCCTTAGCCGCGGCGTCAATACCGTCACGCTCGATACCGGCAGCCGCGAGATCATCGATCTGCACGCCAAGCTTTTTGCTAAGCACGGCACGACGACGATTAGAAATTTCGACGCGCTAAACGACGTGGAAAATTTAAAATTTAGCGGCGAGTGCATACATCGCCACGGACTCAAACACGAAGTCGTAGTCACGATGATGGATCTGCCGCCGGGATGTAGCGGTGCGCACGACGCAGCGTTTTATGAGAGAATTCTGCGTCAAATTTTAGACGCGCAGATTCCGTTCGACAGCGTCTGCTTCAAAGACGCAAGCGGCACCAGCAGCCCGCAGAAGGTCTATGAGACGATCAAGCGCGCGCGTAAAATTTTAGGCGACGGCGTGCATATCCGCCTGCACACTCACGAGACGGCGGGCGTTAGCGTCGCATGCTACCAGGCTGCGCTCGTTGCGGGCGTAGACGGCATCGACCTTGCCGCACATCCCGTAAGCGGCGGCACGAGCCAGCCGGATATCCTAACGCTGTTGCACGCGACGAAGGGGCAAAATTTCGATCTGGGGCTGGATGCAGAGAAAATTTTAAAATACGAAGAGGTTTTGGGCGAGTGCTTGAAGGATTACTTCATGCCGCCAGAGGCTACGCAGGTAAGCCCGCTCATTCCGTTTTCGCCGATGCCGGGAGGCGCGCTTACAGCAAACACTCAGATGATGCGCGATAATAAAATTTTAGACAAATTTCCAGCCGTCATCAAGGCTATGCGAGAGGTCGTCGAAAAGGGCGGTTTCGGCACGAGCGTGACGCCGGTTAGTCAGTTTTATTTCCAGCAGGCGTTTAACAACGTAATGTTCGGCCCGTGGAAAAAGATCGCCGAGGGCTACGGCAAGATGGTGTTAGGTTATTTCGGCAAAACGCCCGTTAAACCCGACGAGGGCGTGATTAAGATGGCGGCGGAGCAGCTGGGCTTAGAGCCTACGACGAAGCATGCCGTAGATATCGCCGATACCGACGAGAGCAAGAGCGTTGCGTATGCGCAGAAAATTCTACGCGAGCAGGGCATCGAGCCTAGCGAGGAGAACATATTCATCGCACTTGCGTGCAAAGAAAAGGGCATCGCGTTTTTAAAAGGCGAGGGCAAGGTGATGAGTCGTAAAAAAGAGGACGTAGCACCCGCCGCAAGCCATCAAAGCGGTATTTCTAAAAACGGCAAATTTGACGTTAAGATTAACGGCAAAATTTACAGCGTAGAATTTGCCGGACAAAACGTGCTCGTAAACGGCGATCGATACGACGTCAGCTTCGATACCTCAGCGCCCGCAAAGCCGCAGTCGCAAGACTCTACCAGCAAGCAGCCCGCGGGTGATGCGCGATGTGGTACGGACGACAACGAAGTAAAAGCGACGCTTCCTAGCAACGTATTTAAAATTTTAATAAAGGAAGGCGACGCTGTTAAGGCGGGGCAGAATGTCATCGTTCTTGAAGCGATGAAGATGGAGATAAATATCGAAAGCCCGCGTGATGGCGTAATCGATAAAATTTTAGTCGCTCAAGGCGATACGGTCGATGCCGATCAGGTGCTCGCGATTTTAAGATAAGCTTTAAAATTTAGGCGGACGCTTCCGCCTAAATTTCATGGCGATCATCCTCGGTGCTTAAGCGAGCTCACCTAAATTTTAAGCTATAATAGCGCAATCTTTTATCAAAATTTAATTTAAAAAGGACGCAAAATGACAACTCCGAACGATTTGGATAAACTAGGTCTTAAAAATATCAAAAAAATCAATCACAACCTAAGCTACGACGAGCTTTTCGAGCTTGAAAAGGCTATGGGCGAGGGACGCGTGTCAAGCAACGGCACCTTTATGGTCGATACCGGCATCTTTACGGGTCGCAGCCCAAAGGATAAGTACTTCGTAAAGCAGGACCCGAGCCAAAAATACATCGCCTGGGGCAAGATAAATCAGCCTATCTCAAAAGAGCTTTTTGACAAGCTTTTAGCCAAAGCTAAAGCTCAGCTAAGCGGCAAGGAAATCTTTATCCAAGACGCAT
>NZ_CALIBB010000023.1 GCF_938045595.1 uncultured Campylobacter sp.
TAAACTAAAAATTTCATTATCGAATTTTTCTAAATTTGACATTACTGCTCCTTATCTAAATTTAGCGGCCTCATCGCAGGAAACAAAATCACGTCGCGAATCGATTTTTTATTCAGTAAAATCATCGCCAAGCGGTCGATGCCGAGCCCCCAGCCGGTAGTCGGCGGCATCGCGTAGCTAAGCGCGCGGACGTAATCCTCGTCCATCTCGTGAGCTTCGTCGTCGCCCGCGTTTTTAGCGTCGATTTGCGCCTTAAATCTAGCGTATTGATCGAGCGGATCGTTCAGCTCGTTAAAGGCGTTTGCAAGCTCCTTGCCCGCGATGTAGAGCTCAAATCTCTCGGCTATCTGCGGATTTTCGTCGCTTCTGCGCGAAAGCGGGCTGATCGAGATCGGAAAATCCACGATGAAAGTCGGATTTATGAGCTTAACTTCTACGTAATTATCAAAAAGTTCGCTCTGCAGGTGGCCGAGATCGAGCTTTTCATTGACTTCAAATTTATCTTCTTTGAGCTTTGCGATGATCTTTTCGCGATCATTTATGATCTGCGGCTCGATGCCGCCTATCTGCGTAAGCGCGTCGAGATACTTTATGCGAGCAAAAGGTTTTGAAAAATCAATCTCGCGCTCATCGTAGGTTAAAATTTCGCCTAGCCCGAGCCTCTTAAACAGCGCTTTAAATAGCTCCTCGGTTAGGTTCATCGCGTCGTTATAATCATGCCACGCCCAGTAGAATTCTATGCTGGTAAACTCTGGATTGTGCGTCAGATCCATACCCTCGTTGCGGAAGTTTCGGTTGATCTCAAAGACCGCCTCCATGCCGCCTACGACGAGGCGCTTAAGATACAGCTCCGGTGCGATACGCAGATAACGATCGACGTCGAGGGCGTTGTGGTGCGTGATAAATGGCTTAGCGTTCGCGCCGCCCGCGATTGGGTGCATCATCGGCGTTTCGACCTCTAAAAATCCGCGCTTTTCAAAAAATCTACGGATCTCGCTAACGATGATCGAGCGCTTGATAAAATCCTCGCGAATCTCGGGGTTCATTATCATATCGAGGTATCTTTGGCGGTAGCGCATCTCGATATCTACAAGGCCGTGAAATTTCTCCGGAAGCGGGCAGATCGCTTTGGATGCGAGCGTTATTTTGCTGGCATGGATCGAAAACTCGCCCGTTTGGGTGACGAAAGCGTATCCGCGCACCAAAATTATATCGCCCACTTCGAGATTTTTCTTAAATTTAGCGTAATCCTCCTCGCCGATGCTATCGCGAGAGTAATAAATTTGAATATTGCCGCTTTGATCTTCTATGTTTGCGAAGGTGGATTTGCCCGCGACGCGCTTTAGTTTTAACCTTCCGGCAAGGCTCACCTCCTCGCTCGCTTTTTTATCCTCGGTATCTTTTATGTAGCCGAATTTCTCTTTAAACTCGGCTATGCTCATATCTTTTTTTAGAAAGTGCGGATAGGGATTAGCCCCTAAATTCCGAAGTTCCGACGCCTTGTCTATCCTTTGATTTTCTAGCTGGGAGTCGAACAATCTACTTCCTTTTTGCGGCGCATTCCGGGCAAATTCCATACAGCTGCATCATATGTCCGGTAAGCGTAAAACCGTGCTCTTTGGCGACGGCAAGCTGTTTGCGCTCGATAGTCGCGTCTTGAAATTCTATGATCTTATTGCAGCTTTTGCAGATTAGATGGTCGTGGTGAGGTTTATTTGCAAGCTCAAATTTTTTGCCCTGCGCGCCGAATGAGATCGACGTAGCCATCCCCGAATCCTCGAGTAAATTTAGGGTGCGATACACCGTCGCTATGCCTACGTTTAGCTCGGGAAATTTCGCCTTGATCTCGTTATGAAGCGCCTCGGGCGTGAAGTGCTTGTTGTTGTTATAAAGCGTACGGAGCAAAACCTCGCGCTGCTTGGTATATTTTAGACCGCTAGCGGCAAGCGCCTTTTTAAACTCAACAATTAGAGCGTCAAACTCTAAATTTTCAATTTTTGCATTCATAATTTTGTCCTTTCTGTAGAATTTACTTCTGAACTGGCGTTAAAATCGCTAGGTTCAGTGCTTTGATTTTGATCCGAGTTCATACGGGCGGTAGAATTTTGATCTTTTAAGAGTTTATTATCCATCTTAGAACCGATAGAATCCAAGCTTTGTTTGATCTTCGGATCGTCTTTGAGATTTAAAATCCAATTTCCTATTTTTAAAAAAATCGGCGCAGTTTTGCTGCTTTCAAAATACCTTTTGGTCTGTTCGTTCATCGACATAGGACCGCTTGCAAGCGTAACGATAACGGCAAAAATCAAGAAAATTTTACTTACACTAAACACGAAACCGCCGATCTTATCGACAAATCCGAGTCCGCTCCATTTAAAGAATTTTGAAATGATTTCGCCTATAATCAGACACGAGATCCATACGCCAAAAAGCACAGCGATAAAGCCGATGAGAACCTGCGTCGTATCGCCCGAAAGCACGCCGTTTGCATTCTGTAAAGCTGGAATTTTTGCTGCAATCCACTCGCCCGCCATAGTTTTATAACGCATCGCGGCAAAAAGACCGCCGATGAGACCCAAAATTCCAAAGATTTCTTTTACGATGCCATTAGTGATACCGCGCAATCCGAAGAGCACTACGAGTACCAAACAGCCGACGTCGAACCAATTAATACCTTCCATCAAGCACCCACCACGCCTATTAGCTCTTGTAGGTTAGTCGAGTACCTAAACGCCGTATCTTTTGAAATTTGATTTGCACGGATCGCTTTAACCATCGCTTGAGTTTGAGTTATCATACCGGTAGATTGCTGATTTAGCTGCATTTGAGAGTAAATTTGATGCACCTTGTTTTCGCGGATTAGATTCGCTACGGCATTGTTATTGAGCAAAATTTCATGGATCGCGATACGTCCGCCGCCAAGCTTTGGCAAAAGTGATTGCGAAATGACCGCGGTAAGTGACACGGAGAGCATATTTCGCACTTGGAGCTGCTCGCCGCCATCAAAGCTATCGATAATACGGTTGATCGTCTGCATTGCGGAGTTGGTGTGCAGCGTACCAAATACCAAGTGACCGGTTTCAGCCGCGGTAATAGCAATCGAGATAGTCTCTCTATCACGCATCTCGCCAACTAGGATGATGTCTGGGTCCTCACGCAAGGCAAATTTTAACGCATTAGCGTAGGAATGGGTATCAGTGCCGATATTTCTGTGAGAAAAAAGCGCTTTTTTATTGGTATGGACAAACTCGACCGGATCTTCAACGGTGATGATGTGCTTGCGCTCTTTTTCGTTGATCTCGTTTAGCATCGCGGCAAGAGTAGTTGATTTACCACTACCGGTAGGTCCGGTAACCAAAATCATGCCTTTTTCGTGCTTGACTACCTCTTTAAAAATCGTAGGGGCTTTTAAATCGTCCAGGCTAGGAATATCGATAGGAATAATACGAAATGCGGCAGCCAAATCACCGTTCATAGTGTAGTAGTAGTTACCACGGAAGCGTCCGATATTAGGAAGCTCGATCGCAAAGTCGAGCTCTTTATTTTCCTCGAGCGCACTTTTTTGCGCATCGGTAATGAGCGCGTAGCAGATATACTCGATATCCGTGCCCTTAAGCGGATCCATGGCAAGTGGGCGCAATGTTCCGTCGATACGTATTTGAGGCGCCGAGCGCGAAACTAAGTGAAGGTCGCTCGCTTTGTTAAAAACGACGGTTTTTAGTAGGGTTTCGATATCTACTAAATTTCTTTGAACTTCTTCCATAAAATTCCTTTCAATCGATGATTTTCGGTACTACGAAGTAGCCGCCTTCGGACTGCGGAGCATGCTTTAAGACGCTTTCTGCGACGTCGCTTTTGCGTGGAATATCTTTGCGAAACGGAGTACCGCCTTTTAGCGTAGTGATAGTCGCCTCGCCACTTTGTAAATCCAGCTCATTTAGAATTTCTACAAAATCTACAATATTATTTAATTGCCCTTTAAATTCTTCTCGCTTAGCATCTGGAATTTTAAGAGCAGATAGCCTTTCCAGCTTGCTTAGCAAGGCATCGTCTATTATCATAACTTTCCTTTTTCTGATAAATGCGACATTATATCATAAAAATTCTTTATCTTAGGCGGTATTTAAAATTTTTTATGCTACAATTACGCCGATTTTCTCAAATAAAGGACTAAATTTTGGCTTTAAAAGACGACATCGAAGGCGTGAAAAAAGAGATTGGCACAGAAGAGCAGTTTCTAGAAAGCGTCATAAAAAGTGAAATTTTCGTAAAAAAATACAAAAAGCCGCTGATATTTTTGGCTGCGGTTTTGATCGTAGCATTTATCGGATATTACGCAAATGAATTTCTAAGCGATCGCCGCATAGCAAGTGCTAATGCGATCTATGACGAGCTGCTTAACAAGCGCGATGACGCTAAGCTAGCCGAGCTTAAGCAAAAAGATATAAATCTATACGCTCTTTATATTTTGCAAAACGGCTCTGCAGACGAGCGAGCGGCGCTAGAAAATACCCAAGGCATCGATGTTATGCTAAAAGAGATAATAAATCTACAAAACGGCAAGCAAGGCGGAGTGCTACTCGCCGATTACGATTCTTTGCTCAAAGGCTACGACCTGCTAAAAGAAGGTAAAATCGAGCAAGCTCACGCAGAGCTAGATAAAATTCCACTCAACTCGCCAGTTCGTCAAATCGCACTTGCTTTGAAACACTATGGAGGCAATAAATAATGAAAAAAACGCTGATATTTACGCTTTTACTATCGTTTTTATTTTTAGGCTGCTCGACGAAGCGCCAGTATTTCGAACCTAGCGACGAAAACATCACAGGCGATATGAAATTTAACGGCTCGCTGCCGTCGGAAATCGTAGCGGTTAGTAAAGATGGTGCTACGCTAAAAGACGGCGAAGTCATCTCTAAAAACGGATTGGTGAAAAATTTCAAAGTCCTAAAAAGTGAGAAATTTTTAGGTGAATATGATGGAAATTTCGTCGTAACTGACATCAATGGCACGCTTAAAGTGGTTAGTGGCACAGGCGCCGTAAAATTTGAAAAAGCCCTCGGCAGACAAGCGCTCAGTGCAAATATACGCGGCGATGATTTGGCTTTAGTGATGAGCGATGATTCGATCATGCTTATCAAGCTAAGCTCTGGCGCAGTGGTACTCGATCATAAAGTAGGCGATGCATTCGCAATCGATTCGCGCGTAGCGTCACCAATATTTATCAACCAACTTATCGCTTATCCTGCGTTAGACGGACTAGTCAGCATCGCAGAAAACGTAGGCGGGCGCTCGGCACGCGATTTCGTCGTGAGCAACCAGCCGTTTTTTAACAACATTATCGCCTTAGAAAACAAGGGCGATAACCTTTATGCCGTAACTGCCACTAGGCTAATGCTGGTAAGTCCTGCGGGCAATAAAAATCATAACGTAGACATCAAAGACGTGATTTTTAGCGGCGATAGAATTTATCTTTTCTTAAAAGACGGCAGAGTCGAGCTACTAGATCGCGGGCTAAATTTGATCAAATCGCGCAAATTTACCTTCGCGCAGTTTAGTGGCGCACTACTTAGCGGCGGCTATTTGTATATCATCGAGCGCAACGGCTACGTCATCCGCACCGACGAAAATTTAGAAGGCCAGGCGATCTACGAGCTAAATGGCGAGTTCGATGATAAGTCCTTTATCGCGGGCGCGTCCTTTTACTACGACGATAAAATTTTAAATTTTGATGCTAGATAAAATTTCAAAACTTTGCGTTCGCGAAGGGCTCCTGCTTCAAAAATTTCAAACGCTGGATATCGCGAGTTTCACGCGCTCGCGCTCATACGGCGCGTATTTCGGCGTAGATCTGAAAAGCTACAACGTCCTTTTGTTTATGCGCGACGCAAAATCTCGCTTTGTAATGCGCGACGCGGAATTTCTGCTCTCGCTCGCAAGCGATATTAGCGCAAGCCTAGGCAAGGTCGTGAAAAAGCGCGTGCTGTTTTACAACTCGCAAATGTGCTCTAAAAGCGCGAAATTTTTAAAAGAAAACGGATTTAGCCTCTATGCTTTTGTGTGACATAGGAAATTCCAGGGTTAAATTTTATAAAGGCGGCGTAACGCAAAGTATGCCCGTAGCGGAGTTTATGCGGTATGAGCCGAAGGAGCGAATTTTTTTCATTAGCGTAAACGAAAGCGTGAAAAAAAAACTGAAAAACCCTCTATTTGTCGATCTCGCGCCGCACTTTGAGCTAAAAACCGCCTACCGCGGGCTTGGGATCGACCGCATAGCGGCGTGTTCGGCCGTAAACACCGGCGTCGTCGTCGATGCTGGCAGCGCAATCACCGTGGATTTGATGTTTAAAAGCTCACACCTAGGCGGATTCATAATGCCTGGTATCGGCACGCTTTTAAAGTCGTTCGCGAGCATCGCGCCCGTGCTGGATGTTACGCTTTCAACCAATATCGATCTGGACCCGCTACCGCAAAAGACCATAAATGCCGTAAACTACGGGATTTTAAAGCCTATCGTGCTTACGATCGAAAACATCGCGGGCAATAATAAAATTTACTTCACTGGCGGTGACGGAGCCTATCTGATGCGGTATTTTCGCAACTCGATCTATGAAAAGGATCTGATCTTTAAATCGATGGTGAGCTTGATCGCAAAAAAGGAGCTCGCATGATAACCATAGCCCTACCAAAAGGCCGTATAGCCGACGATACGCTTAAAATTTTCAAAACCATCTTCGGGCTCGATTTTGCTTTCGAGGATCGCAAACTCATAATGCAAGAGGGCGATTTTAAATTCCTCTACGTCCGCAACCAAGATATCCCTACTTACGTTATGGGCGGTGCGGCGGATATCGGCGTAGTGGGGCTTGACGTGCTTGAGGAGCACCGCCCCGACGTACTTACGCTACTCGATCTTAAAATTGGGAAATGCCGCGTCTGCGTGGGCGTGCATGCGGGCACACAGCTAAACTACGGTGCTCCAAGCCTAAAAATCGCTACGAAAATGCCCAACATCACTCGCGAATACTTCGCCTCAAAAGCGGTCGCCGTAAATATCATCAAACTCTACGGCTCGATCGAGCTAGCCCCGCTCATAGGGCTTGCCGACGCTATCGTCGATGTCGTGGAGACCGGCGCTACGATGAAGCAAAACGGGCTGCAACCCGCAGAAACCATAATGCAAAGCTCGGCGCACCTCATCGCCAACAAAAACAGCTTCGTGCTAAAGCGCGATGAAATTTTAAATTTAAGAGATAAACTAGCCCGCACGATCGCGTAAATGCTCGCTTGCCCTGCCACGCAGTGCTTGCGGCAGGCGCGGCATATTTTGCGTGAGAATCATCACCACTTTGGCGCGCTGTCGTTTAAAAAACCGCTGCTGCGTATAGAATTTTACGGCAGCAACCGTGCTTCTTAAATTTAAACCAGATTAGAAATTTGATTTATCAAGAGGCGGATGCGCTTTGCCGAGCCGCGCAGCCTAAAATTTTAAAATTTATCGTTACAAATTTTAAAATTTAGCCTAAATTTACAGCTCGCGAAATTTCAAAATACAAAACTCCACGGCGCAGAATTTCAAAATTCTAAAATCCCGCTTCACAATTTCACGTCGTAAAATTTAAAATTCTCGCGAACTCTAAATTTGAGCTCAAATTCCAGCGGCTTGGAAACGGCAGAATTTCTGAATTTCAACTCGCTAAATTTCGCCACTAAAAATCGCGCGAAATTGAATTAGCGCCATTCTTTAAGTATAGAAAGTAGCCTGCGCCAAAATCAAAGATGCTAGCCACCCGCATCGCAGCGACGTAGAACTCCTCAAGCCTTGCGCGCAGACGATCCCTGCTACGGCGATATTTGGAAAAAGCTGCTCCATGAGACTTACAAAGCCCGCGTAAACGGCATTACCGCCTATATTTTTAGGAAGGACAAACACGTTTAACGCAGTCAGGATAAATAGCGCAAAAAAACCGCTAGATACAACCGTTTGATAATTTTAACAAATTTCGTATTTAGGGCGGCTGTGTTCCGACGCCTGGCTCGAGCCCAGTCCGCGCTAGCTTGATTTTTTCGGGCACCGTTTGCTCGCCAGCTTTGTTTCGGATTTTTTCTGCGCGTCTTGAGTCCGTTTTTGCGTGCTTTACTAAATTTGCTCGGCGAAATTTTACCGCGATAAAATTTTACGTAGTAAAACTATGCCTAAAATTTCAAATCCGCTAAAGTTTAAAATTTTAAAGCTGCGTAGAGATTTGCCAAAGTAAGGCTTCGCAAAAATTTAGCTCGAAATTTAAAAACGCTCATACCGTTTATCATGCAACAGGTAGACCAGCGCGACAATATAATTCAACTCTGCCTAGGCACGGCGAGCTGTTATTGCGGCAACTCAAACGGCGCGCTATAAGCCTTGCTGACGCAATAAAGCAGAGGCGGTCTGTGTTTTTGTAAATTTTGACAGATAAAATTCCACCGCGATGAACGCAATAAATTTAGATATCACGGACGATCTGCGTGATTACGATTCTTATGTGTCGCGCCGTAAATTTTACGTGCGGCAAGCTTTGAGCCAATATTGTCGTCTCTTATCGCAACCGCGCCAAAGCCTAGGCTATCTGCGCGCTTAAGTCGCTTGCGTGCGGCGCAACAAGCAAGAATAAAATTTTAACCGACCTAGCGCGGCGAGAGGGCCGCACCTACGCCGCGATGATTTCACGCACCTTTTCGGTGAAATTATCGCTCACGATGTATTCGGTCGGATAAACTAGCACCTCGCTGCCGTTACGGATTCGCAGAATCAGCCGCTTGGTGTTTTTTAGCGCCGTGTCGCAAAAGGCGAGGTGGTAAATTTTATAAATTTTCTCGCGGCTAAGTTCGCCTAAGCTTAGCTCAAACTCGAAATCCTGCGCGTTTTTGCGCTGTGTCTCGCGCTCTTTGCGCGCCTTAAGGGCGGGATCCTCCGCAGCAAACCCGCCCCTTCGCTCCGCAAAATTCCCGCTGCCAAAGCTGCCGCCTCGTTCGCCGCCGGAGCCGAAATTGCCGCCATTAAAGCCTCCGCGCTCCCTACCGCCAAAGCCTCGCACCTTGCTAGGTGCGTAGCCGTCGATATTTTGCGCGGCATCTAGAGTTAAAATTTCATCCAAATAAATTTGAAATTTCCCGCCGTAAGGGGATGTGTTTTTGCTAAGCCGTGCCCAAAATGCCATCGGGCGCTCCAGTTGCGCATCCGTTAGCGCAGTGACCGCATCACAAATATCGCCGAACGCGCTCATCTCGAAGCTGCCCGCAAGATCAAGCACCGTGAGATTTGCCATCTGCTTGCCCGATTTGGTCGTGCGGGTGTGGACGTTTTCGATCTTGCCGACGCATAAAATTTTAACGCTCACGTCCTCGTCGCCCACCAGTTCGTCGAATTCGTTCGATTTGGTATGTGCAATCGCTCCAAGCTGCGCGGCGTAGGCTTTGAGTGGATTCTCGCTCAAGAATACTCCCGCGCGCGGACGAAAGCTCGCATCTCGAGCGTTTTGCAGGCTCATCATCGAAAGAAACGACAGCTGATACGCCGCGCCGCCGACCGCGCTTTTTGAAATTTTAATCATAAAGGCGTACGGGCGCTCCCGCTCCTGCGGGCTTAAGTTTTCGATCGCCTTTAGCGCGTTATCGAACACCGCGAGCTCGAAGCTGCCGTGCAGATCAAGCACGTTTAAAATCCCCATTTTTTTGCCCGTTTTCGTCATGCGCGTGGATAGATCCTCGATCCGCCCCACGCTAAGCACCTCGGCGCTATCGCCGTCGATCTCGCTAAACGCCGAGGATAGCGTATAGTCGATGCCCTCCATCTCCTCTTTATAATCATCTAGCGGATGCCCCGAGAGATACACGCCCACGGTCTGCTGCTCAAATTTCAAAATTTCGCCCTGCGGAAATTCCTTATCGGTATCGACGAAGCTTACGCTCATGCCGCTCGTCATATCCTCATCCTCGCCAAAAAGCGAGCTTGCGGCGTCCTTTTTAATCTCGGTGATCTTCTTCATCACGTCTAGGATATTTTCCATATTTTGAATCATCGCTAATCGGCTCTTACCCAGACAATCCATCGCGCCTGCATAGATCAGCGACTCGATGACCTTTTTATTGACGCGGAAATTATCCACGCGCGAAGCAAAATCGTCGATGCTTTGAAATTTAGCCTCGCTTTGAAGCTCTAAGATATTCTCGATCGCGGCGGCGCCTACCCCCTTGATTGCGCCTAGGCCGTAGATGATCGAAGTGCCCGATTTGGAATTGTCGTCGTCCACGACGCTAAAGCCTCTTAAGCTTTGATTGATCGACGGCGGCAAAAGCCCGATGCCTAGGCGGCTAGCCTCGTCGATATATTTTGAAATTTTATCGGTATTGCCCTCTTCCGAAGTAAGCAGCGCCGCCATAAACTCCGCCGGATAGTAGGTCTTAAGATAGGCTGTTTGAAAGGTGATCATCGAATACGCCGCGGCGTGAGATTTGTTAAAGCCGTAGGAGGCAAATTTCATAATCAGATCAAATAACTCATCTGCCTTTGCTACGTCAAAGCCCAGCTCTTTGGCGCCATTTAGATACTGCTCGCGCATGTGAGCAAGCTTCTTCTCATCCTTCTTACCCATCGCGCGGCGCACCAGATCGGCATCGCCCAAGCTAAAGCCACCCACCTTCTGCACGATCTGCATGACCTGCTCTTGATAGACGATGATGCCGTAGGTAGGCTCTAAAATTTCTTTTATCTCGGGGAAGATATAGCTTGCTTTTAGCTCTCCGTGTTTGATCCTGATAAAATCGGGGATTAGATCCATCGGTCCCGGGCGATAGAGCGAGATCATCGCGATGATATCCTCGAAGCGGTCGGGGCGCAGGTTCATCGCCAGATCCTGCATGCCCGCGCCCTCGATTTGGAAAATCCCCAGCGTGTTGCCGCTTTGAATCGTCTCGTAGGTATTGTGATCGTTGAAATCGATCTCCTCCCAGACGATATTGCGACCGTAGCGGCGCTTTACGAGCTTGGCGGCATTATCGATCACGTCGAGGTTTTTTAGACCCAGGAAGTCAAATTTTATCAGATCGACGTCCTCGAGATAGTTTTTGGTGTATTGCGTTACTAGGCGCGCATCATCGCCCTTATCCTGCTTAAATAGCGGCGCTTTGTTCCACAGCGGCTCGTTTGAGATCACAACGCCCGCAGCGTGCATGCCCGCGTTGCGATTTAGCCCTTCAAGATCTAGCGCAAACTCCCAAACCTGCTGTGCGATCGGATCTGCATCGATAAATTCCTTCAGCTTCGGCTCGGCGTCGTAAGCCTGCGTAAGCGTGATACCGAGCTTGTCTGGGATCAACTTCGCCATCTTATCAGCTTGTGAAAGTGGCATGTCGCAGACGCGAGCCACGTCGCGGATGACGCCGCGCGCGAGCAGCTTACCGAAGGTCGCAACCTGCGCTACGTTAAATTTGCCGTACTGATCGATGACGTAGTCGATCACTTCGCCTCTGCGCGCCTGGCAAAAATCCACGTCAATATCGGGCATCGAGATACGCGACGGATTTAAAAATCGCTCGAAAAGCAGATTATACGGGATCGGATCGAGGTCGGTAATGCGAAGCGCATATGCGCAGATGCTGCCCGCCGCAGAGCCGCGACCTGGGCCAACCGGAATGTCGTGATCCTTCGCCCAGTTGATGAAATCCTGCACGATGACCATATAACCCGAAAAATGCATGTTTTTGATGATGGCAAGCTCCTTTTCCAGGCGCTCGCGATAAATTTCATGATTGGCAGGATCAATAAATTTAAGGCGCTCTTTAAGCCCCTCGCGGCACAGATAATCGAATAGAAAATCATCGTTTGCAAAGCTATAACGCTCATCGGGCTGCGGCAGCGAAAGCCCGAACCCAGCGGCGTATTCGATCGTAAATTTAAAATTCGGCGGCGTCGGCGCGTAGTCCTTCTCGTCGAAGGCAAATTTCAAATTGCACTTTTGCACGATCTCGGCGGTATTTTCGATCACTTCGGGGATGTCCGCAAAAAGCCGCCTCATCTCCTCGTCGCTTTTTACGTAAAATTCCGAAACGACGTGTTTTAGGCGGTCGCCATCGTTGATCGTCTTGCCCATCGAGATGCACTGATAGACGTCGTGAGCCTTGGCGCGATCTTTGCGAGAGTAGTGAGCGTCGTTCGTGGCGATGATCTTGACGCCGATTTCGCGCGAGAGGCGGATGAGGTCTTTATCGACGTTTAATTGCTCGCCGATGCCGTGGCGCATGATCTCTAGATAAAAATCCTCGCCGAAAATTTCCTTATACTCAAGCGCCGCTTTTTTCGCCGCTTCGTAGCCGCCCGCGCCGCGCTTTAAATTTCGCTCGCTTCTATTTAGATGAAATTCCACCTCGCCCGCTAGGCATGCCGAGGAGCAGATGAGCCCCTCGCTGTGCTCTTTTAAAATTTTTTTGTTGATCCTTGGGTAGTAGTAGAAGCCGTCTAAAAACGCGCGCGAGCTAAGATACATCAAATTCTTATAGCCCGTCTCGTTTTTGGCGAGCAGTATCAAGTGATAGCGCTGGCGGTCGCTTTTATCGCCGATGTCGTCGTGGTTGTGCAGGTAGGTCTCGATGCCGATGATCGGCTTGATGCCGTGCTTTTTCATCGTCTGATAAAAGTCTATCGCGCCGAACATATTGCCGTGGTCGGTGATCGCGCACGCCTTGGTGCCGCGGCTCTGCAAAAGCTCGGCGAGCTCGCTTACTTTATTCGCGCCGTCTAGCAGCGAATACTCGGTGTGAAGGTGCAGGTGGGTATAGTCGCTCATTTTTGGTCCTTTTTTGATTTGGAGATTATATTAAATTCGGGCTTTAGAAACGGTCAAATTTAATGGAATTTTAGCTTAAATTTCAGCGCGAAATTTTACGAGTAAATTTTGTTACGGAATTTTATTTCGGAGGTTTTACATTCTGGGTTTTGCGGATCAAATTTTGACAAAATTTTAAGCTTAAAATGCTGTGATGAAATTCCACTATCATAAAATTCCGCCTTGATGGAAGTTTGGTCTAACATAGTTCCGCAAAATTTCACGACTTAAATTATCGTAAAATTTTGCGGTTTAGAATTCCGCTTGCAAAGCCTTGCGGCTCTACGATCTTGAGAATTCCACGATCGCTTTGGCAAGCTCTCTAGTAGGATCGACGAAAATTTTATCGCTTTTGATTAACGGCAAAAATAGCGGCAGCTCAGTGCAGGCAACGACATAAATATCAGCATCGATTTTGCCTAGCAAATTCTCAAAAGCCCCCACGTATTCGGCAGTCTTGCCCGCCTTAACGCCTTTGTAGATACAATCCATCAAAACCGCTTGATTTTCTTCACCAAGATCCACGCTGATTAGCCCCGCTTCTTTAAGCGGATCGTCGTAAATTTTAGCTTTTTTTGTACCGATAGTGGCTAGCACAGCGATTTTATGGGCGTTTGGATAATTTTTGCGGATCGCTTTTACGGTGACCTCAGCGATATGAATTAGCGGGATTTCCGCCGCAGCTTCTACATCGTCTGCGAAAAAATGCGCCGTGTTGCACGCCATCGCAAACGCCTTGCAGCCCGCATTTTTGAGCCTAACAGCGCTCTCGCTTAGGCGCGGAAGCGGATTTTCACCCTTGCCTAAGATAAAAGCCGTGCGATCTTCGATCTGCGGATAGCTATCGATTACAAGCGGAATATTTTCTTGATCGCTGCCCGCAGCAGTCTCTTCTATGATCTTCATATACAGATCCGCACTCGCCAAAGGTCCCATTCCACCGATAATCCCAACTCTTTTCATAGCTCGTCCTTTCTAAATTTTACTTGGGCTAATTTTCCCACTTACTCATATCCATTTCGTTTTCGCTCTTTGCGACGTAGATCGACGCGACAACATCGCCCGTTACGTTCATCGAGGTTCGCCCCATATCCAAAATCGCGTCAATGCCCAAAATCATTCCGTAAGCGATCGCTACGTTACCACTTACCTTGACGCCGATAGACTCGAGCACTAAAAGCAGCATCAGCGCACCAGCTCCCGGAACTCCGGCAGTTCCGATCGCCGCAAGCATCGAAGTGATGATGATCGTGAGGTAGTGGCTGCTGTTTAGATCGATACCGCAAGCATTAGCGATAAAGAGCGTGCACACGCCCAAATACACGGTCGTGCCGTTCATATTCACCGTAGCACCCACGGGCAAAACAAAGCCGTAGATCGCCTTTGGAATTCCCATATCTTCGGCGGTTTGCATCGTAATCGGAAGCGTGCCGTTGGAGCTGCGGGTAACAAAAGCCGTAAGCATCGGCGGACGCACTTTTTTAAGGAATTTAATCGGGCTAACTCCGATAAGCATACAAATAACGCAATAAACCGCAAATACTTGAATCGCAAGTCCCACGTATAGGGTAATCGTGACGTTTAGCAGCGAGCTAAAAGCCTCGATGCCGCTTTTATTAAACACTACAAACATTAGCGCAAAAACGCCGATTGGCGCATATTGCATCACCCAGTGCACGATCTTAAACATAATCTCGCTCATTCCGTCGAAAAAATTATAAACCGTATCGGCGGAGCTTTTGATACGCGCGTCGCTACTGTCGCGGCAAAACGCAAGCCCTACGCCAAGAAATAAGCAAAACGCGATTATCGGCAAAATTTCGCCCTTGGCTATGGAATCAAAAGGATTCGTAGGAATTATATTAAGCAAAATTTTACTCATACTAGGCGCGTTCGCTGCCTTTTCGACGGCCTTGGACGTATCGCTTAGATCAAGCCCGCTACCTGGAGAAAATACAAACGCACACGCTAGACCGATGACGATCGCAAAAAGCGTCGTTATAGCGTAAAATATGATCGCCTTAACGCCTACTTTGCCCAGATGCGCGGGCGAGATACTGCTAGTGCCCACGATCAGCGAACAGATAATAATCGGCACCATGATCATCTTTAAAAGCCGCACGAAAAGATCTCCCAAAGGCGTTAAAATCGCTACCCACGTGGTATCGCCCACCGGCATATTTTTAGGTAGTAACATACCAATCGCAGAGCCCAACACTAAAGCGATAATGATGCGCCAAAGCAAGCTTGAGTTAAAATAAAAAGCTAAAATTCCGCCTTTTTTCGTTTGATTTTCTGACATGGACATCTCCCCGCACTAAGAATTTTAACGGAATTCTACCGCAACTTGGCATAAAATAAAATTTAATCGGTCGCCAAATGAAAGTTAAATTTGAAAATTCAATCGCGAGCTTGCCGCATTTTAAAGCGGGAATTATGAGGCAGACTTTGTCTTTTGAAGTTATGAAACAGAATTTCAAAGGAAAAACGACGCATAAAATTTTATGGAATTTTGCGAATTTCGATGCGGTAAAAAGCTAAAATTTTGTGGTGGTGGGCTCACTAGGACTTGAACCTAGGACCATCCGGTTATGAGCCGGATGCTCTAACCAACTGAGCTATGAGCCCGCCAGCGGTAAAAAAGAAATGTGATTTTACAAAAATAATCTTAAAACGGCGTTAAAATCAATCATAAATTTCAAGAATTTCAAGCCCAGCATTCTAACCCACGCCCCCACGCCGCGGCTAAACTCTACGGCGCGCAGCACGGCTTTTGTGTAAAATTTTACGCCGCTTTGAAAGCGAGCAAACAACAAATCAAAGCAAACGTTTTGAAATTTTAAAATTTAACGGCGCGATCTAAAACGTACCGCGGCGCTCTGCGCGGTAAATTTAAAGGAAATTTTACGTCGCAATAAAGTACCAAAGACGCCGCACCGGAGAGATAGAACATTTTGCGCTTAAAATTTATGTAGATACTAAGGCAAGTAAGCATAGAAAGCGCGGCTACACAAAGTTTTACACTGTATGAAGGCGCAAGAACGGACGAAATTAAAAAGACGCACGACGCAAAATAGATATTTAGCTTCCCGTCCCGTAAGCTAACTTCGCGCCGCAAGATCATCTCGTGCTCTCGCCATAGCCGCGGTCTATACGCCGCTATGGCGTCTCGTCGCCGTCTTGGTCTTGAAGCGCGCTCGCTTCACCCTCCGCCGCTATCGCCTCGAGGCTTAAAATTTCATCGACATCCTCCAGCTGCGCTACGCCGCTTCCTGCGATGCTTCTGATGCTTGCGTGCATCGCGATCGCGCCGTCTCGCGCACGCGCGATCTGTT
>NZ_CALIBB010000024.1 GCF_938045595.1 uncultured Campylobacter sp.
CCTGTATCTCCCATTTCATATAGGTGGTGGAGTATAAATTTACTAAAAAGCCCGTTACTGCAATTAGTACTAAAAATACACAGCCTAGGCTATCTAGGAATAGGAATTTATCGTATGCGTAAAACGCCTCGGCATTGCCGCTTAAAAGCTTTCCTACGTTACAGAGTAGCCCTGCAGATGTAACTGCAGAAATCAAAACGTGTAGCGAGCTTAGGAGCTTGAAATTCTTAGGGCATAAGAATAATATCAGCGCTCCGAGCAACGGAAAAATTAATATAAAAGCTAAACTATTCATCATTAACCCCTTAAATTCGAAGCTTTAGACGTATCAAGCCCGTCATAAGCTTTGTAAAATCTAACCGCCAAAATGCTCATAATAATAACCGCAAAGATTGCATCGGTTAAAATTCCAAGCTCGACTAGCTCGTGAGAGTTGTAAGCCATAAGCGCAAGGCTTAGGTGGATGCCGTTTTCAAAGAGGCAGTAGGCTAGAATTTGCTTGATGAAAGAATTTCTTAGCATGAAGCCGAAAATTCCCATCATAAATACGGTTACCGCCGCTATTAGAACGATTCTTTCTTGAATAAGAGAGAATTTAAGCAAGATCGGATTGATTGTCATCGCAATCGCTAGCGAAAATCCCATCGCAATAACGGGGCTTACGAAAAAGCCGCCTACCGGCTCATCCTCGCTGATCACATCCAGCTTTTTAACTAGCCAAAATAAAATTCCTGGCACGAAAATAACCTTCGTAAAAAACGCCACTATCGCCCAAATTCTAAGCTGCGGCGCATTGAAGTTAGAATACAGCATAAAAAATATGCTTACCAAAAGTAGCGTCTGAATCGCGTAAATTCCGATCGAAAGCTTTAAATTTCTAAGTCCGAATACCGCGAGTGACGTTACGATCATACAAATTGCTAAAATATCGATACTATTCATCTTAAAATCCTACTACGTAAAGCGTTAATGCCGCAAAAGCAATGGCAAGAGCGCCGCATGAAATTTTGCGCATGCTCGAAGTCATTCTGAAGCGTGGTCCAAAGTTGTCGATGAAAACGGCTGCTACGTAAAATACGCCGGTTTTTAGCACAAAGATTATGATCGCCAAAAACGGATTGCTAAAATTCCACGGCTCAAATATCGTTAGGAATAATCCGATCATCGCAAATTGCTTCAAAATAAGCGCCGCTTGCACTAAGCCCAAATCGCTGCCTGCGTATTCGCCCAAAAGTCCTTCTTGAAGCTCTTGCTCGGCTTCGGCAAGATCAAATGGCTTTCTGCCGGTCTCGACATACATGCACCATAAAAACGCAATCGAAGCGACAGCAAAGCTTGGAATTTGATAGCCGATCTGACCGCTGCGTACCATCCCCTGAATCTCAACTAAATTTGAAGTTCCCGCAGCCATCATTACTACGATTAGGCACATCATCATCACAGGTTCGACAAAAACGGCAAGCATCTGCTCGCGTCCGCCGCCGGTTGCGGCAAACGGGTTACCGCTATCTATCGAAGCCGCACCGAATACGAAGCGCAAAAGCGCGCCTAGATATAGGATAACGAAAATATCCGAATATGCTCCGAAAATTTTATCGGTGGTTGGATCGCTGTATGTAATAGGAATAGCCGCCAAAATCGCTGCCGAAGTAGCGAAAAGGAAAAACGGCGCCCACCTAAATACCCAGTGGCTGCACGCAGGAACGGTTCTGCCGCGCTTAAAAAGCTTAATAATATCGCGGTAAGTCTGGAAAAAATCGCTTCCTTGTTTCGACTGAAGCTTGGCTCGAAGTTTTCTCGCCATACCGTCGAAAAGTGGAGCGACTAGGACGATAACCGCGACTTGAAATATCATTAAAAATATAGTTTGTATAGTCTGCATCTTAAACCTCCTAGATCAAGAAATATCCGACGCCCAGTATCGCGCAAAGATAGATTAGGATGTAAAGCGTATATAAATTTGCATAGCCGCTTTGAATAATTCCTATCTTATCGGCGATCTTCTTACTCCAATCGATTACCGGTTGATAAATTATCGTCCACCAAATGTCTTGTGGGTGGTTGTGATACTCGATCGGTCCGAAGTAGCCGTTTTGCTCTATTCTGCGTTTATGACCTCTAAATAACCAGTCCATAATCTTTCTTAAATCGCCGGTAAAAGGACCGCCAGTTATCTGCATGCGAGGGCTATATTTAAAGCCGCACGCCCAAGGATCGGTCTCACGAGGTTTGTCGCGATTTGCTTTCATAACCGCTAGGATGATAAACGGAAGCAGCATTGTAGAACACAAAATCACTGCAATAAGAGGAGTTGAAACGATACTTCCCAAAGGCGAAGTGATTGACGAAGCGCCTAGGCTTGCGACAAATTCTCTATTGGAAGTGATAGAATTTACCGCCTCCATAATGTAACCCACTATAAAGTGTGCGCCTACGCCAAATCCTACGCAGCCTATCATCAAAATGATCATTCCTAAAACCATTCCTAGAGGGCTTTCTTTTGCATTTTCCCAAATTTTTTCATCTCTTGGGGTTCCTGCGAAGATTACCGCATAAAGCTTAAGGTGCATACCGACTAAAACGCCCGTAAGCGCAAGTGCGACTACTGCTAAAGAGAAAGCGTATCTGATGAAAATTCCGCTTTCCTTAGCGCCTTGAAGCATTCCTTGATAGGTAAACCACTCTGAAACGAAGCCGTTTACCGGAGGAAGCGCTGCGATACCCATGATACCAATAAACATACCGATAGCGGTTAGAGGCATTTTTTTAGCTAGCCCTCCTAGCACGTCCATATTTTGCGTATGAGTAGCGTGGATTACAGAGCCTGCACATAAGAATAGCAAGCCTTTGAATATCGCGTGATTTACTACGTGGTAGCAGCCTGCTAAAAATCCGACTGCGGCTAGCGTTACATTGCCTGCTGCGACGCCGTAAATTCCAGTGCCAAGACCCAGCAAGATAATGCCGATATTTTCAACCGAGTGGTACGCAAGAAGCGCTTTAAAGTCGTGCTGGCACAACGCGTATAAAACGCCAAAAAGCGAGCTAGCTGCTCCTAGGATCAAAACTGCAAGCCCAAAATAGATACTTAGCGGTAAAAATAGTGTAAATTTAACGAGCGTAAAGAGCGCTACTTTAATCATAACGCCGCTCATCAGTGCAGAGACGTTTGACGGAGCCGCAGGGTGAGCTTGCGGTAGCCAAACGTGAAAAGGCCACATTCCAGCTTTTGAGCCGAAGCCGACCAAAAACAAGATGAATGCTGCTACGGAAGCACCCATCGGTATATTTACGTTTCCCCACTTCGCAAATTCAAAGCTGCCTGCGTAGTTTGCAATGATAAGTAATCCACAGGTGATACAAAATGCACCGATCTGCGCTATACCTAGATATACCATAACGGCTTTGAGCGTGCCTTTGCCATCGTTTACTATGATTAGAAATGACGAAATTAACGTCATAAGCTCCCATAAAACAGCGAAGCAAAATACATTATCCGCACTGATGACTAAAAGCATAGATAAGATGAAGGTATTAAATAAACATGCAAAAACGCCAATATTTGCTTTTCCGATATATTCCTCGGCGTAGCTCATACCGTAAACGCTGCTTGCAAAGCCTATAAAAACGACTACGAAGCTGAAGAAATTTCCAAGCGGACTTAAAGCAAATTTTGGCGCATATAAGAAAGTACCGCCCAAAACGAAGCTATCGCTTACGCCCATATTGGCTACGAAATGACACATCGCATAAAAACAGCTGATAGCACCTAATCCAAATCCCACCTTAACGGCAGTTTTTGGAGCGCAGTATAAAAGAATACTAATTACTGCACTGACGATAAATAAAGTATAGACGCTTATCATTTTGCGCCTCCTTCTTTTTTGGCGACGCAACTGATTTCGCCGTTTAATACGTCTTTTGCAAAAGCATTAGCCGCATCGTAGTCTATCGCAAAGCCCAATTTATGCTTACCTTCTTTAGGATCTATCATAATGATAGCGCTGGTTGGGCAAACCTCGACGCATGCAGGACCGTTCTCGCGTCCGTTGCATAGATCGCATTTGATAGCTGTGCTTTTGGCACCCGCTTGGCTTTCGATCTCGAGATAATACTTCGGCTCGACCGCATAATTTACTGACGGCATAAGCTCGGCATTCGAGCTGATCGCGCCATAAGGACAGGCGAGCGTACACATCTTGCATCCGATGCAAATTTCTTCGTGCAATTCGATATAGTTATTATCGAAGCGAAGCGCACCGGTAGGGCAGACATTTGCGCATGGTCCGTCATCGCACTGCCTGCACTGCGTAGGCATAACGCCGTAAGCCTGTCTAAGCACGGTAAGTCGCGATTTAGCAAGCTTGCCGCGCTCGTAGGCACTTGAGTAACAGGCCGCCATGCACGTCGTGCAACCGATACATCGTTTGTAATCGCAGATTACAAATTTATGTTGTTTCATACCTTTCTCCTTGACTTAAGGAATTTTAAAAATTTTTTACTAAAAATTTTGGTGTAATTATATTTAAGTCCGCAAAAAAATTCCGTCATTTATCTGACGATATTTGGAATTTATTTGATAAATTTGCTTTCAAAGCTTAAATTTAAAAACTAATTTCTTTTTTAAACCGGTTCGTTGATTATTTGCTTTAAAAGTCTAGTATATCAGTATTAAAGTATATTTTAAAATTTAAATTACTACTTAAATTACCCCAACTTACTCCTAATTATAATTGAAAAAATTCTTTTAGCTTAAGGCAAAATTTCAATTTTATTTTAGGTAAGAATTTATATAATTGTGCCGAAATTGCATATATGGTAATTTTGCATGTTTAGTATTTTCGAAAGGAGAAAATATGGCGAATAAAGGCAAGGTCATATGCCCTTATTGTGGCACAGGCTGTCAAATCGAGCTGACTGCGGAAGACAATTATATCAAATCCGCAACCGGCGTAAGCGACAACCCCGTAAATCAGGGTTGTTTATGTTTGAAAGGTTATTACGGATGGAATTACGTAGGCTCTAGAGATAGGCTTACTACTCCGCTAATTCGTAAAAAGAATGGCAAATTTAGTAAAGATGGCGATTTGGTCGAGGCTAGCTGGGACGAAGCGCTTGATTTGGTTGCTAAAAAGATGCTCGAGGTTAAAGAAAAATACGGCGCTGACGCGATAGCCGGAAACTATTCCGCACGCTGTACGCATGAGGATAACTACGTAGCGCAGAAGCTACTTAGAATTTTAGGTACGAATAATATCGATCACTGCGCGCGCATTTGACACGCTCCGACTGTGGCAGGTCTTGCCAAAACAATCGGTAACGGAGCAGCTACAAATAGCTTCACGGAGATCGGAACTCACAGCAACTGCATTATGATGATCGGCTCAAACCCGGAAAATGGTCACCCGATCGTAGCTATGCACGTTCAAAGAGCGCTAAATAGAGGCGCTAAACTCATCGTCATTGACCCGGTTAAGACGGAATTTGCAAATCGCGCAGATATCCACCTCCAGCTTGAGCCGGAGCACAATATCCCGGTTATAAACGCTTTAATCCATGCTATTATCGACGAGGATTTGGTAAATCACGAATTCGTTGAGAAATACACCAAGGGTTTTGAATATGTAAAAGAGGCGGTTAAGGATTATTCGCCTGAGGCCGTAGCTAAATACACTAGGTTAAACGCTGAAGATATTAGAAAAGCGGCTAGAATTTACGCTACTACGCGACCTGCGGTTATCACGCACGGCATGGGCGTAACTCACTTCAACCACGGCGTGGGCGCAGTCTGCGACATTTCAAATTTAATGCTCGTAACGGGCAACGTAGGCGAGCTTGGAAGCGGCGATCTACCGATCCGTGGACAAGAAAACGTTCAAGGCTGCTGCGATATGGGAATGCTTCCTAACGTATTTACCGGCTATAAAGCTGTAACCGACGAGAGTGCCCGTGATTGGTTTGAGCGCCAGTGGAATTTACCAAAAGGTCATCTAAACGGCAAGATCGGTATTCATAAAACTGAAGTGCCTGACGCAATTCTTGACGGTAGGGTAAAATTTTTCTGGACGATGGGCGAAAACCCGGTTATGACCGATCCGAACGCAAACCACTTCTTGCGCGCGATTTCGCAGGTAGAGATGTATGTGATCCAAGATATTTTCTTAACTGAGACGAGCCGCAAAGCAGATGTCGTGCTCCCTGGAGCTTGCAGCGGCGAGAAGGAGGGTACTTATGCTAACGCCGAGCGCCGCGTACAGCATAGCGAGATTGTAGTTGCCCCTCCGGGACAAGCTAGACAAGACTGGGCTATCATCTGCGAGCTTGCCAGACGCTTAGGACTAGGGGATTATTTCACATTCCAATCTCCAGAGCAGATTTGGGAAGAGGTGCGCAGGGTAGCTCCGCACAACTACGGCGGAATGAGCTATTACCGCATCAAAAAATACCACGGACTTCACTGGCCGTGCCCTGATGAGAATTCTATGGGCGGACCTGCATTGTACCTTGATAAAAAATTCTTTACCCCGGACGGTAAAGGAAATTTCGTCCCGGTTCTATTTGTGGATGATAAGAGCAAGATCGAAAGCGCCAAAGAGGAATTCGCAAAGCGTATGAATATGCCGAAAGATTATCCTGTAATGGCGGGCTCCGTGGACGAGAAGACCGATGCAGAGTTCCCGATCCAGCTTCTAACTACGCGTAAGGTTTACGAGTACGCGGGAGGCGCGATGACTAGGCGCTCTAAGACCGTCGAGCAGGGCGGCGACGCGATAGGACCGATTGCGGAAATGAATCCGAAACTCGCCGAGCGATATGGAATTTCACAGGGCGATTTCATCGTCGCGTGGAGCCGCTACGGCTATATCGCGATCAAGGCGGACATTACCGAGTGCATAATGGATGGTATCATTCAGATGTCTTATCACTACTGGGAGAGCTGCTGCAACGAGCTAACTAGCGGCGGTTGGGATCTAATCGCCAAAACGCCTACGTTTAAGGCAGCGATTCAGATCAAAAAGATCGACGAAGAGGAATTTTTGCGTATCCGCGAGCTTAAGCGCATTAAGTTTCAGACCAACAAGGTCGTTTACGACGACTTCCACCACCATCCGATTAAATTCTAAGAATTTAATCTTATCCGTAGATTCGGGGGCTATGCTTCCGAATCTACTTTTTAACAATCAATTCAAATAATATGAAATTTTGGCGATCTAGCCGTCTTGCGATATTTTAAAGATCAAAAATTTCAAGAATTCAATAAATTTCGCGGTATTAATACGCTTTTTTGCGTAGTTGCACTATCGATAAGAGGGTGTGAAATTTATCTGCTATTGCGTTAATAGATGTGGCGGCAGATACTGGGCATTCGTGATTTATCAAATCCTAATAAATGTAGTCTCTATAAGAGCGGCGCAATGGAGTAAATTTTAAAGATAAGCATGATAATAAGGCTATTTTATCGCGACAAATCTTACCAAATTACATTATTGATTAAATTTTAACGCGTACAGGCTGATTTTATGAGAATTAGCCTATATTGCCAAGCAACGCTGCAATTTTAATAACGCAAATGCAATTTTTGTGATTTTAATATATAAATGCAAAAGGCTCATAGGCTTTTAAAGCGCTAGACGCGGCTTTTAGTCTTAATGGTCGCAAATGTCGGTTTATGGCATAGCTGAGTAGTTTCGCGCTTCGTCTGAAATCCATAAATTTTGATTTTAAAATTTTAGATTTAAAATTCCGAATTCCGTCGTGCTTGGAATTTAGAATTTTTAGAATTTTATTTTATCGCGTGTTTTTGGCGTTCTATTTTCACGCGGGAGCCCTTTGCTGCGCTAGATCGCGCTACTTGCGATATTGAAGCTATTGCGCCAAAGCTACTGCCTGCTTGCGGGTGAGATTTATGAAACTAGGCTCTGATATTGAAGTTATTGCGCCAAAGCTTCTGCGGCAGAATTCCATCTACTTTATGCAAAAGTAGTTAAAATTTCTGCCGCTTGTCGCGCCTGAGCTACTTATTGCGCCAGATCTGTTCGTCGCGCCTTATTTTTATCGCTCGCAGCGCCCGCTCTACTTTATCGCGCCTAAATTTTTGCCGTCAGTCGTGTTAGAATCGCTTGCAGCGCCGTGATTTTCGCTGCTTGCAGAATCTGAGTTTGTCGTACCGCTAGAGCCTGCGGAGATTGGATTTGCTAAGCTTTCGCCCGCGATACCGCTTACGTTATTTATGTAGGCTACGGTGCTTATTTTATTCCATTCTCTACCGATTTTCAAAAATGCGCGCTGGCTGTCTAGGATCTCTTTAAACATCGGATCTTTCGCCGCTTCCTCGTCTAAGATTTCATTCGTTGCTTTTTTAAGCGCGGCTATCACGTCCGCAGGGAAGTCGCGCACCTGCACGTCCGGAAACTGCGCTTTTAGCTCCGCCCAAATGCGAGCGTTTTCGTAAAAGCCCTTATTTTGGAAGTTCTCTCCGGCAAGTCTTGCTGCAGCCTCTAAGATCGCTTGAAGATCCGCAGGCAGCTTCTCTAGCGCCTTTTGATTTACCAGCAGTTGGCAGTCTCCCATAGGCTCTTGCCAGCCTGTGTAGTAGTATTTAGCCACTTTGTGAAATCCAAGTGGCATATCATAGACAGGGCTTACCCACTCGACCGCATCGATCGTACCCATTTCTAACGCCATAAATAGCTCGCCCGTAGGCACCGTGTTTATAGTAGCGCCCAGCTTGCTCATCACCTCTCCGCCTAGCCCCGGTATGCGGAATTTAAGCCCTTGCAAATCTGCAACCGAGTTGATCTCTTTTTTAAACCAGCCACCCATTTGCATGCCGGTAGATCCCATCAAAAAGGTCTTCATGCCGTATTGCGCGAACATCTTATCATTAAGCTCTCGCCCACCACCATAGTAATACCACGCGTGCTGCTCATCAGTAGTCATACCGAAAGGCACTGCCGTCCAGAGCATAGTTTTGGCGTCTTTGCCTTTATAATAATAAAGCGAAGTATATCCTAGATCGTATTGACCGCTTTTGACGAAGTCGAATATGCCAAAGCTTGCCTTGTGCTTGCTCGGCGTATCGATGCGGATCTGAAGCCTACCACCGCTAAGGCTTTCGGCATAGTTTTTAAAATCCTCAGCAGCAGCGCCCAAAACGGGCGTAGTCGCCTCCCACGTACTAGCAAGTCTTAGGCGATAGACCTTATCGTCGCCGAAAAGCTGCGAGCCCAAAAGCATGAGACATGCAAACAAAAAAATCTTTTTCATTTATATCCTTTCATAAAGTTTTAAATTCATAAAATTTCAAAATTTAGCGCGCCGCCTGCTTAAAATTTAATCGCGCTCTGCGTTACTGCTACGAAATTCTGCTTCATGGTGTCTATTTTATCGACACGTTGCTTTGCTATTCTATTTTACTACGCTTCATCTTATCGGCGCCTTGCTCTGCAAATGTCTTATTTCGCGATATTTTGTTTCTAAGCGCTCCGCCTAAGCTTTTTTATTTTACGATGCCTGGCTTTGCGATGATAGAGCGCCGCGTTCGTTTTAATTTTGCCACGTTCGGGCGTATTTACTGCGCCATATCTAGCGATAATATTTTATCAAGCGCGCTTGCTTAAAAACCTCTGGCGCGGATCTCTTTCGCTTAGAAATGACAAAAGTATCTTAAAATGACATCTCTGCACTTTTACAGATAAAATTCTCTCTTCCTTTCAAAGCGAGCTTTGTCATTATCGGCAAGCTTAGACGCCACGCCATTTTTTGATCTTAGACGGCAGAATCGTGCTTTTAAATTTAAAATTCCGCAATCTGCGCAATCTTCGCGCCACACTGGCAAGCAAAGATTTAGCCTTTATATTTAAATTTTGCGCCTTAGTTGAGCGCAAAATTCCGCGCGGAGTTTTGATGCAAATTCCGCACGAAGCCTAGATTAGAATTTTACGCAGAGCCGCCCCGCGTTGTCTAAAATTTTTTGCAAAATTCCGTGCCGCAAAATGCACTTAAAATTTTAAATTTGCTATTGCGCGGAATTTCTTAGCGTAAATTCTAAGCCTTGAAATTTTGCTCTTGTTTGACAGCATAAAATTTTAAAACAAAATTCTGCAACTGCCATGCCTTAAAATTTTATTTGCAAAGCCTGCTTGCTAAATTTTAAAATTTTAAGCCTAAGTCCCCAAAATTCCGTATTTCGCATTCCGTATTTTAGAAATTCTATTTCGCAAAATTTTATCTCGCGGATCTCTCGCTCTATAAATTTTTGCGCTAAATGAAATTCTACTCCGCATAGTTTGCGCTTCGTAAAATTTTATCTCGCAAAATTTCGCTTAAAATTTCGCGAGCTAGCCCTTATTTTCGAATAACTCCGCGTGTTTGCCGCGCAAAAACTCGACCACGGCGATTACCTCATCCGCGCCGCTAGCGTCCGAGTTCGCAAGCACTGTGTCGATGTTTTCGATATACAGCTGCGCCGCATCAGCGAGCCGCTCGCGTTTCACGCCCGCATAAAGTAGCATCGCGTCAAGCAGGATATTAATCTCGTAGATGAGGTCCTGCTCGGCGATTTTTTCGTCATTATTTTTCATCTTCTTCCTTTGAAATTTGAGTTTTTTTCTCGATTAGATCCACGATTTGCGCCTTTACGGCTTCGTACGAGCTCGCGTCCTTAAAGCCCGCAAACATCCCGCCGCTCGCATTTACGTGTCCGCCGCCGCCGAGGAGCAGCTTTGCCATTTCGCTTACGTCGATCTTGCCGTCTGCGCGGAAGCTGAGCGTTTTTTTGCTCGTTACGTCGATGAAAAAATCGACATCGGGGTTTTGCGTCAAAAAATCGTTGCCGATGACGCTTACGTTGCCGATATTGTAGGTCAAAATACCTTTTTTACCTAGATAATTGATCGCGAAGCGCTGCTTTTGCGCGCTTAGACGGGCGACTACGAAGTGCGAGACGAGATTGCTTAGCGTATCGTCGCGCTCGCTTTTAAAAAATTCTTTCTTTATGCCGTGCAACGCGCTATCTAGCGCGATGTGTGCGCTCGGCTCGTCTTGAAATTTAAAAATTTTTTCTAACAGGAAAAAGATATAATCCCTGCTCTCCTGCTCAAACATAATTTTATTGATCTCTTTCGCGCCCGAGACTATGCCGAGGCAGACCTTGCCGAGCTCAAACTCGCTTTCGTCTTTCAGCCAGATGTCCACGGCGTTTACGATGCGCACGAGTTTATCCAGCCGCGGCGAGCCGCCGAACATCGCGCTGAAAAAATCATAGGTGATCTTCGTGGCGCAGCGCGATGAATCCAAAAAATACCACGGGAATTTTTTCGCGCACTCAAGCCCGCTTTGATGATGATCCAAAAGGATTACGCGGGCGTTGCGACGGGCTATCTCGCCGCTAAATTTCTCGCACTGCGCGGGCAGTAAATTTAGATCGGTGATTAAAACCAGGCTTTTCTCGCCTGCGTCTACGGCGAGCCGCTCGTCGATACTAGCGAGGATGAGATCAAATTTTTCGTTTATCTCCTTGCCGTAGTTGGCGTTGAAAAATTCCACGTCCGTCAAGTAGTGCGCCGTGACGAACTGCGCGCCGTAGCCGTCCAGATCGGTGTGGCTGAGGTGATATATTTTCATTTGCGTTCTTTGCCGATGATGTCTGCTAGCGTGATCGTATCCATATACTCATCGACTTTCTCTTGAAGCTCGCCGAACATTAGATTGACGCGGCATAGCGTGCGACCGTTCGGGCAGGCGTCGATCCCCTCGGCGGTGCAGTCAAATACTGTCGCCTTGCGTCTTTCGGCGCTTTTGATGATCTCGCTTAGCGTGATCTTGTCCGCATTGCGCGCGAGCACAAAGCCGCCCTTGGCGCCTTTGAAGGAATTTAAAAGTCTCGCGCGAGCTAAATTTTGTAAAATTTTAGCCAAAAAGCTGCGTGAAATTCCAAGCTCGCTAGAGATCGAATCGACATCCATCGATTCCTCCTTGCCCGCGATGCAGATCATTGAAAGCAGGGCGTATTCGCTTGCTTTTGTAAAAAGCATTTATTTTCTCCTTTGGTGTCAAAGCGTGCATTTTACACAAAGAAAGCAAAAATTTAGGTTAATTAAGTATAATCGCCTCCTATTTTACCGATCAGGAGGTCATCATGGCTTTAGACACGGCTCAAAAAGCACAGATAGTTGCGAAATTCGCTAGAAGAGAGAAAGATACAGGTTCTGCGGAGGTGCAAATCGCGCTTCTTACCGAGAGGATCACGCTTCTTACCACTCATTTGCAAGCAAATCCGAAAGATTTTTCATCTCGCTTAGGACTGCTAAAGCTAGTAGGTCAGCGCAAAAGAATGATGAAATATCTTAAAAACAAAGACTACGCAGTTTACTCCAAGCTCGTTAGCGAGTTAAATTTAAGAGATAAATAAGCTCCTTTGCTCGCGGCGATTGAAATTCCATCGCTATGAATGAGCTAAAAATTTGTCATCGGTAGCATTTAAATTTATTGCTGCAACAGTGCCTGCTTTGGGATTTTAAACCCAAAGCAGGCGTTTTTATTTGTGAGTCATACTTTTTGTTATTTTATATCTTTAAAAAATTCATCTATATTGCACCTGAAAAGCTTCGAGAGCTTGTATAGATGAAGCAAATTGAATCGTTTTTGATCTGTGAAATTTTCCATGTTTGCGTAAAATCCGTTTGAAGCTTGACCTATGCTTAGGGCAGTTTCTAGCTGGCTTAAACCACATTCTTGGCGTATTCTCTTAACATTGCTTGCTACGATTTTTAAAAATTCTTCATCTTCTTCTTTTGTAGTTATTTGCGGCAAAGAAAGCATAGAAATAATTCCTATATAAAAGTTTTCTATAAGTTTAGTTCTTATATAATGCTTTTTCAATTTCCATCAGCGATTATTTCTATAGAGATTAAATTGTAAATGATGTAATTTTGAAATTTTTTTAATTTTAAATGAAAATCATGGATGGATTTGTAATTTTGTTTTATAAAAAAGCAATAAATTCAAAAGAGGTAAATATGAAAAAATTTGTAGCCTTTATTTTGGCTTGCATTTTAGGATTCATTACTTTCTTTATAGTAGTTGGATCTCTAAATTTTTTGCTTTTATTTAATAACCTAAAAATGGGACCAATACTCATATTGGCGTTGTTTTCATTTTTTATTTGGATCACCAAACGACTTTATTTTTTCTTTTACAGAAAGATTGACCGCGAGCATACGGAAGAAGAGCAAAGATGAAAGCTATTATTTCCATGATTGCTCTTTTTATGAGTGCATTTTCATTGGACGGATATACCTATTATTCCACTCAAAATAATCCTAAGGCGAAAGGTCTTGATTTGAAAATAGGAATTCCTAATTCCTTTATATTGAAGGATGGTTATAGACCAAATGTGGTTTTAAAATTTATAGATACAAATTTAAATATGATTATGGTCCTAATATATAAATCACCGGATTTTATGGGAGTAGAATTGAATCAAACTAATTACAAAGAATTTTGTGAGTCCAATATAGTGGATATGTCTAAAAATAATATGCTATCGCGGTTAATTTCTTGTGATATGCTAGTTATTGAAAATTTACCAGCTGTTGGTATGGTAAGTGAGATTTTGGGAAAGAGATTAAATCTAGAAATTACAAGCTATAATAATACATATTTTGTATTCTATAGAGACTATCTTATAGAAATAAATTTTGTTTCTGTTGATATGCAGAAATTATTGACCCTAGAAGATACAATATATCAGGTTTTAAATTCAATAGTAATCAATGATATATACAGATAAGGAGCATAGATGTCACTTTTGATCTCAATTATATTTTTCCTATTATACTGTATGAGTTTTAGACCATCGTTCAATCCGTATAACCCATATAGAGATCATATATTTTTATTAAATAGGCTTTTTAAGTGGCTTTATATCATCTCGGCAATCATTTTTATTGTGAGAATTTTTTCATAAGGAAGGTAGTCATGAAAATATTATTGATTTCTATATGTTTTATAATAACAGCCAAATCTTATATGATAAATGGCATGTACGCAACTATGGAAAGTTGTAGATATGAACAATTTGGTTATGAATTTGGATATGTGGGTTATTATCGTGGCAACGATAATAATCTGTATATTATATTTTTTGGAAAAAATTATTGTGAATTTTAATAAGAGGAATTAAAAATGAAAAAAGTACTAGCCTTTTTGGTTGTATGTTCTTGTTGTTTTTCTGCAAATAAACAAAGTTGCAATATAGCGTTGCAACAAATTTTAAGTTATGAAAAATATCCTATAAATCAGCAAAACATGATTATTATAAATGAACCTTTTTGTGATGAATATGGGAATCTGAACAGAGTAGTGATTTTGACAAATCTATTTCTAAATAATAGCAATATGAGTATTGAAGAATTAGAAAATCACATGGCTAATAATGCGAGTCCGCAGTTTTGTAGGTTTTTAAATATGGGTGGATTTTTTGACTATATTAACAAGCACACTTCATTTTATAAAACCGAAGATGGAAAAAATCTATTTGAATTATCTGTAAGCAAGGAAGGTTGTGCCAAATATAGATAAATTTTAGAGTAAAAGTATCTTTAGAGGGTATAGAGAGGTCATTTAAACGCCGCGAAGCTCATAAAATTCGCCCATTTAAAGATGCTCTCGACGCGCTTAAAGCCCGCGCTTAGCGCCAAGGCGTGGTTTTCCGCTTCGGTGTAGGGCACGAGTACGTTTTCGAGCGCCTCGCGTTTTTGCGCGATCTCGTAGCGCGAATAGCCCTGCGCGCGCTTGTAATCCTCGTAAATTTCGATCATCTGACGCGCGAGCGCAGGCTCTTCGTAGATGATCTTTTCGCTAAAGATCAAAACCCCGCCCTCACGCAATCCGTCGTAAATTTTACTCACGAGCGCGGCTCGGCGCGGCGGCCTGATAAACTGCAATGTGTAGTTTAAAATCACGGCGTCGCAGTCCGCGAGGCTCGCATCCAGCACGTCCGATACGCTAAGCTCGAGCTCGGCGCCGAACGCCGCCGCCTTGGCGCGGGCGTTTTGTATCATCGCCTCCGAGCTGTCGATGCCGCACAGCCGCAGATCGGGGCGCAGCGCAAACAGCGCCAGCAGCGCGGTCGCAGTCGAGCAGCCAAGATCGATCACGCGGGCCTTTTGTGGCAGTATCCTCGCCAAAAGCTCGCTACTAAGCCGCGTGCTAGCCTCATAAAACGGCACGCTGCGCCCGATCATATCATCAAAAACCGACGCGACGCTGGCGTCAAACTCAAACTGTTTTTTGATAGGCTCTTTAAAAATTTCGTCTTTCATCTGTTTCCTTTTTTAGTTTCGCTATTCGCGCAGCACTTGATTTATACTTCCTACGCATGCTAAGCGCATAATTCTCACGCCGTGCTTTCTGCGCTTACGCGACACTCGATTTGCGACCGCTACGCATGGAATTATTGCGCTTAGTTTGCCCCGCGCGTAAGCATACCTAAATTTTAAACGCAGCATGGGCACTTTTGATGCAAGCGAGCTGCATCCCAGTTTGCGCCCAACTTCTAACCCGGACACGCTCGATGCATGATTAAATTTCACGTCTTGCTTGATAGGCCCTAAAATTCCGCACCGCGCAAATACATCTTTAAAATTCTACGCCGTATTTTCGCAGCATTAATTTTATGTCGCCAAATCTCACGCTACCAAAACAGTTCCTTTAAATTCTTTAATTACGAACTTAAACTCAAAGCATAGCCAAAGCTCTATTGGTAGAATTTCGCGCCCATTTTGCGATTTTATGCGCTGTAAAATGGGGCCGCTTGACAAAATCCCGCGTTTAGCTAGGCGCATAATTTAGCCGCTTGGCTCTTGCTTGGCGGCTTAGCCCTGCTAAATTTTAAAGCTTCGTAGCACAACTAAGATTTTTTATTGCCCTTAATTTTTGGCGCGGTTTGCACTTTGCCTCGCCTTACATAAGCCTAAGCCCAAAGTACGTTAAAGTCCTGCAGGCGGTATGTCGTTAAAATTTAACGACTTTTTATCGGCTTGCGCGCCGCTTTTGTGTACACTTCCCATATGGCATCGCAGACACAGATGGTGTACCAAGTATTTTCAGTGACAACGGGCGCATGACTTTTATACGGGACGACCCAAATGGCTCATTTAATGTGCCGTAGAT
>NZ_CALIBB010000025.1 GCF_938045595.1 uncultured Campylobacter sp.
GAATTATACAGAATACTGCATAAAATAAACATAAAATTTTATAAAATTTTGCATGTTATAGCACTAAGATAAAAAATGAGTTTGTGTAATCGAGATTTACCAAATGGGGGATCATGAAATTTAAAATTACACTGCATAAAAGATATAGAATTACTTCATTATATATAAAAATTATAGCCAAATCTATAATATAATTTCTAAAAAACCTCATGCAAAAAATTTCTGCTACATTAAGCCCAAGAACGACTAAAAAAACTCGAAGGTTCACTAAAATCTTGTGTTAGAAATATAGCTAAAGTATATCAAGTCCTGCACATCGTCGTAGTAAGAATCGAGTGTATTTCATTTACTTTTTGGATGCGGTTAATTTGCCCAAGATATAGAATTTAATTTGCACGAGGAATTTAAATAATTTAATAGTGTAAAGCGAGTAGTGAAAATTTACATATAAAAAAGCCCAAGCCAGCTTTGTCTGCTGCTTGGGCGCATAAAATAGGAGTATAAGGAGTTTATCAAATTTAGTGTAATTAGTAGGCTCGTAAACCGTGCCAGGCTACATATTCGGCTTCCTCTTTGATTTGCTTTAGCCGGTTTATTGTTTCTTCGACAGTATCATACTTTTCATCAGTTAGTAAAAGCCCGCCGCCCTGAGTTTCATCAAGCTCACCATCATCGGTAAATACATCCTCAAAAAACCAACCGAAAAATGTAAATTTGTTATCTCTATTATATACAAAAAAATAATTTGAGCGCTCGTTTGATGGCTCGCACCAACTAAAAGTTACAGTTTTTGCAGCGCAACGCTCGTGCGGCATATTTTTGAAGAAATCATCATTTTCTATTGCATTCCAAAGCTCATCTACTTTTGCTACTTCTTCAGGCGTCATCGGTAGTCTATCTGCCATAGTTTTAGTCCTTTAATTTTTTATATAATATAACAGAATTTATGATATCTATTTTAAGCTTAAAATATACTTAGCGTTATATGGAATACGCGCTATAGCTTCATACGGCTCGATATTTCATCGGGCTCGTCTAGTTCTACCGCTTGATTAGGCTCTATTTTTTGTTTCATTTCAATGGCTTCTATTAGCCTATCGCTTCTATCTTGTATGAAGCTCTCTGCTTTTGATAGGACTTCATTACTTAAATTGTATCTTTCGTGTCTTTTGAATTTAAAATTTAAAAGCTTTTCGAGCGGTTTTATGTGTCTATGGCGAGCAAAGATTTCCGCTTGTCTGTCAAAATCCATATCAAAAGCACTCTTAAAATGTCCGTTTTCTTTAAGATTGGCTTTTATTCTATGGAATTCCCCGTTTTCTACTAAATTTAAAAACGAGTAGCCATTATCGAAAATCGGCGCAGGCTTGATAAGTCTCTGCGTGTCATTTTCTATCAGCATACCGAAATTTCCTAAATGCCTATCGGAATTACAGATTAAGGCATCAAACAGCATTAAATCTTCAAACGCCTCTTTGCCATAAAGCCCTATAATCTTGTCAATCCTTTCATTTACGCCTTTGATTTTTGGAATACAAGCCCCCATAGGTATAAAACCGACATTTTCACTAGTAAATAATTCGCATACGCTAACGATTTGGTCGTGAAGCATCTCCAAATCATATTTTACGTGATTAAACCCGAATACTTCGGCAATCTGCGTCATATAATATTCGCTAAAAGCTTCTCTGCCGTAGTTTTCAATCGCAGCACCCGTTATTTGCCCCTTAACTAGTTCGATTTTACCGCTTGTTTTATTTCTACGCCAACATTTCTTTAACATACCGTTCGTCGTAAATTCAGGGCTCGGGCTAAAATCGCTCGTGCCTATGGATTGTCCCGTAAAAGCAACTAAGGCGAGCTTTTCGTTAAGCGGATTGGTGTATAAATTGAAATCCCTCCATAAAAAATTCTTACTATCGGGCACTATCCAAAAGCTGTCATTTAGCGATAGCAAAAGCGTTCTTTTTATAAGCTCCGCTATATCATCCGGTATGTCCGAGCCCAGAACGGCTAAAATTTTATTAGCAAATTCTCTATTTTTAGGAATTTTGCGCCTTTGTATCCAATTTGATAGTGTTTCGGCTGCGTCTTTCTGTCTATCAAAATTATAGGGCAGTGCTTTTTCATTGTAAATCTCTACATTTTTTATTTCCATTTCGGTTTTATAAATGCCCTCTATATAGAACAATTCAAATGTCAATATGTGTTCGTCTTTGTTTTTTAGCAAATATTTCATTTTATATCCTTGAGGTATTTATACGTAATCTCGTTTGCCCAAAAATTAATCTTTAGGTATAGCGTCTTGTATTAATCTCTTTTTTCTCTATTCCATTCTTCACGCCTAGCTCGAGCATCGGCAAGAAATTTTTTTAACCTTTGGCTTTCTCCAAATATAATATCTGGGTTTACCACGTTACGAGTATTTTCGGAGCATTTTTTAAATTCCGCGCTTTCACAAATTAGTAAATTCTTAGCGGTTCTATGAAAAGTAAGTTTCAAAAACGGCTTACTAGGAAAAATTTTATCTTTGTATGTTTCGAAATCAAATTCGTCCGTACCATCGAAATACTTACTTTGCTTATTTTGGAATATAGAAAAAGCAAATTTTATCTCCGTTTTTTGTTCTATGCAAAAACATATCAAATTGTTAGATTTACCCCAAGCAAAACTGATTACTTCTGCGAAGACCGGCTTATCAAGCAAAAGCGCTTGCCCGTTTTGCAGATAGTCATATACTGAATATGGTGGGTTCTTAGGAGCGAAACTAGGCATCGCGTTAACTCGCGCACTTACTGCAAGCGCTTTCTACAAAGTGCACACGTTCCTGGTGCTCGCCCTTCTTTCCGATATTAAAACTTTCTACGGGGCGTAAATAGCCCATCACTCTCGTATAGACTATGCACTTAGTGCGTTTGCTAGCCAATTCAGTTAAAATTTCATCTTTCATCTTTGTCATTTTTTATCCTTTTTAATTTACGATATTCTAACATTTATAATCTTAAAATAGATAACAGTAACTTCTCAAAGAAGTGTGATTATTTCAATTCTCAGCTGGCTGGGAATTCTACAAGACAGATGAAAAAATTACCGATAAAAATATTGCGTTTCAATTCCCAACGGGATGGAATTCTACACGATACAAATGTGCGTTTCATAGAACGCGATGGTGGTTTCAATTCCCAACGGGATGGAATTCTACCAAAAAGCGCAAGCCCCGAAGTGGCGCAGCGCTACGTTTCAATTCCCAACGGGATGGAATTCTACTCAAACGCTAAAGAGCCTTGCCTGTCTATGCGGCGTTTCAATTCCCAACGGGATGGAATTCTACGATAGCACGATCGTTCTTTGCGATTCTGTAGCCAGTTTCAATTCCCAACGGGATGGAATTCTACAAATAGGGCATTTGCGAGCATTGCGAAAATCGTTGTTTCAATTCCCAACGGGATGGAATTCTACAATAACCCGTTTTGATTGAGTTTGCGGGTTATTTGATGTTTCAATTCCCAACGGGATGGAATTCTACATAAACGCGGCCGAAAATGAAAGCACGAAAGATAGTTTCAATTCCCAACGGGATGGAATTCTACTCAGTGTGTAAATTCCCCGAAATCTTGCATAGTTTGTTTCAATTCCCAACGGGATGGAATTCTACAGTTTTAACAGCATAAATAGCGCCCAAAACAACGAGTTTCAATTCCCAACGGGATGGAATTCTACCCTGACTGGTTTAAGCTTGGAGCGATATAGCTCTTGTTTCAATTCCCAACGGGATGGAATTCTACAGCACGAATTTTGCCATTTTTCTAGATAGAAAGTGTTAGGAGTATATATTTTTATGCCTTAAAATGGACTAAATTTAAAAAAGCTTCGATTGCTCAATGCCCAAGATTTCGGCATTTCAAAATCTTAAAAGCAACTTTATCGCTATCTATATGTATCGTGAGTGCAAATGTTAAAATCTAAATATAAAGATATTCAAAAATCGAAGTGTGAATAATAAAAAGCTGAAATTTTAAAAGCATATGCGTTTTTAAAGCCAATTCGTTCGCCGTTCCGTGCTTCAGATCAAATTTATTTTAAAAGCACATGCATTTTAAGAGGGCGCAATCTATAGGCACAAGTGATTCTAGTCAAAATTTCAAAAGCACGAATGAGCTTAAAACCCCAGCCTACCGCCATACCAGCCCCTCGTAAGGCACGCCTTCACAGACGTATTTTTTGATATGATTTGCCTCGCGACGGATGATTTGACGCCAGGTTAGGTTCTGTCCCGCTACATTTGCGCAAGATGATAGTTTCTCGATCATTTTTAGCTCGATTTTTTGCACCGCTTCTCGACCGAATCGAATACGCCCCGCATCCGTTTCAAAATCTTTTGCCGTAATCTCGCGTTTATTTAACATTCCAAAAATTAATCTATCACCTAAGATCGGCTTAAAAATCTCTGCAAGATCAAGATGCAGGCTTAACGCGCGGTAGTTTGGCTCGTGTAAAAAGCCGATGCGCGGATCAAGCTCGGTTTTGTAAATTTCGCTGAGGCAGACGTTATAAATACGCGTATTTACATAGCTAATGAGGGCATTAATTTTATCTGCCGGCGGGCGTTTGGAACGCGTCGTAAATTTAAAACTGCGCTGATCCTCGATGATTTCGTTCCAGGTCGCGAAATATTGCTTAGCAAAGCCGCCTTCCACTGCCATTACCGCTGCTATGTCGCAGGCGCGCGCTAGGGCATCCAGATGCGGCGCAGTATCGAGCGAAACGCCATAAGCCTTGCAATTAATGGCTGCATTTAAGATGCGAGCGCGAGTAATCTCGCGAGCGATAAAAAGGCGCTTAGAAAGATCGTCAAAGGCCCGCAGCTGTGCCAAAAGCACAAAGCCACTTTTATTTACAGAATTTGAAGTATTTGGGAAAAAACTGCCGCGGAAGCTCTGATAGGCGCTAAAAATATGCAGCAAAATGTTATTATCAGCCAAAAACGCCATAGCATAGGTATCAAGCTCCACTCGCGCCAAAATATAAATTTCATCAATCGCGTTAATCGGCAAAATTTTACTAGTTAAAATTCCGCCCTCGTCGTTAAATTTATCGAAGTATAGATTATTATCTTTGCGGCGCAATCGGCCTGGGCTCAAAATAAAATGCGTGCGATCCGATTTTTGCATACTTTATCCTTAAATTTTAGCTGAAAATCGCTTCGTTTTTATCGCGTCCGATGACTAGGCGCTGTGAATATTTGAGCGAATTAAAAGTATAAATTACTACCGAATCAAGCTTATTAGAGCATTCTTTTTGCAAAACCATCATTAATTTTTTAAGATCGCTCGCTCTGATTTCACCCTCAAAAACGCTGAATTGCACGCGAGGCAGAAACTTCTCGACCGCCTTTCGGACGCGCGCGGCGTTATTTTTCTCCTTTTCGTCGCTGCTTGAAATATCGTAAAATAAAATAGCGTACATCCTATCTCCTAAATGCAATAATCACGATAAGCGCAACTCTCGCAAATCTTTTGCGGGCTAAATTTAGGCGGCTTTGGCTCGTTCACAAGGGCGACAATTTTGTTTAGAATTGTTTCGATTTTAGTGAAATTTTCGGCATTATCCTCAATCGCTATGACGGTTTTGCCGCTAATTAATTTGCCTTTCACCTCTTTTAAATTTAAGCCTATTTTTAAAAGATAGATATAAAAAAGCAGCTGCATCTTGCCTGCTTCGGGATTTTTTAAACTCTTTTTGTATTCGGTGATGAGATAATGTCCGCGCTGCTTGGAAAGCTTATCAAATTTCAAATTTGAAAATGCGAATTCCTGCAAACCGTTCTCTTTAATGTCCGCCAGCGCCTTGCCCATCAGCACGTTTTCATCTTCCTGATTGGCGTGAATATTGTGTGCGTAAAGCCATGCCTCGCGCTTGCAGGTGATGTAATAATTCACAAGCGTGCCGGTAATTTGGTCCTTGCAAAACATTAGTCGAAAAACTCATTCTTGAGATTTAAGGCGGCATCCTTTTTAATCCCGAAATTATTATTGTACGAAGTATCGCCGAATGGTAAATAATAGACATCTTTTAGCCCATCAATACGCTTTATATTTAAACGCTTTGCATCAAATTCTGTGATATTTACACCAAATCTATTAATTTTCTTAATAGTATTCGTAAATATATCTTTCTTATTAAATTTGTCCATATCAAGCCTATTGATTTCAAAAATTTCATTTTGAAATTCTTTAATATAATCTTCTTTTGGCTCAATTATTACTAAAATTTTAAGCCTATCATCCATCGCCTCGCTAATCTTTTCGTTTATATCGTAAAATCCTAGCTCTTGCATCTGCTCCGCCAAAAATAAGCTCTCTAGGCTTTGCTTTATGGCGCTGAAATACCTAGTGGAAATATCTAAAATTTCGCTTTCGATGATATCTCTTTGCTTTAGAATTTTTACCAAAATAGTATCGCTAATACGTTTTAAATCACCGTAAATGAGATCGGAATAGTCGCAAATATCGTTAAATACGTATAATTCTCCTAGAGCTGTGAAATTTCTATTTATACGACCGGCAGTTTGGATAATCGAGCTAATGGGTGCTATCTCTCTAAATCCGACATCAAAATCCAAATCCACGCCAGCTTCGATAGACTGCGTAGAAATTAGCAAGATCGGATCACCGCGCCCACTTTTATTTTTTGCAATTGCATCTTTTATATTTTCGATATTTTTTCGTTTGTGATCGTCGCACATATATCCGTTTAGGCAAAAAACTTTAAATTCATCGTAAAATTCCAAAAATAGCTCTTGCGCTTTTTTAATGGTATTTACGACGACTAGTGTATTTTTGCTTTTTGCCGATTGTTTAATCTTATCTTTTAAAGCACTCTCATTACCATCAAACCACTTTAAAACGTATCTATTTTGATCTTTGAAATAATCCAAATTTGAAATTTCTTTAAATTTAGTCGCATCAACAATAGGCATCGTGGCGGACATAAAGATAAAAATGCAGCCAAATTTCTCCGCCATCATCTCGCAAAGTTTCATAAAATCCGCCCTGAACTTATACGGTACTGCCTGCGCCTCATCGATTATTATTACACTATTTTTTAATCGGTTAAATTTTACGCTATCTTTATTTTTGTTTCCAAAGAGTGCAAATATAAATTGATATAGCGTAGTTACGTTAATATCTCCGCTAAAGGAATCCATCAAAAATTTAACTTTAGAATAGCGATCTTGCGGGGTACTTTCATCTATCGTAGTTTTGTGATGAATTTTATGAATTAATATATTTTTATCGTCTTCGAAAATCTCTTTTATCTCATCATAAACTTGATCTATGATAGCCGTAAACGGCAGCACGTAAATAATACGTTCTTTATTAAATTTAGCGGCAAAATTTAGCGCAGTCAAAGTCTTACCGTAGCCTGTAGGCGCGGTTAAAGTAAAAAGTTTATGATTTGTATCGAAATTATTTAAAACGAATTTTCTAAACTCGCTTCTTTTCGCATTTGGCTTACGATTTTCCAGGGCTTTGATATATTTTTCGATCGTATTAGAATTCGCCGGTTTAGAAACAGGAATTCTTTGATTAAAAATAGCTTCATATTTGTCACTATAAATAAGTGATGAAAATATGTCTTTGAAATTTAAAAAGTCATCGTAGTCAAACTTCTTTTTCGCAAATTTGAAGTATTCTCTTAAATGTTTAGCTTTAATTAAAAGCTCATTTTTATCGCTTTTAATATCTTTGTAAATTTCTAAACCTAAAGCTTTATCTAAGACTTCATCCCAAAAGTCTAGCTCTTTCGAGCTCTCAAAATATTTGCCGAAATTTTTATTTTGCGTTGTAAGCTCACAAAAATTTTCTACATTTCCATGGTGTGATACGATGGATAAAAATCCAAAAGCCGTATCTAGCTCATTAAATTCTGAATTTAGTAAAAATATGTAAGAGGATAATAAAGCATGATTTTTATCTGCAATTTTTTCGGTAGGATTTTTGATATAAATTTGAAAATTAGTTTTTAGCTTAGCTATATCGTGATAAATTTTAATGCATTGTAAAAGCCTACTATCCGCTTCAGCAAGCATATTTGTTATATGCTTTATTAGTGGTTTGTTAGGATGTGATAGCAGCTCACTTTGCAAAGTAGACCTTGTAGTCATTTATTTGATAAATATTTCCTCTATTCTTTGCTTTGATTTGACTATTGCCGCTTAGCTTGATAACGAAATCTTTAAAATCCTTAAAAATTCTACCCTCCTCGCATCCGCAAGCCATTCGAGCCGTAGTAAGTCTGATATCAAAGCTTTGTGCATCAAATATAAAATCGTCCATTAAAACGAACGTATCTATAAAACTTTCCTTTTCATGCACCAATTCACAATTTTTTATCTCAATATATTTAAAATCCGCTATACAAAAATTTATACCTAAATATGGCGTAAAGATACATCTATGAGCTTTTAAGCTGTCGATTATCTTTTCTTTATAAGAAGCATTTAAAGCACTTAAATCAACGAATATAACATATCTAGGATCTTTTATTAGCTCTTTATAAAACTGCTTTTTCTCGCTAGAATCTTGATAGCCTTGTTCGATATGCATATTTGACGATAGAGCAAATTTTATACCGTTAAAAATCATAGTTTTTTTGCGAAATTGCGAACTTAAAATAACGCTATAACCTATATCGTTAAGTTTAAAATAATTCATTTCACCTATAATCGATCCCAAAAGCCCCATGACGGCAGTCTTTGGCGGCACCGGGTATGTAAGAGACGAGTAGATAGTAGCCGGATGAGAAAAATGCGCGTAATCTCCCGATAGCTCAAAAGCTATTATATCCATTTAAAATCCTATTTTTATCCAATTACTATCAAATTGTGATCTGTTATTTTGCTCGAAGTCAAAATCGCTCATATACTCTATTTTTTCGATCTCTTGCGCGTATCTGGTAAGTTTAGCTTTTAATCTAGAAAAATCAATCGTAAAATCATTTATACTTCTTATCTCTATGTCTTCTTTGCTACTATTTATAGCCACACAGTTATTTAAATCTCCAGCGAAAGTATCATTTTTATATGTAATTACTAGCATAAATCTAGGCATTTGACCCATTTTCGTGCGAGTAATTAAATTTTTAGTCCCGCTCCAGAGCGCGCCTAAAATCACTTTTACATCATCTTCACTTAAATTTGTAATCTTTGCACTATGATTATCCACTATTCCGTAAGTTGCAAACATTGCATAATTTAAAAAATCTTCTTCTCTAAACGTTTTATTTGCCTTATCGCTACCGCTTGCAAATGCGCCGGTGCCTTTTATATGCTCTACCGCAACTCTATGAAGCGATCTGCTCATTCTAAACTGAATGGGTCCGACAAATTGAATTCCGGCTGTTTTTATGCCTTCTTTTTTCATCTCGTCTTTATCCGATATCGGCAAAACTCCACCAAATGCGCGAATATCGATAAATTTAGATAAAATTTCTTTTTCAATCTCGATTTTTTCTTGCCTTACATTAATTACTTCACGTATTGCGCTTTTGCAATCTAAGATATTTTCATCTCTTTTATACTCTTTAATGAAAATCGCACTTTCGTCTTTTTTCATAATTTCATCTCTAATTGTTCGCTTTATACGCACATCAGTGACTTCTGCTATACCCGTCTCATCGTCTATCCTAGGAGCGTTATCTCTTAGCATATCGCCGTTTGGATTAAAATTTTCACCGTCCCAAAGAAATAGAATTTCCTTCTTTTTCATTACTCGTCTCCTTGAGTGTTATCTTTAATATATTTCGTAAAATCACTTCCGCCCATAGCAAAAGCCAGAGTTACATAAGCGCTCTTAACTCGCTTTTGAGATAAAAACGCACTTGGTAAAATTCCAATCAAAATATCGCGCATGATTTCTATATTAGCGCTTCTTTTTCCTCGCGATACATTGGAGAGTTTTTTGTTAGTTTCATCACACTTGGTCCAAATCCGTTCTAAAAGCTCTTTCGTAATTAGTCCGGCATTATTCAGCCATTTTTCGAATGAACTATTTTTGCTAATAGCAAATTGGCGATTTATCAACCCTGCAGACATCATTCCTAGCAAATATGCACTCTGCAATACTTCATTATCTTTTAGAAATTCGCTATTTTTCAAAATCGAGCTTATTAGCTCTTTTTTATCGCTTAAGCCTTGCAAATTAACCTCCCTTGCAAATGATATTTTTTCATTTAAAGCACCTATTTCATTAAAGAAATTTTGATATTTTTCGATACTTTTTATACTTCTATTTTGATATGTCTTAACGCAATTAAAATAAAATCCCCACTCTATTTTTGACGCATAACTAGAGTTAATATTGCCTTTATAAATCAAAGCAGCATATTTTTCCATCATATCATCTAAATTCATCCTGTTTTGCGATAATAAAAAATTCATAATGTCGATGTTTTTAAGAAATAAATTTTGCATATAAATAGTATCGTCTTGTTGATCTTTACTATCTTTTCGCCTAATCGCCCTAATGTTATATCTACCCATTAAATCGGAAATTTTAGAAATATAAGACGGCAATACATCATCTATTTGCAATAATACATTAACCGCAGCATTGCTTTTTTTATAAAATAAAATTGTATTTAGCACGGGCATATTTGCTTGCGCTTTAGCTACGGATTCCAACTCGTAATTAATACTTTCTTCGATATTTTGTATGCCTTGCAGATCTTTTTTCTTTTCGCTCGGATCTTTTAAAATTTCCACTATTTTTTCTAATAAATTTGTATCATTTACCATTAACGTCGGTAAGACCGTCATTTTATCCCCGTAAAAATTAAAAGATAATTCCTTATCAATTGCCATAAAACCGTTTTTAACCAAATTTGCATTAGCACTATTTAGAGGTAGTAATCTAACTTTAATGTCTTGCAAAGCAGTCGGTAACTCATTTACGGAACAAAACGCTAAATTCGCATCTCCGCCGATACCAATACTATTTGTAAGCATATCATAACCATAAATTTTGGCAGTTTTACCATTATCGCTATCGCTTAAATGACTCGTAAAAATATTTTTGAAATACGCTGAAATCGGTCTACCCTCCCAAGATAATGCAAAAAAAGTAGCTACTTTCATGCCCTTTTTCTTAGGCTCTTCTTGCAGAGCTACAATTTCACTTAAAATATCATCAAAAAAGCTCTCGTTTAAGCCAGATAAATCCGTTAATATTTTATCATTTTTGATATCGTCAGGATTGAAGCAAGAGAGCATATTTTTTACGGCTTTTAAAATTCCTTTTATAAATTTAGGAGTATCGTCTTTTACGGCTTTGCTAATGAATTGGACATTAGGGAACAAATTGCCAGAATTCGCGCCTATGCCAAATCTACAAACTATTAAATCGTCTCTTGAAATATTATTATTTACCGATATTTCTTTACTTTTAATATCACAAAGATAAATTTTAATAGCATCGTATTCGTAGCTCTTGTTGTTAATTTTAGTTTTTTGTTTGTCGTAAATTTCGCCGATACTAGAAAAAATTTTAACTATATCGCCCAAAATTTATCCTTTCTAAAATATACGTGAATTATAACTAATTTTAATTATATTGTCAATAGTTATTGTGTTTTAATGAAATAATTTGCCTTTTTTAAATTTTTATTATACAATCGGTTTTAAAGCAAGCAATCATCCTTTTCAGGATTTGAAATTTGTGCTTTAATGCAGTCTTGCTTTACAACCTCCAAAACCCCTACTCCGTAGTTCATGCACCCGCTTCCAGCACCCGTACCAAGGATCAAATTGATTAGTTCTGCATTAGCTACAATTTTCCATCTTGCCTGCCACGCATATACCGGCTCGCGATTGTTGCCGTAATAGAATTTCACAGATTCACCCGGCTTTTGCCACAATAAATTTAACTCCATTTCGCCATCATATTTTCGCCCCATAATCGTTTCAAATCGCTGTAAAATATTCGTCTTCATCATCTCTAAATGCCTGCTATCTTGCGGCTGCAAATAGACTTTATGCCCCAAAAGCCCGCTTACTGCACACGCCACGTAGCCTTGCACAATAGCTTCGTTCTCGCAAATTTTATGATTTTTCGCTTCGACGGTAGTTTGCGTAAATAGAATTTCACCCAAGCTTAGCCCGTCTTTTAGCACTGCTAGCGCGATTTTACGTTCAAACTCCGGCTCGCATGAAGCAAATCGCACGCGCAAGTCCTCTCCTCGCAAGATAAAATCAAACACCGTGCGTTTAAAAATTTTACCGCTTGATTCGTGCCTATATCCTACGTGCTCTGAAGCCGGCAAATAGCGATAAAGAAAGCCCTGAATCAGCTGCGAGAGAGATTTTGCGATTTTTAGATTTTTAGTTGGTAATTTTGCGTTGATGATTAGCATTTGCGCTCCTTTGCGCAGTAAAATTTTGCCCAAGGTTCGTGTAAACCTTGGGTAAATGAGCTTTAAGTGGGATTAAAATCCTATCTCTTTGATATCGGCAAACTGCAAAAACGCGCGATAAATTTGCCCGATATTTGCGATACGATTTGCGCGTATCTTGACATCCTGGACGTTTATCATCACATTATCGAAAAAATTATCAATCACGTCTTTAAGCCCAAATAGCGAGCGCAGATACCCACTCACATCGTTTTCGTTGAGCTTAATCGCCCTGAACGCCGCATTTAGCGCGCGCTCAGCGTCGTGTTCGAATAGATTTTCGTCCACCGCGCCTATTTTTTCGTCCTTGATGATATTGGCTAGGCGCTTAAAAGTCGCGAAATTTTCCCCGAAATCCGCTGCTGCTGCGATCTCGCCCAGCGCCTTTATGGCCTTGCTTAGTAGTAATAGATCGTTTTCGCCGCTTGCGATGCACGCCTTGATCACCGACGGATTTATCTTGTCAAAAATTCCATATAGTCTATCTTTCATAAAATCCAGCAGCTTAGAAATGTCAAATTTCTTATAATTTGGCGCCAGCTTTTGCGCCAGCGCATTCGCATCAAAACTTAATCCTTGATTTAGTAAAATTTTAATTAGCCCCGTAGCTGCGCGGCGAAGCGCATACGGATCTTTATTGCCGCTTGGAACTTTATTGATGCTAAAAAGCCCCAGGAGCGTTTCAAATTTCATCGCCACAGCGATTACGCTACTAAATACACCGCTTGGCAGCTCGCTATCCTCGCCACTAGGCAGATATTGCTCGCGTATCGCGCGGCATACATGATCTGCCAGTCCAGCGTGCTCGGCATAGTAGCTGCCCATAATGCCTTGAAGCTCGCTAAATTCGCCCACCATCGTGCTGCTAAGATCTGCTTTGCTAAACATTACGGCATTTTCCACATCCCGCGCAAAATCCTTTTTGCCGATCTCCGCCTCAATCTGCGTAGCATAATCCGCGCTCAGTGCCTTTGCTACGGCTAGCTCGCGCACTTGCTTATCATAAACCGAGCCAAGGGCTTGCATATAGGAAATTTGCTTAAGTTTTTCAGGGCTAAATTCCGCTTGCAAATCGCTCTTCCAAAAAAACATAGCATCGCTTAGGCGCGCGCGTAAAACTTTTTCATTGCCGCGTACTACAAGCTCGTCATCATCGGTGATCGCATTACTAACGACAACGAAGTGATTGCTTAAGTTTTTATCCTCGAAAACCGGAAAATAGCGCTGATTCTCCTTCATCGAAGTGATGATGACCTCTTTTGGCACGCTTAAAAAATCTCGCTCAAAGCTGCCTAGCAGCGCAGCCGGGTACTCGGTAATCGCCGTTACTTCATCCAGCAACGCAGGATCGACCTCAATCTTAAAGCCATGCTTTTTCTCGAGCTTTGCAAACTCGCTTAGAATTTTATCTTTTCTTTTTTGCTCGCTTAAAATTACGCCGTTACGCTCCAGCAGTGCGAAATAATCTGCGGCGTCTTTAAATTTAATCGCTTCATAGCCAAATTTTCGGTGCGGAAAAAATGCAGCCGCGCTTCGCACGCCGTAAATTTCAAAATCTACGTTTTGACCGCCCAAAACGCAGGCTATGCTTCTTATCGGACGGATAAACTCAAACTTGCCGCTACCCCAGCGCATCGCGCGTCCAAAATTTAGCGATCGTAAAAACTCCTCTATCATTTCGCCTAGAATTTCACGACTATCACGCCCCTTTTGCACCGCAGCGTGGTAGAGCACCTCTTTGCCGCCTATCTGCCGAAATTCCAGCTCGCTTTCGCTTATGCCGCATTTTTTAGCAAAACTTAGCGCCGCAGGGCTCCACGCGCCGTCTTTGAGCGCGACGGATTTTGGCGCGCCCGTGCTTACGATCTGCGCATCATCGCCGCGTTGTGGAAAATCCTCGTGAAATAGCACAAATCTACGCGGGCTAAATTCGAAGCGAAAGTCGCTATTTATACGGTTAGCCTCAAGCACTGCGCGCCATTTTGGCGCGATATTCGCACGCTCTTTTAAAAACGGGATCGCAGGCAGCTCCTCGACCCCAATCTCAATGAGTAGTTCCATCTTTATCCTTTTTTCGTTGATTTCGTTTTTCGTTTTTCTCCATCATTTCGCGGTTAAATCCTACGATCATAAATATCATAAAAAGCACGAAAAGTGCGGTTATAACGGCGTGTATCATTCTACTATAAATTCCTTTTGCCCTTTATAAATCGTAAAATAGGCATTTTTAAATTCTAAATTTTTGCCGTTTTGCACAGGAGCGCTTTTGCGAAAAATTCTAAACTCGCCCGCGCTTTTTAGATCAATTATGCCGTCTTCAACGTCGCCTTTGATCGTGCTTATCACATCTCCTGCGCGCAGCTGCCGCACCGATGCGCTAGGCAAAACGTATGGTGCGATAGAGCCTACGTTGCCGCTTCTATATACGATCTCAAAATCGTCTATCTCAAAGCTTTGTTTATAAAATTTCGTCTTTTTTACTAGCAGATCGAGTTTATCGCCTAGCTGTAGCCCGCTGCCGCCATAGACAAAAACTCCGCTTCCATCTTGAGAAATTGCAAAGCCGTGGCGGTTTGTAAAGCTCACGACTACGCCTTTTATCAGCATAGGTTCGCTTATAATGCGCCCGTAAAGCTCCTCTATCGTGACGGCCTTTGCGGAGCTAGCGGTATTTTTAGCTAAAAATTCTTGCTTTTTCGGCATAGATTTTAAAGCGCCTTCGTCCGTCAGAATGAAGCTAATCGGGAAATGATCGGAAGCGGTAGAGGATTTAGCAACCGCGAAGCTGTCCTTTTTATATCCCGGCTCGCTACTAAAAAAATCGTCGCTAAGCAAGATATGATCGAGCACCGCGCCACTTTCATGAGATTCACAAGAGCCAAAATGCTTTAACTGCGAGCAGGGATGTAGCGCCCATAAATCACTAAATCCGTCGCGCTCGATAAGCTCGTTTAGCAAAGAATTTCGCCCGAAATTCGTATTAAAATCTCCCGCTACGATAGCGCGTTGGTGCCCTTGCAAAACCTCGCGTAAAAAGGCGAAATTTCGCCTGCGCTCGCTAAGCGGATTGCGTGCAGAGAGCATATGCACGACATAAAAGCTAAAATCAGTGCCGCTAAGCGTAAAATCAGCGCGCAAAATATCTCGTGTTTTAAGCTCTATCGGGCGGTAGGTTTTTTGAAATTTTATCGGTATGCGCGACATCACCGCCACGCCCGCAGGTGCAGTCTGCGCGCGCGAAAAAGCGTAGAATTTATAGCCCGCTTTCTGAGCAAGTGCTTTTAGCACGGCTTCGTTTTCGATCTCTTGCAGCCCCAAAATATCGGCATTAAGCGCGCTTATCTCGTCCGCCACCGCTTGCAGTTTGCGCTCGTATTTTTGCTCGCTCCAGCCTCCGCGCCCGATCTCAAAGTCCGCGTACTCCGTGCCGTCGTTTACACCGTCGAATAAATTTTGCACGTTAAACGATGCGATCTTCAGCTCCGCCGCACTCGCGCCGCAGAAAAACACCGCAAAAAGTAGCGCTAAAACTCGCAAACCGCGCTCCTAAAGTCGAATTTATCGATGTTTTGGCGGATCGCTTCGTAGGTTACGATGCCCACGCTGGTGGCTAAATTTAAACTGCGCCCCGCCCCGCTCATCGGGATCGTGATGCAGTTTTCGCGGTTTGTGCGCATGATCTCAAGCGGCAGCCCGTGTCCTTCAGAGCCGAAAATCAAAAAATCGCCCGGCTGAAATTTCGCCTCGTAGTAGAGCTTGTTCGTCTTCGTCGTCGCAAAAAAGAAGCGCTGCTTAAATTTCTCGTTCGCCGCCATAAACTCGTCCCAATTTTCCCAAATTTTAAGATCCAAGTTCGCCCAATAATCGAGCCCCGCGCGGCGCAGATGCTTATCGTCGATAACGAATCCCAGCGGCTTAATCAGATGCAAAGGACACCCCGCATTGACGCACATACGCCCGATGGAGCCCGTGTTTGTGTGGATCTGCGGATAGACCAGCACGATATTAAACATCAAAAATCACCGATTTTGCATGAGCAGAATTTTGCGATTTAAAATTCCGCGAGACAAGGTTTTGAGATTTAAAATTTTGCAAAGCCAAATTACGCGGCTTGGAATTTTGCGCAGTAAAGCCTTGCAAATTTAAATGGGCAAAATTCCATAATTTGAAATTCTGTGAAATAAAATTTAGGTCCGTGATTTTGCGATACTGCAGGACTTCAGATCTCTCCTTGCAGCGACACGGCTCTTGCATTTTTTTGTGGTGCGGCGCGACAGCTACTCCCATAGCACAGGATGCGCGATACGGCTCGCTAAATTTTGCTTTAATGCGTTTAATATGACGCAGGCTGTGAGATTTTGTGCCAAGATGTCCTAATCCGCAAAATTTCATCTCGCTGCAATGCGAGCCGTGAAATTCCGTCTCGCTGCTGCACGGCTCGTATAATTTCTCGCCGCAGCGATGTGATCTGCGAAATTCTCTCGATCCATAAAACTTCGCCTCGTGGATTTTCTCCGTGTGGCGGCACGACGGATGAAATTTTAATAGGTCAAATTCCGCGTCGTGAAATCCTACCGAGCTAAGCTTTGCGCTATGAAATCTTACGCCGCAAAAATTTAAATTTCGCTCGCCATAAAAGATAAAATTTCGCGCAGCAAAAATCACGAAATTTTGCCTGCGATCAAAGCAAAAAGCGCATTTTTGCAAAGACGCAGCATTCTTGCAAAACGCGTAAATTTCGTCGCGACGATAGAATTTTTTCATAAAACTAGCTCCTAAATAAAACGGCAATTTTACAAAAATCTCTCTAAATTTACGCTTTTAAAGCCGCTACAAACGCCCTAATCTCCGCTTCTTGCAGCCTCTCAATCTCCTTGCCGATCGCAGCGCCGCGCAGATCGCGAGCGACATCCGCGGCGCAAACCAAGCTTTTAAATTTCTTATCCCAAATCCCAAGCCGCTTTGATGCTTGCACCCTACCTTTACAATACAGCCCGAGCCACTGCTTAAGCGGCATTTTTAGAGCGATTTTGCATAGCCGCTCGTCGCTTACCCGCTTAAAAAACGGCTCGCTAAGTAGCCTTTTATAAAGAGAATTTAGCCCTAAATTCTTTAAAATTTTATCTTTATCTAATCCTAAAAAATTCAAAAACGCGTATAAAAAAAACATTTCATTTCGCACAAAAGATTCGCCATGCTCTATGAATTTTATCAGCCGCTCATGCGTACGCGTATCAATCCGCAATCCAAAAACCCGCTCATAAAGCCCCAGCTCTTGCATTAGCATCATCCCATATCGGTGTGCAGGTGCACGGAAAAATTTAATCAGCTCTGCTTTAATGCGCTCGCAACTAAGATCACTAACGTCGATACTACGCATGAGCTCTAAGGTGCGGGGCTCGGCGCAAAGCTTAAATCTTGCGGCAAACTGCACCGCGCGATACACGCGCAAGCTATCCTCCACGAAAGTGTGCGGATCAACCACTCGCAAAATCCTCGCATGCAGATCCGCAAGCCCGCCGTAAAAATCGAGCACTTTGCCGCTTATAGCGTCTATCATCATCGCATTGATTGTAAAATCGCGTCGCCTGCTAGCCTCATGTTCTTCCGTAGCCAAAGCGACACTAAAGCCCTTGTGTCCGATGCCAGTCTTACTCTCGGTGCGCGGCAGCGAAACATCGAAATTTTTATATTTATAGACGAAATAGCTTTTGCCGACGCCCTGTGCGCCGAAGTCCTGCATAATTTGCTCGAAACGGCGCGGACCCACATCGTAAAGCTCCACATCCACATCAGCGCTAGCCCGCCCCAAAAAATGATCGCGCACGCAACCGCCTACTAGATAGATACGCGAGCTAAATTTTTTAAGATAATCTAAAAGCGCGATGAAATCGTCATTTTGATAGATTTTCAAGTCGGTTTTCGATACTTGCAAGCAAAAATTCCATAAATTTTAAATTTAGCTCCACGCGCGCGTTCAAATCGCCCTTCTCAAAAGCGTTCAGCCCCTCAAAAAGCACTAAAATCCGCTCTTTTATCGCGCTCAAAAACTCCGCTTCGCTTGAAATTTTAAAATCTGCATTTGCGAGATATTTTGATTTATCGCCCGCTTGTCTCGCGGCCCCGAGATGTCGCGCTTCCTCGGGCTGGCGCACGGCGGAATTTTTAGCACCAGAAGAGGCAAAACTTCCCGCTTGCATATCCTGTGCGGCAGAATTGCGAAGCTGCGGCGTGGCGAGCTCATCGTCTCGCACCCCAGGGATCGTAAAATTCTGCGGCTGTGAAACGAAATTTTGCTGCTGCACGGCAGCATTGTGGATATTTAGCGCGGCGGAATTTTGAGCTTGAAGCGATGAAAAATCCTGCTTTTTAGAATGCGCTGTGCTGAAATAATCGTCAACTTCGTTTTCTTTGAAATCAGAGCCAGGCCCAAAATCGTCATTGCTTAGCTCCTTAAAATGCGCGCCTAAAATACGAGGCGTCAAATCTTGCTTACTTTGGAAGCCGTCATCCGTAGAATTTAGTGCTAATTCAAAATCTTTACTTTCGGCAGAGCTTTGCGCTATGCTTGCGTCCCTGCTTTGCGGCGAAGCAAACCCATTCATATCGCTACCTAAACTATCGTAAATTTCACCTGCGATGCCTGATAAATCACGAAAGCTTTCGTCAAATTTTGCGGCGGAGCTTTTTAAAATTTCATCGCTTGCAAAGGTTGAATTTGTGGAATTTTTACCACTTGCAGAAGCGGAATTTATAAAATTTTCTCCATTTAAAGAGACGGAGGCCACGGAATTTTCACTGCTTGTAAGATCAGAGTTTTTAAAATTCTCCTCGCCTGAAAAAGTAAAATTTTCATCTTTTGCGGCAGATTTTTTTAAAGTAGCATCCACTGCGAATTCTGCGCCGCTAGGCGCAGAGCTCTTACTTGCCATGGGATTTGAACGATCTAGGGCGGAATTTAAAGCGTCCGATGAAACTAAACGCGAAGTGGAATTTTTGGTATCTAAGGAAGTAAAATTTTGCGCGTTTGATGAAGCGATATTCGGCGCAGATGCGAAATTTAAGGCGCCAGATGCGATAGGATCTGGCGTAAAAGAAGCGGGGCTTAAAGTATCCTGCGAAGCCTGCGCCTCTGCTTCAGCGCTGTTTACATTTGCAGCCCTCTCTTGCTGCACTGCCAAATCTTGCGCGCGCTTTTGTGCTTTCATCTCATTTACTGCTTCGATGATATCTTCCAGTTCATTTTCATACATCAATTAGCCACCTCTTAAATTCCGCTTGTTTGCGCGCATCGACGCTTAAAAAGCGCTCCAGCATCGCCATATTGACGCCCGAGCTTACTCGATGATTCAAATTTAGCCGCGCAAAAAGCACCGCCGCATCGCCATCTTGCGGATTATCGCGTAAAATACCGCGGCAAATCCGCATCGCGCCGTAGATATCGCCTTTTTTCTCAAGCTCCATAGCGTATGCTAGTGCGCCATTCAAAGCTGGCTCCTAAGCCTTGGCCGCGTAATCCGCGATGATCGAGCCGATCTCTGCGGTCGAGCAAATTTCTTTGGCATCGTACTGCGCGATATCCTTGGTGCGGTATCCGTCGCGAAGCACGCCGCGTACGGCAAGCTCGATCGCGGCTGCGGCCTCATTTTCACAGAATGCGTATTTCAGCATCATCGCAGCGCTTAAGATCGTAGCGATCGGGTTTGCGATCCCCTGCCCCGCGATGTCGGGCGCACTGCCGTGGATCGGCTCGTAAATTCCTACCTTGCCACCGATACTTGCGCTCGGAAGCAGCCCGATCGAGCCGCAGATCATACTCGCTTCGTCACTTAAAATATCGCCGAATAAATTCTCCGTCAAAATCACGTCGAACTGCGCAGGTGCCCGCACGAGCTGCATCGCGGCGTTATCGACGTACATAAACTCCAAATTTATCCCCGCATAATTTTTCGCTAGCTCGCTTACGACCTCGCGCCACAGCTGGCTTGTTTCAAGCACGTTGGCCTTATCCACGAGCGTTATCTTTTTATTTCGCAAAAGCGCGGCCTCAAACGCGACCTTAGCCACGCGCTCGATCTCGGCGGCGTTGTAGCACATCGTATTTAGCGCGTCCTTTTCGTTTTTTGCGCGCGGCTGCCCGAAATAAATCCCGCCCGTAAGCTCGCGCACCACCATTATATCGACGCCTTTGATGATCTCCGGCTTTAGCGTCGAAGCGTTTATCAGCTCATCAAAAATCATCGCAGGGCGCAGATTTGCAAACGCCCCAAGCTCTTTGCGAATTTTTAGCAGCCCGCTTTCGGGGCGCAGTTCACGCGGCAGGCCGTCCCATTTAGCGCCGCCGATCGCACCGAAAAGCACCGCGTCGCTTGATTTAGCGGTATTTAACGTCTCATCAGGAAGCGGAATGCCCATAATGTCGATTGCCGCGCCGCCCATCAAACGGTAGTCAAAATTTAGCTCAAAATTAAATTTATGGCTTACGGCATCGAGCACCTTGATCGCTTCTTCGATGATCTCAGGGCCGATTCCGTCGCCTTTTATCACGCATACGTCGTACTTTTTCATCCAAATTCCTTACAAGTTTATCTTTGTTTTTGCATAATTTATCGCTCCGTCGGCATCGAGTAGCTTTTGCATAAACTCGGGTATCGCGCCGAATTTATACTGAGTTTTTTGGGTTAAATTTTTAATTACGCCGCCCTTTAGATCGATGCTAAGCTCGTCGCCCTGCGCGATCTTGTCCGTCTCGTCGCATTCGAGGATCAAAAAGCCGGTGTTGAAGCTGTTTCGATAAAAAATCCTAGCGAAGTTTTTTGCGATCACGCATGAAATTCCGGCGGCCTTAAGCGCCATCGGTGCGTGCTCGCGCGAGCTGCCGCAGCCAAAATTTTTCCCCGCTACGATGATGTCGCCGCGAGCTATTTTGGACGAAAAATCCTTGTCCGCATCCTCCATGATGTGCGTCGCAAGCACCGCCGCATCGGAAGTATTTAGGTAGCGCGCCGCGATAATAATGTCGGTGTCGATATCATCGCCGAATTTCCATACTTTTGCCATATTTCCGCCTTAAATTTTAAAATAGATGTGCGATTTTACCGACAAATTTATTAAAATCCGCTCAATCGCTCCGATATGAGGGCGGAATTCCTCGTTTGAAATTTAGGGCAAAATTTAAACGCAAGAGCGCAGAGATAGGAAGTTTGGAGGCGTTAAATTTTAAATCGGCGGCGTAAAGGAGGCGGAATTTTGGCGCGTCGGTTTTACATCCTGCGAACGCAGAATTTTAGCGAACAGCCTTAAATTTAGCTAAAAATATAACCTAAATTTTAAAATTTAGCCTAATTTTTAGGATTTGAAAAATTATTAAATTTAGATAGTTTGCGCCGCATATAAGCAAAAATAAAGAGCGTTTCGGTATAATCCGATTTTCCAAAACCAAATACACAACGACACAAGGAGATTTTATGGCGAGCCCAAAAGACGCCTTAAGCCCCATCGAGCAATTTTTCGACGACAATCAAAAAAGCTACATCACCTACGAAAGACTGATAAAATTTTTCGACAAAGCCCCCACCGCGACGGCCGTTAAGAAGGTCGAAGCGCTTACGAAAAAATTCGACGTCGAGCTGATCTCCGCCGCAGAAATCTCCAAAATCAAAAATTTAGAGGACGCGAAGCTCAAAGAAGCCACGCAAAAAAAGCTACTGGACGAGGGCTGGGACGAGGAGTTTGACCTATCCAGCGACGTCGAGCTTTTGGAGTGGAGCCGTTCGGACAGCCCGGTGCGGATGTATCTTCGCGAAATGGGACAGATCCCGCTGCTAACCAAAGAAGAAGAGATCGAGATCAGCAAAAAAATCGAGCTCGGCGAGGACATCATCATCGACGCGTTTTGCTCGGTGCCGTACTTAATAGACTTCATTTTAGATTATAAAGAGCCGCTAATCAACCGCGAACGCCGCGTCAAGGAACTTTTCAAGAGCTTTGACGACAGCGACGAAGAGGGTGAAGATGAGGACGAAGAGGAGTTGTCGGAGGATGATTACGATGATGAGGAGGAGAGCACGGATGAGGACGAGGCGAAGCAAAAGCGCTCTAGAAAGAACGATAAGCGCGCTCTAAAGGTCATCGAAAGCTTCAAGGCTCTCGAAAAAGCTAAAAAGGACTGGATGAAATTTGCCGAGAAAAACGCCGAAGCGATTAAGGAGAGCAAGGGAATTTTATCGAAGCTGAACTTGGCGTTTAAAAAGAAAATTTTAAAAGAAAAGCTCATGGATCTAGGCCCTACGAGCAAGCTCATCACCGAGATCGTAAAATCGATGGAGACCGCGCTAAAAAGCGACGAGGGCTTCGAAAAAGAGCTCAAGCGCCTGGAATACAAGCTGCCGATGTTTAGCGCCGAACTGCGCGAAAATCACAAAAAAATCCTAAAAGAGATCACGAGGCTTAGCAAAGACGACATCATCGCGCGCGTGCCGGAAGCTACGATGGTCTCGACCTATGTCGATATAAAAAAGCTCTTTTTAACAAAAGAGGCAAGCAAAAAAAGCTTTAACCTCGAGCCCGAGCGGCTGAAAGAAATTTTAGAGCAGATCAAACGCGGCAAGCGCATCAGCGATAATGCAAAGGCGCGCATGGCTAAGTCCAACCTACGCCTGGTCGTATCCATCGCTAAGCGCTACACCAACCGCGGACTGCCGTTTTTAGACCTCATCCAGGAGGGCAACATCGGGCTTATGAAGGCTGTGGATAAATTTGAATACAAGCGCGGCTATAAATTTTCGACCTACGCGACGTGGTGGATCCGCCAGGCGATATCGCGCGCCATCGCCGATCAAGCGCGCACGATCCGCATCCCGATCCATATGATCGAGACGATAAATCGAATTAATAAAATCACGCGCAAATATATGCAAGAAGGCGGCAAGGAGCCCGATATCAACGTCATCGCGCAAGAAGTAGGCCTTAGCGTCGATAAGGTAAAGCAGGTCATCAAAATCACAAAGGAGCCGATCAGCCTAGAAGCGCCGATCGGAAACGAGGACGACGGTAAATTCGGCGATTTTGTCGAGGACAAAAGCTCGGTTTCGCCGATCGAGCAAATTTTAAAATCCGACCTAAAAGAGCAGATCGACGATATCTTGGAACAACTCAACGACCGCGAGCGCACGGTGATCCGCATGAGATTCGGACTGCTTGACGACGAGAGCGACCGCACGCTTGAAGAGATCGGCAAGGAGCTCAATATCACCCGCGAGCGCGTCCGCCAGATCGAAAGCTCGGCGATCAAAAAGCTAAAACACCCAAAAATCGGCCGCAAACTCAAAACCTATATCGAGAGCTAGAGCAAAATGCAGATATAGCGATCTAGCGACACGCCGAGGTGGCGGGGCTTTTTAAAGCGATGTTATCGCGCGTACCTGAAAAATCATAGAATTCCGTTCTAAATCCAAAGCGGAATTCTAAAAAATTTTATAAATTCTACGATTTTGCTTAGTTTGATATGCGAACCGAACTGAGTAGTGTAGGTTATTCAAGGAGACTTTATGAAAACTTTAGTAATCGTTATTTTAGACGGCTTTGCCGACTGGGAGGCTTCGCTACTGGCTCCCGCACTACGATATTTCACGGACTATAGCATCCTTTATGCCTCAACCGATAAAAACGAGAAAGTATCGTTCGGAGCTTTACGCGCAAAACCTGATTTAACAATAGATGAAATTTCGCCAGATGCCGCGGCAATCGTGTTAATCGGCGCTAGAAATTCATGGCGCGAACTGCCTAGCGAAAACGCCTCAAAAATTGCTAATTTAATAGAGGAATTTAAACAACAAGGCAAGGTGGTAGGCGGTATTTGCGACGGGGCGTATTTCTTAGCGGCGGCAGGAGCGCTAAATGACTGCCATCACACCGCAAATAGTCTAGCAGACATCGTTAATTTGCCAAAATACAAGAATAAGCATGCCTTTATACAAACAAGTCGCGAAGCCGTAGTATACGGTAAAATGATCACCGCAAACGGAAACGCATTTATTGATTTTACTATTCAAATGCTGCGCGCCTTAGGAGATATAGACGAAGCAATAATTGCCCAGTGCGAACAAATGTGGCGATAAGTAGGCAGTGCGCGTTTAGCAAATAAAATTTTGCCGAAGCAACACTCGAGCATATAAGCACAAATGAGATACAAAAAATACTGAAAATGAAATCTTGCCGAAGCGGTACGACATTGATGCTCGCTAGGTCTAACACAATACCTTAGTTTGCGTGCTTTCGTGCAAATACAGCATGGAATTTTACGCTCGTTTTGCCACTAAAATTATATACGGCGCGAGCCTAAGCCAACAGACGCTATGAAATTTAAAACAAAGTGCGCCGCCAAAGCGGTACTTCAGCACGCGCCCATCGTCGTAAGCAAAAACGACGTCTTTCCCGTCTCGCCTTTAATTTAATGGAGCTCACCATGCCTCAATAACCCTCACACGGCGAAATTAAATAGGTCTCAAAAAGCAAAAGCCACAAAGCTTGCTTTGTACATCTTATTTGCCACTTTATACCGAGTCCCGTTATCTCCCGCCGCCTCATTATTGCGCGCCGACATACAATGCAATATCTGTAGCTTTTATGGCCCGTTTATCACATCCCACTGCCATGATGCCTTGCCCATAATGGAACGCTTCAAAAATATGGTAGAGCCGTCTCTCTTTACTTACACTTGCTGTACTCGCAATCGCAGCACCCATAAATTTGCCGCATTGCTGCGCCGACAACCGCAACACTATCTAAATTTACTGCTCCGCCGTGCCGTCCCGCTCTTAAAATTTACCTTCTGTAGCCAAGAGTGCGCTGGATAACACGACGTCAGTATTTTTGTCTCGCTCTAAATTTACCTTCCGCCGCACCGCTAAATTTAACCGCGGCGCAAGCTACGTTTTTTAAGGCAGCTATAAATCCAAGCTCCGAGCAATAAAACCGCCGCGAGGCAATACATATAAAAGGCCGCGCCGTTTTCATACTCCACGTCCTGCGCGCTAAAAATGGGCTTCGACATTTCGGGGTTTCGCGCCGCCTCGTCCGCGATCTGCGCCATCACCTCATCATCATGCACGTCTAGCGTGATCTTTCGCAGATCGATGAAATTCGTCCGCTTTTCCAGATGCCTGCCGCTGCGACCCGTGACGTAAACGCTATGCGAGTAAAAATTTAGATAGTAAAATCCAGCGTCGTCCTTAAAAAGCTTCTCCGAGATCTGCCGCACGTCGTCTTTAAACGGATTGTCACCCGCCCTTTTTAGCGCGCTTAGCTTATCGCCCTCCCCACCGAATTTATAATAAACATCCCAAAGCGCGTCTTTTATCCAGCCCTCGGTGCCGCTAGCGCGCGGACGATTTAAAATTTTATCCTTGCTTAGATAAAATATGCCGTTTTTGCTCGCAAACAGCATGTATTCCTGATGCCCGCTCTGAAAATTTAGCGGCGTATAGGGCTCGTTTGCAGCCTCAAACCTCTCGCCGTCCATCAGTACCGCGCCCGCAGCGGGATCATAGAGAAACTCTATGCCTGCATTTGGCTCCACGAGATACATCTGCTCGCTAGGCGTGAAATTTAGCCTCTCGCCGTCCGCATAGACGCTACGTCCGTCGCTCAGCCACCGATCGACCGGGCGAAAGTGCGCGGGCGAATCGGGACCGTCTTCGTGTATGATTTTTAGCCTTATCTGTTTTAGATTTTTTGCATCCGCACCCGCTAAAATTTTACCCTCGTAAAATACCCGCTCGCCGTCGGTGGCGACGTAGGGGCTCTCAGTCAGAGGCGAGATGGGCGCGCTAGTATCGAGTCTCGCGTATGGGTAGTTGTACTCCTGCGGCCATTTGGAGAGCCCAAAGGCGTGGAAAAATACTTTGTAAATATAGCTTATCGCGCTGCCCGTGCGCTGCGTAACGTCCGAGCAGAAGTAGCTCACGCGCCCGTCGCTGTAGTAGCGAGAACCGATCTTTTGTGTACGAGCGGGATCCAGCCCCGACATCTTGCGAGCGCCGCAAAATACGCTACTAGCGTCCATGCCGACGTTTGTGTAGGAGTATCTGCCGGTATCAAGCGCGCGAAAGCTCGCCGCGTCCGCGCCGCCCTCTAGCTCGTAGGGAGCGAGATTCCAAGAGCGTAGGTAAATTTTGCCGCCGATATTATAATAATCGCTGCTGCCGATCTTTTGCGCGCCTGTGGGCAACTCGCGCGAGTTATCATACACCGATAACTCATAGATAAAAACGAGCGAGACGAAGAGCGGCACGAAAAGTACCGCAAATAGCAGCCTTAGCGCCTTTTTATCAAATTTGCTTAAATTATTCGCCTTTTTCATAAGGCAATTATATATCTTGCTAGTTTAAAACGTTAGAAATTTAAAAGCGTTTGCGGGGGAAATTTTAAAATTTAGGGCGCGGTAAATTTGACGGCAAAAAGCGGCGGGTAAATTTAAAAACTTCATCAAATTTGACGGCAAAGCCTCAGCTCAAATTTACCCGCAACCGCGCGAAACGACGCAAGCTCCGCGCAAATTTAACTTAGTATCCGTCAAAATGTTTGGTCTTTGGCAGTACCAAATTTAGCGTGATACCGATGAGCGCGCCAAGCCCCACGCCGCTAAAGCTCATCGCGCCAAAATCCAGCACCATGCCGCCGATCGCGCAGACGAAGATGAGCGCGACGATGATCATATTGCGCGGCTCAGCTAGGTCCACGCCGTTTTTTATGAGCGTCTCCATGCCCACGCTAGCGATGATACCAAAAAGTAGCAGCATGATGCCGCCGATGACGGGAGCCGGGATCGTCGAGAGCGCGGCTCCGAGCTTGCCCACGAAGGCTAGCAAGATCGCTGCAAGCGCGGCAAAGGTCATGATGGCGGGATTGTAGGCCTTCGTGATGCTGACTGCGCCCGTGACCTCGGAGTAGGTGGTGTTCGGCGGGCCGCCGAAGCAGCCTGCTAGCGACGTCGCGAGCCCGTCGCCTAGAAGAGTGTTTTTAAGTCCCGGGTTTTTGAGGAAATTTTCCTTCGTGACGTTGCTGATAGCGAGCATATCGCCGATATGCTCGATCGCAGGGGCGATCGCTATAGGTACCATGTAGATCACGGCTTCGAGCTTAAAAACCGGCGCGGTGAAATGCGGCAGCACAAACCACGGCGCGTTTAGAATCGGCGTAAAATCTACTATCCCGACAAATAGCGACGCGCAGTATCCCGCCGCGATACCGCAAAGTATCGGCACTAGGCGCAGCATGCCGCGACCAAACATCATAACAACGATAACCGCCGAGAGTGAGATGAACGCGATCGTAAGCGACTGAACCTGCGTATAGAGTGCCTCTTTGCCCTTGCCCATGACCATATTTACGGCCGCTGGCGAGAGGATGA
>NZ_CALIBB010000026.1 GCF_938045595.1 uncultured Campylobacter sp.
ATCGACGGCTATCCAAGAAGCGACGAGCAGATGAGCAAACTAGACGAGGTGCTGCGAGGAGACGATGATGTAAATCTTAGCGCGGTAATCGAGGTATGCGTTAGCGAGGAGGTCGCCAAGGAACGTGTTTTAGGACGCGCTCGCGGAGCGGACGATAACGAGGAGGTCTTTAAAAACCGCATGGCGGTATTTTCAGAGCCGATCGAGGATATCCGTAAATTTTACGGCGACGCGGGCGTATTTTACAGCGTAAACGGCGAGCGCACAGTCGAGGAGATCGTAGCGGACATAAACGCTATAATCGCCGCGCAGATCGAAAAATTAGGCTAGCGCGCTTGGATGGCGGCTTGAATTTTAAGTGCCTTTGGCTTCTTTTTCATACCGCAAGCGGCGCAGATCGCGCTTAAATTTAACGCGCCTCTGTGCGAGCGCATTTTTAAATTTATAGCCCGCTGTCGCGCTATAGTCAAATTTTAAGCGTAAATTTAAATAGCTCGCTGTGTAAATTTAAATGCGATCGTCAAACGCAAGCGGGTTTTAAATTTAATGAAATTTCGGATCTGTTTGCGAACGCAGAGATTAAAATTTAAGGATAGATATGGTTAGAAAATTTTTAATTAGTATGGCTTTGTGCGCGGCTGCATTCGGCGCTGGCGGGTTTGTGGCAAGCGGCTCCGCGGCGCAAACTCAACCGTCAAGCGTCAAAGAAGCGCTTAAATTAAGAGATGATTCTTTTGTCGTAATCGACGGCAGGATAAAATCTCAACTCAGACATGAACATTATAGATTTGTGGATCAAAACGGCGATAGCATCGAGGTTGAGATCGACGATGACGTTTGGCGCGGCGTGAGCGTGGATGAAAATACGCTCGTGCGAATTAGCGGCGAGATCGACAAGGATTTTACAAAAACGACGATAGACGTGAAAAATATCAAAATTTTAAATTCTAAATAAAGGAAAACTATGGATCTTTCAAAGATAAAAGTGGGCTCAAACCCCGATAAAATCAACGCAGTGATCGAGATCCCTTACGGCTCGAATATCAAATACGAGATCGACAAAGCAAGCGGCGCGCTCTGCGTAGATCGCGTGCTATACGGCGCGATGTTTTATCCCGCAAATTACGGCTTCGTGCCCAATACCTTGGCTGACGACGGCGATCCTGCGGATGTTTTGGTGCTAAACGAATACCCGCTTGCCGCCGGTAGCGTGATCCCGTGCCGCCTAATCGGCGTTTTGATGATGGAGGACGAAAGCGGCATGGACGAGAAGCTGCTTGCCGTGCCGGTTAGCAAGATCGATCCGCGATATGACGGCATCAAAGGGGTCGCCGATCTGCCTAAAGCGACGCTGGATAAGATCAAAAATTTCTTCGAAACCTACAAGCTTTTAGAGCCGAATAAATGGGTCAAAGTAAAGGATTTCGCAGGCGCCGCCGAGGCCGAGAAAATCCTAGACAAAGCGATCAAGGCTTATAACTAATCCCCTTTTTGCGCGCTTAGCGCTAAAATTTAATCAAATTTGACCGATCCACTCGGTCAAATTTATCTTTAAATTTTAATTCTACAAATTCTCAAATTTTAAAATATTTTGAATTCCGCGCAAATTTTACCTAAAGCCTGCGCTTGATTTTTTGCTTGTTTTTCGGCGGTTGAGCTAAGCAGTCTTGGGTTATTAAATAAAGATTTTTAAAACTAGATTGCGTGAAATGGTGCGACGAGGATCGGAGCTCTACAAACTAATGGCAGAGAAATTCCGTGAGCCAAAAGCCCTCATAGAGACCGCAGTTAAAATTTCAAAATTCGCTATCTTAATTTTGAAAGAGACCGCGAGCGTCATTGCAAAATTATAAAGCTGACGTCATCGCGGACGGAGGCCTTTGAGTTGCTATGCTACGTAAAATTTTAAAATTTTAAAGATACGTATAAGAATCAGACGATGCCGCGTAATTAGCAAGCCTCAGATAGCGGTAAAATTTCCTTATCGAAAGTGCAGCGGCATCTGTGTGGTTACGTGCTTTTTAAAATTCTATAAATTTTTTTCGCTAGATCGCTGCAGAGCAGAATTTAATCCGCTCTTTTTATGCGAGTCCTAGCAATAGTCGGGAGATTTGATAAGCGACCTTATCTCGTTTATATGCTTAAAAAGAGCTATGACTTTGCCGATATATTTAAAAATTTTAAGTCGCCGCGCCTCGGCTTGCTCGCAAAATTTATCCGCGCGCGGTTTAAAATTTAGCCGTTTTTGGTTATAATCTTTGCAAAACACGAAACGGAGAGCAATGAAACAAGTTTTAATCATCGCAAACGGAAAGTTTGCGCGCCATTTTTTATCCAAAGTTTGTAAAATCAAAGATGTCATCAGATCATATCGCGTCATAGCTAAAAATACGGATGCCATGCCCTCAGAGCTTGAAAACGAGTCAAATTTTTCGGTAGAAATTTTTGATCCTACTAGCATTGAGCGGCTGCGCGTGGTGCTAGTAGGAGAGGAATTTGACCGCTGCATAGTGATAATGGAGGATGAATTTGACACTAAAGTAACGCTTGAAAATTTAAAGACGCTCGCTCCGGATTTAGAGCTTTACGTGGCCGATTTTTGGGGGCTTTTGCGCGAAAATAAAAATGAAGCTCACGTAAAAATCGTAAATACCCTTGCGCTAAATTCTTCGCGCTTCATTGGCTTTTTGCCCGATAGCCCCGTTTTTGCTGATAACATCGGGCTTGGGCGCGGAGAGATAATGGAGGTAAAAGTGCCTGTAGGAAGCTCGTTCGCGTATAAAAAAATCAGCACGCTTTCTAATGCCAAATATCAAATTCCGATGATCTACCGCCACAACAATTACATCGTAACGACGCCCAGCTCGCGGATCTATCCGAATGATACGATCTTAGTCGTGGGTGAGCCTAGTGCGCTGCGAGCGGTGTTTGCTGAAGTAAAAAAGCAAAGCGGGCAATTTCCATCGCCGTTTGGGCTAAATATTTTCGCGCTAATCGATATGAAAAAAATGAGCGGCGACGAGATAGCTAGGACGGTTAGGGCACTTGAGTTTTTGGATTTGCATATTAGAAATCATAAAATTTATCTGCGAATTTTAAATCCTTTGCTAAACGACGCTTTTGGCGAGCTTAAAGCTCTGTGTGAGCGAGATAAATTTGAAATTCTCATCGATTACTCGGGCGAGCTAAATTTAAAGCGCGACGTGAGCGAAAATAAAGCAGGCTTGGTAGTTTGCTCAAGCGGAGTTTTCGAGGCTAAAAAAGCAGCACTTAAAGCGCTTGAAATTCCGGTGCTAAGCCTTGGAGAGGGCGAGCTAAAAGATGTGCGTAAAAGTGTCGTGCTAAGTGCCGGCGAGCGGCTTCGCGAGGAATCAAGCATCGTCTTTGACATCAGCTCGCAGCTAGGGCTAGACGTGTATTTGTATCTTTTCGGCGAGAGCGAAAAGGGCGAGTTTGCGCAAAGCTACGTGAGCTTATCGAAGCTTTTTAAGCAAAGTTTATTCGTGATTCCTTGCGAGCGACAAAATCCGATTTTAGCGTTAGGCAGCGAGCGAGATCTGCTGCAGTTCGTGCCATTTAATGATAGAATTTTGGCGCGCAAGCTCACATCGATTTTCAATCAGGATTTAGACCGGATGTATTTCAAGCTAGGCAAAAATCATCAAATTTTCGTTCCGAGCGATTACGGGTATGAAAAGTAATCGAAATTTATGTTACAATTACCCAAAAATCAAAGGCTAGCGTATGAAAATCGATCTTAATTTAGGTAAAAAATACAGCGTTTTTATCGACGAATTGCAAGAGATCAAACTCAAAGGCAAGGTAGCGATCATCACAAATCCCAAAGTAGGGGGGCTGTGGCTTGATTTCTTACTGCAGCGGCTAGATTGCGAGCAAAAATTTATCATCACGATCCCAGACGGCGAGGAGTATAAAAATACCGCGAGCGTGGAGCAAATTTTAGAGCAGCTTTTTAGTTCCAAGCTTGATCGCAAAAGCACGCTCATCGCCCTTGGCGGTGGTGTCATTAGCGATATAACGGGCTTTTGCGCGAGCATTTATGAACGCGGCATCGATTTTATCAATATACCTACGACCTTGTTAGCGCAAGTGGACGCAAGCGTCGGCGGCAAGACGGGCGTGAATAATCGCTTCGGCAAAAATTTAATCGGCTCATTTTATCAGCCGCGCGCGGTTTATTGCGAGAGCAAATTTTTATCGACACTTCCTGCGCGAGAGTTTGCCGCAGGCGTTGCGGAGGCGGTAAAGATGGCTGTATGCTTTGATGTCGAACTATTTAAATTTTTCGAGACGCACGATCTAAAAAGCGCCGATGAAATTTCGCACGTAATCGCGCGCTGCGTGGAGATTAAAGCGGACGTCGTAGAGCGAGACGAGTGCGAAAGTGGCGTGCGTGCGGTGTTAAACTACGGACACACCTTCGCTCACGCTATCGAAAAAATTACTAATTATAAAAAATTTTTGCACGGCGAGGCTGTGGCGATCGGCATGGTGATGGCAAATGCGCTAGCACGCCGTCTTGATAAATTAAACGAGCTTGAGGAGGAGCAGATCCGTAAAGTGCTTCAAAAATTCGCGCTTCCGATAAAATTCCACGTAGAGGATGCGGCGGAATTTTACGAGCTGTTTTTTCTCGATAAAAAGAGCGAAAACGGCAAGATAAAATTTATCCTGCCCGACGGCATTGGTAAATTCTACGCTTCCAAAGAGATCGCAAAAGATGAAGTAATCGCAGCGCTGAAAGAGTTTGAATGAGAGCGCTTGCAGCTATTTTTTTGATTTTTAATCTTGCATTTTGCGAGGCAAATTCTACGCTCTCCGCCGCGCATACGCGCTTAGAATCTAACGCTAGCTCTGCCGCTAGTGAGAAGAAAGATGAAAATTCCAAGCTATCCGCGTCGCTAAAAGATCAGATCCGTGTTATTGACGATGAGATCAAAAATAATATCTGGATTTCGCGCTTTTCAAATTTCATCGGCTATCAAAATTTACAAAAGCAATCCAGCCAGCTCGAAGCGGAGCTAAAAAAGAGCGCCGGCACCGATAAGATCGCAGAGATTCAAAAAAGACTTCGCGCCGTAAAAGAGCAGCTCATACTGCTAAAAGAGTATGAAAAATCTCCGTTTTTAGATATCATCGCGATGCCTGAAACTCCAGAGCCTGCGCGCATTACAAATCCTTTTTCGATAATTTCAGGTTTTTCTACGATTAGAAATTTGCAAGCTCAAAAGATGGAGCAGAAAAACGCCATCGAAAATATTAAAGCTTTAATCGATAAACTTGAAGCAAAAAGGGCGCTATATGAGCGTTTGATGCAGATTGATACGGACGCAAGCGCCGTGGCGGAGCTTAAAAGCTTAGATTACGAGCTTAGCGAGTTTAGCTCCGCATACGAGATCGCACAGACCACATACGACGTTTATGAAAAAAAGATCAACTCCCAAATCGCCGTGCAGACCGCCGATATAAAAGCGCAGATCAAGCGCGCGGGAAACATCGCCGTATGGATACTCGTAGTCATTGCGCTGTCGTTTTTATGCAAGGTAGTGGCGAAAAAATATATCAAAAACGACGAGAATTTTTATATCGTAAATAAAGCTATCAATGTTTTAAATTTCACGCTGATTGCGCTGATACTGCTCTTTTCTTACATCGAGAATATGACGCATTTCGTGACGGTTCTGGGCTTTGCCTCGGCAGGTCTTGCGATTGCGATGAAAGATATGTTTATGAGCTCCTTAGGCTGGCTTACGATCGTGCTTGGCGGCAGCTTTCGCGTGGGCGATCGCATCAGAGTGCATAAAAACGGCGAGACCTACGTAGGCGATATTATCGATATTTCGGTACTTAGGATGACGATTTTTGAGGACGTTACTATGACTACGTGGAGAGAAAATAAACGCGCGGGCAGGGTAATTTTCATACCGAATAATTATATTTTTACCGATCTTATCTCAAACTACACCCATAGCGGGCTTAAGACCGTCTGGGACGGTATTAGCATACTTTTAACATTTGATAGCAACCATAAAAAGGCGATGTATCTCATAAAAAACATCGTGCGGAAGTATTCCAAAGGCTACACTGACATCGCCAAAAAGCAGATGGGCAAGCTGCGCTCGCAATACAGCATCAAAAATCCAAACGTCGAGCCTAGAATTTTCAGCTTTTTTGAGCCATACGGCATTGAAATTTCGGTTTGGTATATGACGAACTCTTACGCGACGCTCGGGCTTCGCAGCAACATCTCGGCTGAAATTTTAGACGCGCTAAGAAGCGAGCCCGACATCAAGATCGCCTATCCTGCTTACACGCTTTTTAACGGCAAAAATTATGCGGCTGCGGGCGGAAATTTTGCGGCGCAAGATCTCGGCTCGGAGCAGCAAGGCTCGCAAAATTTAAACGCAGTGGCGCAGGGCGCGGGCTTTGCCACAGGAAGCGGATTCGGGAGCGAAATTTGAAAATTTATTTTAAAACGTTTGGATGCCGCACCAATATCTACGACACTCAGCTTATCAAAAGCAACCTCAAATCGGGCGAGATCACGCACGACGAGCAGGGCGCGGACGTCGTCGTGATAAACTCCTGCACCGTTACGAACGGCGCCGACGCAGACGTGCGAAACTACGTAAATAAGATGAACCGCCTTGGTAAAAAGATATTGCTAACCGGCTGCGGCGCGGTATCGCGCGGCGAGGAGCTGTATAAAAACGGCGCGGTCTTCGGCGTATTCGGGATGTCGCAAAAGGAAAAAATCGACGAGTTTTTGGGCTCGGAGTCAAAATTTTACGATATCGGCGATTTAAGTAGTGTCGAAAAAAATTTAGTAAGCGACTACGAGGATCACACCAAGGCCTTTATTAAAATTCAGGAGGGGTGCGATTTTAACTGCAGCTACTGCATAATCCCCTCCGTGCGCGGCCGCTCGCGAAGCAGCTCTGAAGACGCGATCTTAAAAGAGGCGGCGAGCCTTGCCGCAAACGGCTTTAGCGAGATCGTGCTAACCGGCACCAATATCGGAAGCTACGGCAAGACCGCAGGCACGAGCCTGGGCGCGCTGCTTCAAAAGCTGGGCGCGATTCGCGGAATTCGCCGTATCCGCCTAGGCAGTATCGAGCCCTCGCAGATAGATGCGAGCTTTCGCGAAATTTTATCCGAGCCGTGGCTGGAGCGGCATCTGCACATTGCGCTTCAGCACACTTCGCAAAAGATGCTTAGTATAATGCGCCGCCGAAATTCCGCGCTAAGGGATTTGGAGCTTTTTTGCGAGCTTGCGGAGCGCGGGTTTGCGCTGGGGACGGACTTTATCGTCGCGCATCCGGGCGAGAGCGAAGAAATTTGGCTCGAAGCGGTAGAAAATTTCAAAAAATTCCCGCTCACGCACCTGCACGCCTTTATCTTTTCGCCGCGGCAAGGCACCGCCTCGGCGTCGCTAAAAGGCCGCATAGACGGTAAAACGGCGAAGGCACGGCTAAAGATGCTACAAAACATAACGGCGCTGAATAATTATAAATTTCGTCTTTCGCACAAGGTGCCGCTAAATGTGCTGATCGAGCGGAAAAACGGAGAGTTTTATGAAGGATATGATCAATTTTATGATAAAATTTGGATCGAAAGCGATGAGGATTTGTCGAAAAAATGGATGGAGATAAGAGATTATGAGGTTAAATTTGATGGAAATTTTGCATAAAATCAAAAAAAGCAAGCTAAATATAATTCTGATTTTTTTAGTGTTGCTTATCGTTTTGCTCTCGATCGTTTATTTTAAAGACGATTCGCGATACATCACCGAGCGCGAATTTAGCGAGCTAGTCCGCGCAGATCAGATCAAACGCGCGCATATCGAGGACGGCAATTTAAATTTTACCTATGACGGCAAACGCTATAAAATTTTAACCGATATCGTTAATTTAAAAGAGCTGTCCAACCACGCTTTGATTACGAAGGAAGAGGATAGCGAAAGCGGCGGTATCAGCGCGATTTTGGTAATTTTTACGTTCGCATTTTTTCTCTTCGTATATTATTTTGAAACCGTTTTGGCTAGACGCCGCAAGATGGACGGCGCCGCGCGTCAGAGCGCTAGCTCGGGCGGCGATCTCGGTGATCTTTCGCCAAGCGTTAGCGACGTGAGATTTAGCGACGTCGCGGGCATCAGCGAGGTTAAGGACGAACTAATCGAAATCGTGGATTTTTTAAAAAATCCTGCAAAATACAGAAATTTCGGCATCAAGCTGCCGAAAGGAATTTTAATGATCGGCGAGCCGGGCGTCGGTAAAACGCTTATCGCAAAAGCCGTAGCCGGCGAGGCGGACGTGCCGTTTTTTTACCAAAGCGGCGCAAGCTTCGCCGAGGTCTTTGTGGGCGTCGGCGCTAGGCGGGTTCGCGAGCTGTTTGCTAAGGCTAAATCCTGCGCGCCCGCGATTATTTTTATCGACGAGATCGACGCGGTCGGCGGCAAGCGCGGTATCGGGCGCAACGACGAGCGAGAAGCGACGCTAAATCAGCTGCTGACCGAGATGGACGGATTTGAGGAAAATAGCGGCGTGATGGTAATCGGCGCAACCAATAAAATAAATTTGATCGACGACGCGCTATTGCGCTCGGGGCGCTTTGATAGGCGCGTTTTCATCGGGCTTCCGAACTACAAAGACCGCATTGAAATTTTAAAAATTTATCTCGAGGGTAAAAGATGCAGCGCGAATATCAACAAAGTAAGCCGCCTCTGCGTGGGCTTTAGCGGCGCGGGGGTAGCGACGCTGGTAAATGAAGCCGCGATCAACGCTCTTAAGCGCGGCAGCGATACGATCGAGCTTAGCGATTTTGAAAACGTGCGAATGAGGGTCTTTTACGGCGTGCAAAAAAGTAGAATTCTAACCGAATACGAAAAGGAGATCCAGGCGTTCTATCAGGGCGCAAAGGCGCTTAGCGCGTATTGGTATTCGTTTGATTTCGAAAAGATCGAGCTTTTAAACGATAAATTTTTAAACGAGGATTTCGAGATCGAATCCAAAACGCAAATTTTAAATCAAATTAAAGTGCTTTTAAGCGGCATGGCAGCGCTACAGATCCATAAAAACGACGCTTTTTCAAATTCTGCTAGAGACGTAAAACAGGCTATCGCGCTGGCGCAAAAGATGGTTTTTGAGCTCGCGATGGGCGATAGCTTTACCCCTAGCGCGCAGAGCGTGAATAAAATTTTGCAAGATTGCTACGACGAGGTAAGCGAGATAATCCGCACGATGCAGGATAAGCTAAATCAAATTTCAAAGCAAATTTTCGTCTATGAGTTCATAACTTTCGAGGATGTTCAAAAGATCTGCGAATCTGATGGTGTGGAGCAAGAGGGCGCTTCTGCGCAGGAGCAGGATTTACAAAAGTCAGAAAAAGATAGCGAAAGCTCTGAAGAAAAGCCGCAAGACGGCACGCTAAATTTCGATTAAATTTTAAAATTCCAATAAAGGAGAGGAAAATGGTAAAAATAGGTGTTTTAACGATAAGTGATCGCGCTAGCGGTGGCGTTTACGAGGATTTAGGAGGCAAAGAAATAATTGCCGTGATGGATGATTGGCTAACTTGTGAGAAGCAGTATTTTTATGAAATAGTTCCAGATGAGCTAGAGCTGATCAAAGATAAGCTGATTTATCTTTGCGACGAAGCGGGTTGTGATTTGGTGCTAACCACGGGCGGTACGGGTCCTGCTCCACGCGATGTAACGCCTGAAGCGACCGAGGCGGTAAGTGAGAAATTAATGCCAGGCTTTGGCGAACTAATGCGCGCAGAAAGCCAAAAGATCGTGCCTACGGCAATTTTATCGCGCCAGATAGCAGCGATCCGCAAAAAATCTCTGATTATAAACTTACCTGGCAATCCAAAAGCGATTAAAGAGTGCCTCCTGCCGGTATTTCCTGCCGTGCCGTATTGTATTGATTTAATGGGAGGAAATTACATAACAGCGGATGAAAATAAGATAAAAATATTCCGTCCTAAACGCAAATAATTCGCAAAATTTAGCAGGAATTAAATGATTTATGATATTATTTGGGCGCAAATTTAAGGAAAAATATGAAAATAAATCACAACGATATTTTGGAATTTCATAAGTATTTTAGCAAAATCAGCCACAGCAAAGGTCGTATCCGTATCCGCGTAAGTCCCAAGATTAGGGAGTTGCGAGATAGCGTGAGCGAGGAGAGCCTGAAGGCTAAAATAGCTGCAATTCGCGGGATAAAAGAGTATAAATTTAACTCTCTAATCGGCTCGCTGACGATTCACTACGACGAAAATATTTTTCCGATGCACCTTTGGGAGCAGTTTTTAAGCGGCATCAGTTCGCCTGAGCTAATAGCGCTCGTAAATTCCAATATAGAGGCGATTTCTTGAGCGAAGAAGCATTGCGTAGCACCAAAAAATCGCGTAGAATTTCTAATAAATCTCGGAATTTAAATGAGGCTCAAATTGCAAATATCGCTCTTTTGCTCGAAAAAGAGGCACAAATTTTTCAGTTTTATTCGCTGGGCGCAGTTAAATTTCAAGATAAAAAGTTAGGAGAGATTCTATCTTTACGAGCTGGATTACTTGAGCGGATGCTAGATTTTGCAAATTCTTGCGGGCTTGGTGCTACGCCTCCTGAAAATAGCAGTGAGGCACTGGTTGCAAAAGGTCTAAATGAGTTTTTGGCTTCGGCACTTTTGATAGAAAAAAGCTCTATGATGTTTTATGACGATCTAATTAATTCGTGCAAGAACGCGGAATTTAAAGAGCTGCTGTATAAGGCGCAGGCGGTTTCGTATAATGAAATTTTGCCGATTTTAAAAGAATTAAATTCTAAATGCGAGGTTGATTCAAATTCTTTGAATTTAACTGATTTGTTAAATGAAATTTTAAAAAATCCGCAGGAATTAGAGCGGATATTTCAAAAATACGATTTGCAAAATATCTTAAATAGCGCATTTTCCAATTTAATTAAAGGAATTTTGCAGAAAAATTAAATTAGGATTGCAAAAATCTAAAAAAGTCGCTATAATATCAAAATCTATGTAAAGTTGATAAAATGACTTTATAATCTTAACACAAGGAGAATGAAATGCCGATCCCATTTCTAGCAGGTTTTGCGCTTGGTTGTGCGGCGGTTTACGCTTATAACAATCGAGATAAAATCAAAGAAGGTGCGAATAAAATCGTTAGCAGTAAAAGCGTCGAGGAGCTAAAAAATAGCGTCAAAGGCGGAGCAGAAAAATTAAGCAAAAAATCAAAAGAAATTTTTGCGGAAGCCAAAGAAGGCCTAGACGATGTCGCTGAGGCGGTAAAAAGTAAAAGAAAGTCTGGCGGTAAAAAAGCTGCGACAAGTAGCGATAGCACTGCAAAAAAAACCAGAAAAAAGCCGGGACCAAAACCTGGATTTAAAAGAACTAAAAAATCCACCGCGAGCGCTAAGACTGGCGCAACACCGGTAGGTGAGACATCCGCAGCATCTACTACTCCGCTTAATATCCCGCAGATCGTAAAAATGGACGATAATTCTTCGGCTAAATTTACGTCCGCAGACGATAAATCAGAAAAATAGAGGCCTAAATGAATAGATCACTTACGACACAGCGTTCGCCGCTGGATCACGTTTTAAGCGGCGCTATAGCAGGGGCGATCGGCGGTTGCGCCGTAGAGCTCGTTAAAGCAAAAGAAGGCAAGAGCAAGTCTAAAGCGATTCGAGATGCGCTAGATATAGCGCTAAGCGGCGGTATCATCGGCGGCGGCGCGATTTACAGCGCAAATAAGCTCGTACAAGGCGAGTATCTACGCGCAGCGGCAGGCGTCGCAGTATGCGTAGGCGCGCTCATTGCGGGTAGAAATTTTATTCTTAAGGTAGGCAATGAGTAATCCGTATATCACAAAAAAAGATTTGAAAGAAATTCTAGACGATTACGATTTTGGTGGCAATAAATATTCTAGCGACTCTGCGGGCGGCTTTGCCGGCGATGATAAGCTCGGCGGTTGGGCAAAATGGATAAATGAGCGGGTAAATTCCGCACCTTTTAACGGCTCAGTTTCTGACAATGGCTCGGATAATAAAGATTCCGTCGCCCAAAGCTCAAGTGATGTAAATTCTACTCAAGGCTCCGCTTTCGGTGGAATTTTTAATTCCATGAGTAGCAGGCAAAACGCGAACGGCTTATTCGGTAGCAACTCATTTATCACAGGCATCGTTCTAGGGGCTGCGGCGACCTATTTTCTCACCGACGAAAACGCGCAAAAAAAGCTTTTTAAGCTCATCGCAAAGGGTACCGAGATGTTTCAGATGGGCGTTGAAGAGATGAAGGAGCGATTCGAAGACGCCAAGGCAGAGATGCAAGAGTAGTTTATGCAAAATTTTAAAATTTTACATGAGACTAAAACTAGACTACGCATAAAGGTCGCGGGCTTTAAAGGGCTTGATACGAGCGCGCTGCAAAAAGCTGCTGCGATGCTTGAAGGCGTAACTGAAGCTAGATTTAACGCTAAAATCGGCTCTTTGATCCTTAGGCTTGACGCGGGTGCAAATAAGGCGGGAATTCTAAAGCAACTTGAAGATTTAAATTTAAGCGAGCTAAAATCAATTATCCCCGCTAACCATAAAAATTTGCCAAGCAAAAACGAATTTATTTTAGCGCTTCTTGCGTTGGGGGGAAATTTAATCTTTCGCACTTCGCCTTTAGCGCGCTCATTTAGCATAGTAGCGTGCGTGCCTATCTTAAAAGAGGGTATTAAAGAAAGCTTTCGCCACGGGCTTACTTCAAAGGGCTTGGAGGCTGCTGCTGTGGGGATTTCGCTCGCTCGCGGCGACGTATTTGCCGCAAACAGCACCAACGCGATGCTCGCTCTTGGCGAATACATGGAGGAAAGCACCGTTTATAAAAGCGACGATCTGATCCGCGAGCTCGCCCGCCCGGACATCGCCGAGGCGTGGGTCGAGATAGATCAAAACGGCAAAAAGACCGAGGTCAAAATCGCAACTTCCAAGCTAAAGGTAGGCGATATCGTGGTCGTGGGAGCGGGCGACGTTATAGCCGTGGACGGACACGTCGTAAGCGGCGAAGCGATGATAAATCAAGCCAATATGACGGGCGAGTCGGTCGCGGTGAAAAAATCTCGCGGCGATAGCGTGCTAAGCGGCACGATCGTGGAGGAGGGCAGGATCCGTATCTGGGCGGAAAACGTCGGCGAAAACACCTCCACGCAGCGCATCAAGCACTACATCACGGCGTCGCTGAATGAGCGCTCCAGCATCGGCATGCATACGACCCACCTGGCCTACAAGCTCGTGCCGGTAACCTTCGGGCTTGCGGGCGTGTCCTATCTGATAAATCGAAATTTTATGAGCGTAGCTTCGGTGCTGCAGGCGGACTACTCGTGTGCGCTTAAGTTGCCTACGCCGGTTGCTTTTAAGTCAAGCATTTCAAAGGCGGGCAAGAACGGGATTTTGATCAAAGGCGCCAAGGCTCTTGAGTCGCTTGCGAGCGCCGATACCTTCGTATTCGATAAGACGGGCACGCTTACGTACGGCAACCTGGAGGTCGCCGAGATCATATCGTTTGACGAGCGCTTTAGCAAAAACGATATTTTAAATTTAACCGCGAGCGCCGAGGAGCATTACTTTCACCCCGTAGCCGAGGCGATCGTGGATGCGGCTAAAAAGCATGGCTTTATCCACAAACACCACGACGAGGTGGAATTCGTCGTTGCTCACGGCGTTAAGACCAGCATCGAAGGCAAAAAGCTCATCATCGGCTCGCGCCACTTCCTCGAAGACGACGAGATGATCTCGTTTGCGGCGCATGAGCAGACCATCGATCTTGCGATGCAAAAGGGGCTCGCGCTGCTTTACATCGCATTTGACGGCAGACTTTTGGGGCTCATCGGGCTTAGAGACGAGGTGCGCGCAAACGCTCGCGCCGTCATAGCTAGGCTCCGTGAGCTGGGTGCAGAGCAGATCGTCATGTTAAGTGGCGACGTGAAATCAAAAGCCCGCGCCGTAGCCAAAAAGCTCGGCGTAGATCGCTATTACGGTGAGCTGTTGCCGACGCAAAAGACCGAAATCTTAGAACAGCTGAAAGCCGAGGGGCGAAAGGTAGTCTTCGTGGGCGACGGCATAAACGATGCGCCGAGCCTGATGAAGGCGGATATCGGCATCAGCATGCTAAACGGCGCCGAGATCGCCAAGGCTTCCGCGCAGATCGGGCTTTTGAAAAACGACATCGAGGGCGTCGCGCAGGTAAAGGCGCTGGCCAACGACACGCTGCGGCTCGTAAATCGAAATTTCAACGCCACCGTGGGGATAAATTCGATCATTTTATTTTTGGCGACCTTCGGCGCGCTAAGTCCCGTAGCTACGGCGCTGCTGCACAACGGCACGACGATAGGACTACTACTGAATTCCATCAAAGGGGTAAAATTTGAGCATTGAAGATAAAATTTTGGATCTAAACTTTCAGCGCAAAGTGGCTAAAACGGCGCTGGGAGTGAGTATGGGCATCACGGCTCTAACGGCACTAGATATGAATGCGCGCGCGTCGCGACTGCATAAAATTTCCGGCCTAGTGATGCTAGGATGCGCGATCTGGCACGCTAGCCTTTACGGCTCGCCGTACAGCGAGTTTTTGCAAAATAGAAAAGCAAAAAGCAGGGGCAGAAAGAGATCCGTAGCAAATTTAGCTTTGAAAAATTTATCGGACGGCAAAAGCGCTCCTACAAAAAGTGCGCCCCTAAAAAGAAAGCCTCGCGCGCGCAAGCGCCTAGCGGTATAGTGCGTCGCGGCTTTTGAAAGTGCAAAGAAACTCTAAAGCCGCTAAATTTCTTTAGACGCAGCCGCCGAATAAAACGTCGTAAGCGGTGAAATTTACGCCGTTTGCGGCTAAATTTACTATTTTATTAATTATTTATCTATTTATCCATACAATTCCATCAAAATTTTAAGGAAAGACGATGAAATTAGTTTTATTGTTTTCGGTATTGGCTAGTCTTGCTTTGGGGCTGGATTGCAACGCCAAGACCTATTGCTCGCAGTTTAGCAGCTGCGAAGAGGCGACGCGGTATCTGCGAGAGTGTGGCAGGGCTCAGGAGGGCGGCACCCAGCATACCGACGGCGACGGCGACGGCGTGCCGTGCGAAAAACAGCTGTGCGGCCGTAATGGTCATAAATTTAGCGGATTTTCTAGCGCGCGCGATGAAAAGAGCGAAGTTTCAAATTTAAAGGGCGCTGCCGACTCATGCGGTGCGGAGAAATTTAATGGTAGCGTTATAGCTATAAAATTTGCTTCATAAGTCCGTGAAATTTTATCTCGGTACATCTTTAAATTTATAATATAAAGCGCGCCGTGATCTAATACCGCCGCGCTCGCTAAATTCGCAACATTCGATTAAATTTTAATTATAAGAGAGCCAGTAAATTTTACATTTAGCGGCTGTGTCGGTCGCTAGCTACCGAAATTTTAATCCGCAAACACCTCAAATATCCTTTAAATTTTTCACCCGCTTTTATCTGCCGCAAATTTAAATTTCGCTACAATCGCTTTTTAAAATTTTGCGCCGAGTGCGCGCAAGAAGCTAAATTTAAAGGATCAAGATGGATTTTCAAATAGACGCCACAGATGGCGCGGCGCGCGCCTGCACGATCCGCACGGCGCACAGCACGATCCGCACCCCCGTTTTTATGCCGGTCGGCACCGTGGGCGCGGTCAAAGCGCTCGATGCGACGGACGTAGAGCAGCTTTTAGGCGCGCAGATCATCCTTGCTAACACCTATCATATGTATCTGCGCCCCGGCTCGCGGGTAGTGGCGGAGTTCGGCGGGCTGCACGGATTTACGAAATTTCCCCGCAGCTTTCTGACCGATAGCGGCGGCTTTCAGGCCTTCAGCTTGCGCGCAAACACCAAAAATGACGAAGGCGGCATAAAATTTAAAAGCCACATCGACGGCAGCATGCATTATTTCACGCCGCGCTCGGTGCTGGATACGCAGTATGAGCTAAACTCCGATATTATGATGATTTTGGACGATTTGGTGGAGCTGCCGCGCGAGCCGGGCGCGCTTAGCAGCGATGATAGATCGCGGCTTAAAAAACGTATCGATCTAAGCGTCGCGCGCACGATAAAATGGGCTCGCGAGGCGATAGATTATCACGAGGCCATGAAATCTCGCGGCCTGCACGCGCATCAAAACATCTTCGGTATCATCCAAGGCGGCACCGACCCGCAGGCGCGTAAATTTTGCGCCGAAGCGCTGTGCGAGATGAGCTTTGACGGGCTTGCGATCGGAGGGCTTAGCGTGGGCGAGAAAAACGAGCTGATGTACGACACGGTAGAGGCCATGATGCCATACGTCGATGCGGCGCGCCCGCGCTATTTGATGGGGGTCGGCACGCCTGAAGATCTCGTCGAAAATGTCGCTCGCGGCGTGGATATGTTCGACTGCGTAATGCCTACGCGAAATGCGCGCAACGGCACGCTATTTACGAGCTTCGGCAAGATCAGCATCAAAAACGCGGGCTTTATCAGCGATCACGATCCGATCGATCCGCACTGCGACTGCTACACGTGCAAGCGCTTCAGCCGCGGCTACCTAAATCATCTATTTCGCGCGCGCGAGCTTAGCTTTTACCGCCTCGCGAGCATTCACAATCTGCACTTCTACCTACGCCTTGCCGCAGATATGAGAGAGGCGATCATGCACGGGCGGTTTGCCGAGTTTAGGCGGGAATTCTACGCTGCACGAAGCGGCGCACGAGATTAAATTTCAGCAGGCGAGGGCACGGAATTTAGCGCGGTAGTTAAATTTAGCTGCGGCGGCAACGAGCGGAATTTTAATACGGCGCGCGGACGGCTAAATTTAAACGCGACAAAATTTTGGCAGTGAAATTTTAAGAGCTGCGGAGTGCAGAGCCCATAACTTTAAATTTGATTTAAATCCGCGCTTAGGCTTTCGTATCGATTAGAATTTTATTTCGGCAAAATTTTATTATGATAGAGTTATGTCTTGGAATTTCGCCGTAGAATGCGATGTGAAATTTAGCTTTGAATTTCGCGCCAAATTGCGTGGATAAAATTCTGCGTCGATATGTGCTGAGCGCGCGAGATTTAAAGATGGAATTTAGCGGTAGGATTTTACAGACGCGATGTCAAATTGCCACGGCTTTTGTCAAATAAGGGGCATTGCATCGAAATTTCGCAGGCATTGGTGTTATTTTTGTATAAGCCGTGCGTTACGCGTATAAAACACATATATTGCTTTATGGTATGATCTACGCCTAAAATTATGGAATTTTATTGCGATAAAATTTCAATGCGGTAGAATTTTACTTTGATAAAGTTCGAATTTCCACTAAATTCTGTCTTCGTGCTAAATTTTGCAATGAAATTTTGAGCAGAATTCTATCATAGTAGAATTTCATCGCAGCCAAATCTGCGGTAAAATTTTGTAAAATTATTTTTTAATCCGCCTTATCATGCAAAATCCAAGGAAATAAAGTGGCGACATAACGATAAAGATTATGATGTATCTCCATGCCGTGCTCGCAAAAAATAGCCCTGTAAGCTCCATAAATTTCATCGATGCGCCAGTATAGCGGTCGCCGATGCCGATGAAAATAATAGCCGCGAGCTCCACAAGCAGCGCGGGGGCAAATAGGATCGAGCCTGCGGTTTTGAAAAACATAAACGCAAACGCCTTGAACTTATAATAAAACGAAATTAGCCCAAATCCGATCACGCCGCAGATGAAAAACTGCTCGAACTCATCCAGCCCCAGGCTCTTATCCTGCAGGATCGTAGAGATGACGCACAGGATGATAAAGACGTTGTAATTCGCCATTTGACGCATTGGGTATTGATCGTGCGTCGCTATGGAGAGTAGGTTTATCGCGCGGTTAAGCGGCAGCAGATAAAATAGCGCAAAACTAAGGAAAATCAGCAGATCCATTACCATATAAACCGTATCTTGATTGACATAAGCTTCGATCTGCGAAAAAGATAGAAATATGCTTGCGATTTGCGAGCGGAATATCAAAATAATGACTATTGGCGCTATGGGCAGGATTATGGATTTAAGCCCTTCCTTGCGGATAGATGAAGTATAAATTTTACTCTCGACGCTTTGCGTAGTGCGCAGATCGTCGGTTTGGACGAACTCAAATCCAAAGAATTTCGGTTTTTTTGCACTCGCGGGTTTGGTTTTGCGAGGAAGTTTGAATTTTTTAAATTTTTTCGAGATTTTTGTTGCTTTTGCGGCGGATCTATCCTCTGCGATATTTTCGGCGGAATTTTGAGGAGACGACTGCTCTGCTGCGTCTATCTCTATGAAATTTTTAGGATCAGAAATCCAGTTGTTATTTTGCTTTGTGGCTTCTTTTGCCTGTGAAGCCGCTTTTTGCGCCGCATGATCCTTGGATTTGGACGTGTCCACGCGCTCGATATTTATCGCGCTGGATGCTAGCGTGTCGAAGCTTACCTCATCGCCGTCGGTTAGGCTAGGATCGCGCTCGCCTAGCATTTCGTAGCTATACTCGACCCCGCCCGTGGCGACTATGACATTTTCACCTCTAATAAATCCAATAAGTCTCATATACTAACATTCCCCGATTTTTTAATGAGAAATATTAGTCAAAATGAACTTAAAAAACGATTATTCTACGGTGACGCTTTTGGCTAAATTTCGCGGCATATCCACGTCATTGCCAAGTCTGACGGAGATTTCAAGAGCTAGAATTTGTAAAATTATCATCATCTCAAAAAACTCGCTCATCGCGTGACTCTGCTCGCTTGTTTTGATAAAATCATCCGCGATCTCGGGCTCTTCCGGGCTGATAGCTAAAATATACGCATCGCGCGCGGCAAGCTCTTCGACATTGCTTTTCGTTTTTTCGTAGAGCAAATGCTTTGGCATCAGCGCAACCGTAAAGAGATTAGAATCGGCAAGAGCGATAGGTCCGTGCTTCATCTCGCCGCTTGGATAGCCTTCCGCGTGCAGATAGGAGATCTCTTTGAGCTTGAGCGCGCCCTCAAGAGCGAGCGGATAGAAAATATCGCGCCCGATAAAGAAAAAGCCGTGTCCGTGCAGATAGTGCTTACTCATGCGGTAAATTTTATCCTGCAAGCCGTCTTTGATCTTTAAAATTTGCGGGATATGAAGCATCGCCGAAATTTCGCTCGCGTTGTTTTTGGCAGAGACGGTGCCGCGCAGATTTGCAAGATACACCACAAACATCCATAGCACCATAACCTGCGTCGCAAAAGCCTTTGTAGATGCCACACCCTTTTCGATGCCTGCACGGGTTAGGATCACGCTGCCCGCCATGCGCACGATCGAGCTGTTATCGACGTTGCATATCGCAAGCGTTCTAAGACCGGCTTTTTTAGCGATATGCAGCGCCTCTAAGGTGTCGGCGGTCTCGCCGCTTTGCGAAATGACGATAAAAAGGGCGTTTTTATTCAAAAATGGCTCCTTATAGCGGAATTCGCTGGCGACTTCTACTTTCGTGCGGATTTTAGCAATGCGCTCGAAAAGATACGAGCTTACGAGCGCGGCGTGATAGCTCGTGCCGCAGGCGCATAACACGACCTCGTCGATCCCCTCAAACAGCGCCTCGTCAAGTTCGTCAAATTTTATCTTGCCGCCCTTTATTACACGCCCCATCATCGTTTCGGTTACAACTTGCGCTTGCTCGTAAATTTCTTTTTCCATAAAAAATCTAAAGCCATCTTTTTGCGCATAGCCTTTATCCTTCGGAAGCTCACTAAAGGCGCAATTATGCGGTTTAGAGTTTTTAAAAATGTCGATTTGCCCAAGCTTTGCAACGCCGTAAATTTGATCGTCCAGATACGCAGCCGTATTCGCAAGCCCGATGAGCGGAGCATCCGAGGAGCTAAAGAAAATTTCGTTTTTATCGTTTTTTGCGACGATCAGCGGAGCCGCGTTTTTGGCAAAGAAAATTTCGCCAGGTGCTGCCTTCGTGATTAAAAGCGTTGCGTATGCGCCTTTTAGCCGTTTAATTGTGGCTTCATATGCCTTAAATGCGTCGTTACTAGCCTTGAAATTTTTTTCAAAAAGATGCACGATCACTTCGGTATCGGTCTGGCTTAAAAATTTCACGCCGTCCGCTTCGAGCTCGTCCTTTAGCTCGATGTAGTTTTCGATGATGCCGTTATGCACGACGAAGCTAAAATCTCCAAAATGCGGATGCGCGTTAAGCTCGGTGGGCTTTCCGTGCGTCGCCCAGCGAGTATGTCCGATCGCAACGCCAAAGCCTTGCGAAGTGAAATCTTTCATCTTTTCTTCGAGATTATTCAGCTTGCCGACCGCTTTGAAATACTTTATATTCGCACTCTCGTCCATCACGGCAAGGCCCGCGCTGTCGTATCCGCGATACTCGAGTTCTTTCAGTCCGTTTATTATGATTTTTTTCTTTTCGGCGTTTCCTATGTAGCCCACGATTCCACACATTTTGCTTTCCTTGTTTAAAATTTGGCGCCCATTTTACTACGCTATTTTAAATTAACGAAATTCGGCTCTAAATTTAGTCCGCTTATCCGTTTTGTAAGCAAAAAATTATATAATTAGCACAAAATTTGGCTTGGGAAATCGATGGAAATTTTAGAAAAACTACAAAGCGGCGAGAGATTAAATTACGAAGACGGCGTGAAATTATGGGATCTGGATCTTTTCGATCTGGGCAAATTCGCCTTTGCTATTCGCAAAGAAAAAAACGGCAAAAACGTCTATTTCAACGCAAATCGTCATATCAATCCTTCGAATTTATGCGCAGATACCTGTAAATTTTGCGCATTTTCGGCGCACCGCAAGAACGAAAACGCCTACACGATGAGCGATGATGAGATCATGCGTATCGTGGACGAGACGGTGGCGCGCGGCACGAAGGAGATTCATATCGTAAGCTCGCACAATCCATTCGTTACGCCGCAGCAATATTTGGGAATTTTCAAAGCGATAAAGCAAAAATATCCGCTTCTGCACATCAAGGCGATGACCGCGGCGGAGATCGATTACTGGCGGCGAAAGTGGAAGATGAGCTACGAGGAGACGATAGAGCTGATGATGCAAAGCGGCGTGGATTCGATGCCCGGCGGCGGCGCTGAAATTTTTGACGAACGGATCAGGGATCAAATTTGCAAAGGTAAGGTCTCAAGCGAACAATGGCTGCGTATCCACTCGCTGTGGCATGCGCGCGGGCGTCAGAGCAACGCCACGATGCTCTTTGGACATATCGAAAGCCGCGCTCACCGCATCGATCACATCTTGCGCATCCGCGCGCTGCAAGATGAAAGCCTCTCTCGCGCTAACGGCGGCGGTTTCAACGCATTCATTCCGCTCGTGTATCAGCGCGAGAACAACTACCTGGACGTGAAGGGCTTTTTGGGCTCGGTCGAAATTTTAAAAACGATCGCGATTAGTAGAATTCTGCTTGATAACGTCACGCATATCAAGGCGTATTGGGCGACCTCGACGTTAAGCTTGGCTCTCGTAGCGCAGGATTTTGGCGCGGATGATCTTGACGGCACGATTGAGAACGAGAGCATTCAAAGCAGCGCCGGCGCCGGCAGCAAAAAAGGTCAGAGCAAGCGCGATTTTATCGATATGATCAGCACCGCAGGCTTTGTGCCGGTAGAGCGCGACAGCTTGTATAATCAGATCGAAATTTACGAATAAATTCTAAAGGAGGAGCAAGTGGAGAAATTCTTTCATCTCGCCGCGGCAAAAACGTCGGTAAAACAGGAGCTTATCGCGGGACTTACTACGTTTTTGGCGATGATTTACATCGTGCCGGTAAACGCTAATATTATGAGCATCGCAGGTATGCCGTTTGATGCGCTGGTTACGGCAACCGCGCTTATTACGATAATCGCGACGCTATTTAACGGGCTCTTTGCAAATACCCCCGTTGCGCTTAGCGTCGGCATGGGACTAAATGCGTATTTTACCTTTGCGTTGTGCGTGGATGCGAAGATGCCGTGGCAGAGTGCACTTGGCATCGTAGCGATAAGCGGGGCGCTTTTTACCGTACTTTCGTTTACGAACTTTCGCGTTTGGGTTATCAAATCTATCCCACTTGATCTGCGTCGCGCCATAAGCGCGGGTATCGGCGCCTTTATCTGCTTTATCGGACTTAAGCAGATGGGCGTCATCGCGCCTAGTCAGGCGACGCTAGTAACTTTAGGAAATTTAAAAGATCTAAACGTTTTGCTTGGGATTTTAGGCTTAGCGGTCGTTCTGGTGCTTTTTGTGCTTAGAATCAAGGCAGCGTTTATCTTAAGCATTTTGATTACTTCGTGCGTTGCGTGGGTGGCTGGAATTTCACCCGCACCGCATGGCATAGTAAGCGCGCCAAGCGGCATAACGCCGATATTTGCTAAGCTAGATATCCCCGGAGCGCTAAAGCTTGCGTTCGTGCCTTTTATAATCACATTTTTCGTCACGCATCTATTCGATAGCATCGGCACTCTAACCGGCGTAGGAAACCGCGCGGGGCTTTTTGGAGAGAATAGCAAAGACGGCATGAAAAAATTATCTAGAAATTTAACCTCCGATGCGATAGGTAGCGTCGCAGGCGCCGTTATCGGTACAAGCACGGTTACTGCATTTGCCGAGAGCGCCAGTGGAGTAGAAGCGGGCGGTCGCACGGGGCTTACCGCGGTATTTTGCGCTATATTTTTTGTGCTGACGCTGTTTATGTTGCCGCTATTTAAGGCGATCCCGGCAAATGCGATCTACCCTATCCTCGTAATGGTCGGGGTTTTGATGTTTAGCGAGCTTGGCAAGATCGATTATAACGACGCTGGAATTTTAATCCCTGCGTTTTTTATAGTATTTTTGATGCCTTTTACCTACTCGATCACCAACGGCTTAAGCTTCGGCTTTATCGCTTATATCGTAGTTAGACTCGCTCAGCGCAGGATAAAAGATTTAAATTTCGGCGTTTTGACGCTTGGCGCGATTAGCGTTTTAGTATTTTTAATGCATTAAATTTTAAGGAAAGATATGAGATTTTATAGTTTTGACGAGATGGATCGCGACGCAAGAGTTATAGCAAAGCAGGTTAGGGACGAATTTATGCCCGATGCAATCGTGGCGATCGCTAGAGGCGGGCTCACATTCGGTCACGCGCTAGCTAATGCGCTTGATATGCGGACGATATTTTCGATAAATTCTATCCACTACGCGGACACCAAAAAGCTCGACACCATCGACGTTTTCAACGTGCCCGATCTGGAGCTTTATAAGCGCGTGCTGCTGGTGGACGATATCATCGACAGCGGCGACAGCATGGTCGAGATCAAGCGCGTGCTGCTGGAGAAATTCCCGCAAATAGAGCTTAAAACCGCGGTGATTTTTTACAAACCTAAGGCGCTTATCCAGCCCGATTTTAAAATTTCAAAGACGGATGAGTGGATAAATTTCTTTTGGGAAAATTATACGATAGAGGAATGAAGCGGCGCGCGGTTAAATTTAGCGGCTAAATTTTAAATGATTCGGCGGCTTAAATTTTATAAAATTTCGGCCGTAGAATTTATCCGTAAATTTAAAGCGCCCGCAGCAAGGATGAGAGTGAAGAAGCTTTATCAAAACGAAATTTTCGTAATCTCTATAATGTGCCTGTTTCAGGGCATATTTTTGCTTTATGCGATTTCAAATTTAAGCATCAGCTACTACGAGGCCGAAATTTTTTACGAGAAAAAATCCCTCGTTTCGCTAATCGCAAATTTAAGCTGCGAAATTTTCGGGCGCAACGACTACGCCCTGCGCGTGCCATTTATTTTGATCCACTTCGCAAACGCCGCGATGATCTATAAAATTTCAAAATTTATTCTAAAGCGTCGCTTCGATAGAGTGGTCGCTACAGCGCTATTTATGGCGCTTCCTGCGTCAATGAGCAGCGCGATCTTGCTAAATCCTGCGGGCATCATCGTTTTTTTCACACTGCTGGCGATCTATTTTGCAAAGAGCGAATACAATATCGCGCTTTTCGTGCTTCTGTCCGTTTGCGCCTTGATCGATCGCGCGTTTTTTATGCTCTACGTAGGCTTTGGAATTTGGGCGCTTTATACGCGCAAAAAGGAGCTTTTGCTGCTTTGCATAGCGCTGTTTAGCTTCAGCGTGATTTTTTACGACGTAAGTTCGGAGGGTAAGCCGAAGGGATATTTTCTGGACACCGTGGGCGTTTTTGCGGGCGCATTTTCGCCTCTCGTGTTTTTATTTTTCATCTATACGATCTATAGAATTTGGATCAAAGAGGAAAAAAGCCTGCTATGGTTCATCGCTACAAGTGCGCTTTGTCTAACGATGCTTTTTTCTCTAAGACAGCGCGTGCCGCTTGAGATGATGCTGCCGTATTGCGTCATCGCTACGCCTCTGATCATTCGGGTTTTGTTTAATTCGTACCGCGTTAGATTGCCTAAATTTCGCACCTTTCACAAGATCGCTGTGGGTGTGACGTTAGTAAGCTTAGCGGTGAGCTATTTTGCAGTGATTTTTAGCGATGTGATGTATGAGGCGATGTTCGCAAACAAACCGCAGCGGCATTTCATCTATAAATTTGACGTAGCTAGGCAGCTGGCAAGTGAGTTAAAAAATCGTGGAGTAAAAAGCGTAAGCTGCGAGGACGAGAGGCTCTGCCTGCGCCTGAAATTTTACGGACTACCTAGCGGAGACAGCGCTTTTATCTATGCGGATGAGCCAGAATATGTCTCGGATCATAAAAATTCGATACAAAATATAGATATTTACAAGCGAGGCGTGCGAATTGCGAAATTTTATGTTAAAATATAAACAAAATTTTTATGAAAGGTAAAAATTATGAAAAAAGCATTTACTATGATAGAGCTGATTTTCATCATCGTGGTGGTTGGAATTCTAGCGGCGGTGGCGGTGCCTCAAATCAATCGAAATAGCCTTGTGGAGGCGGCAGATCAAGTAGCTGCTCATATTCGCTATACTCAGCAGCTGGCTATGAATGATAACAAATTCGATCCTGACGATCCTAATTGGTTTAAGAGATTTTGGAGGATTCAATTTACCGATCAAGGAGCACCGGGCTCTGCAGCAGGATGGCGATATAATATATATTGGGATAACGGAGCTTTCCCGGGTTCAAACGGACAACCAAATAGCCTAAATTCTATGGCAGCTGATCCGCAGAATCCTAACAAACTGCTTACTTCGGGCTTTGCTAGGCAACCTGCCAATACTGATGGTGCAAGAATGAATCAAAAGCTAAATTTAGGAGCAACATATAATATAAGAAATATACAATTTACTAATTGCGGTAATGGAAACAATCACACCATCTCCTTTGATTCTTACGGTCGCCCAATGGGGCAGTTAGCGAACTCTAATGTGCCATATGATAGGCTTTTTGTGGGTCAAAATCCATGCGTTATTACACTTACTAATGATGCAAGAGAGACCGCTAGTATTACTATCGAGCCGGAGACCGGATACGTAAGATACACGCTAAATTCTAATACCGGCACAGCCGCGCAATAGGACTAATAAAATTTTTACTCAAATTTAAGTAAGCGCAAGGATAATGATGAAAAAATACATAATGACGCCGATTTATTACGTAAACGACGTCCCGCATATCGGTCACGCATACACGACGATCATCGCCGATACGATGGCTAGATTTTACCGCCTGCAAGGGCACGAAGTCTTTTTTAAAACGGGTACCGACGAGCACGGCCAAAAGATCGAGGAGGCCGCAGCTAAGCACGCTCAGAGCCCAAAGCAGTACGCAGACGGCGTAAGCGCTAAATTTAAAGACCTGTGGGACGAGTTTGACATCAGCTATGATATGTTTTCGCGCACTACCGATGCCGCGCACGAGGCGGCGGTGCAAAACGTATTTCGCAAGATGTATGAAAAGGGCGACATTTATAAGGGCGAATACGAGGGTAACTACTGCGTAAGCTGCGAGAGTTTTTTCCCTTCCGCTCAGCTAATCGACGGCGAGTATTGCCCCGACTGCGGCAAAAAGACTAAAATTTTAAAAGAGGAGAGCTATTTTTTCAGGCTTAGCGCCTATGCAGAGCGACTTTTAAAATGGTACGAGGATGAAAAGTGCATCCTGCCCCTAGGCAAAAAAAACGAGGTCGTAAGCTTCGTAAAAAGCGGGCTGAAGGATCTCTCGATTACGCGAACGGGCTTTGATTGGGGCGTTAAAATTCCGCCCGAGCTGAACGATCCGAAGCACGTGATTTACGTTTGGCTGGACGCGCTGATGGATTATCTTAGTTCGCTTGGATTTTGTGCGGGCGGCGAGCGGATGGAGTATTGGCACGACGCGCTGCACATCGTGGGTAAGGACATTTTGCGCTTTCACGCCGTTTATTGGCCTGCATTTTTGATGAGCCTGGGGCTAAATATGCCGCGCAGCATCGCAGCTCACGGCTGGTGGACGCGCGACGGCAAAAAGATGAGCAAAAGCCTGGGCAACGTCGTGGATCCGCGCGAGGTCGCAAACGCCTATGGGCTGGAGCAGTTTAGGTATTTTTTGCTGCGCGAGGTGCCGTTCGGCCAAGACGGCGATTTTTCGCAAAAAGCGATCATAAACCGCGTAAATTCCGAGCTTGCTAATGAGCTTGGAAATCTACTCAGCCGCATCGTCGGCATGAGCGCAAAATACTCGGATTACGTCATAAATTCTAAAGACGTGATGAAATTTTTCACCGCCGAGATCGAGGAGGCGAACTCCTATCTGAGCGCCGCGCTTAGCGCGCTTGAGGAGGTCGCTACCAATAGATACTTAGAGGAGCTTTGGAGGGCGCTTGCTCTTGCGAACGCTTCGATTGCGAAATACGAGCCGTGGAATTTGATGAAAAACGGCGAGCAGGCTAAGGCGTTGGCTCTCGTTGCATTGGTCGCAAATATTTTGGCTAAAGTTGCCGTGCTGCTAAGCCCTGCGATGCCGAAGACGGCGGCACGTATCGCGGACACTCTGGGCTTTGAAATAACCACTCCGCTTTATGAGAAGCTAGTGCTTCGCGGCGAAATTTTAGATTTTAGGGCCAAGCCGTGCGAGCCGCTTTTTACCAAGATCGATCACGAGCTAATGCCGAAGACGGACTACGATAGACTGGATGGCGCTGTCAATTCTACAAGCGGTTCGAGCACAGACGCCGCGGCAAAAGGCGCTCCAAGCTTAAACGCAAACGCTTCCGGCTCGGGCGCTACGGCGCAAGAAGCCAAAGGCGAGACAACCGAAGCCCAAATCAAAATAGACGATTTTAAAAAATGCGTTATAAAAGTCGGCACGATTTTGGAGTGCGAAAACATTGAAGGCAGCGAGAAGTTGTTGCGATTTATGATCGATCTAGGAGAGGAGAAGCCGCGTCAAATCATCAGTGGTATCGCGAAATTTTACGATCCCGCCGCGCTTGTCGGCAAGCAGATCTGCGTGCTGGCAAATTTAAAACCCGCTAAAATTTTTAAACATAGCAGCGAGGGCATGATTTTAAGCGCCGAGGACGGCAGCCTTACGCTGCTTAGCACTCTCGCGCCCGTAAAAAACGGTGCGATCGTAGGTTAGCGATGAGATCTCTAGCGCGCAAGGCTTCGAAGCTCGCTATCTACGGCGCGGCTGGGCTCTGTGCGCAAAAAGGCGGCGCTTCGGATAAAATTTTAAAACTTTGTCGCGCACGCGGTCTTGTCGCAAAGATCGGTGCAGGCGGGCTTGTATGCGC
>NZ_CALIBB010000027.1 GCF_938045595.1 uncultured Campylobacter sp.
AGATTAAATTTATAGATAGCAGGCGTATTTTTATTGACATAGTAGGTATAATAAAATTCGTTCTGCGCTGCGCTTGCCCATTTAGGGAAGATATTTAATCCGCCACGAAGCACAACCTGCTGGTAAGTAAGCGTATAGTCAGCCACCATGATCTCGCTCTCACGCGTCGAAGTGTAGCGAGAGAGCAAAATCATCTCCTTCATCCAATCGACGTTTGAGTACCCTAGCTGCTTGACGATCTCGGATACCGCCATATGTGCTAAAAACGGATACTTTTCGGCATTTGAAAGCGTAAAACTCTTCTCATACATCACCCTACCGCTGTTTACCTCAAGCACTTTAGCTTTTAGGCTCATCGGCGAGCTTTTATCACTTACCGCGTAGCGCACGATCAGAGCGGCACCGCTAGAGCCTAGATTATCGGAAGCACCCGCATCATAGCTGCTTTGTAGATACTCGTCGCTGACTTCAAAAGTCGCGCCGACCTTTAGATCGCCCACCATAAGTTTAAAGAATTTGTTGCCAAATTCTGAATTTGCAAGGTTCGATGCATCTTGAACGACGATTTTAGGTAGATTTACCCCTTCGTTTACGATAGACATGGTCGCATCTGCTGCGAAAATGCTACTACAAAATGCAAGAATCAAAAGTAGTTTTTTCATCTTTTCTCCTTAAATTTAATTTGATTTCGCAATCTCGGTTAATCTTATATTAAGTTTATGAAGTTTATTATCCGGCGATTTTGAAAATTTTTGCTTCGAAAGCCCCTTTAAAAATCTGTCAAGCTTTTGGTTAAATTTTATATCGCGACCTAACTCGATAATTTTATAACCCACCACTCGTCCGTCCGCGCCGAAAGTAACCTCGACCGTTGCGTCATCGTTAGTGGTAGCATCTTGTTTTAGCCACAGATATTCTAGCTTCTTTGCAATATCTCCATAATAAGCCCTAAATTCTTTAGAATTTTGAATTTCAGTGTTTAAATTTGAAGAGGTAGAATTTTTAGCAGAATCCACATCTTCTGCAAAAAGCATACAGCAAAACACAAAAATACCAAAAAGTTTTTTCACTCTTTTCCTTACAAAATTCTAATTCGACTTCATCACATCAGACATCTTAGTCTTGATCTCATGCGCCGCCCCATCCGGAGACTTCGGAAAGCTTTGGGTTGATAGATTATCCAAGAAATCCCGCAGCTTCTGGTTAAATTCCGTCTCTCTTCCCAGCTCATCGATTTTATAATCCACGACTCGTCCATCTGCACCGAAAGTTATAATAATCGTCGCATCATCTTTCGTGGTCGCTACGTAGCGGCTCCATAGAACCTGAAGCCTCTTTTCTATCGCGCCGAGGTAGGCGTTAAATTCCCCCGTCCTTTGCGTCCTGCCGCCAAGCTTATCGGATTTGACGACAGCATTTTTAGATGCCGCTTTATCCTTAGCACTAGAGGTGGCGGTTTCTTTATCGGACTTTTTGTTACTCTGAACGGCGTCGCTAGCTTTAGCGCTCTCCTCAAGCTTCTTATTGTCTTTGGTCGTATCCGAAAAAAGATCGCTCAAGCTCGGTTTTTCCTCTTTTTTTGGCTCCGGCTTAACTTCCTCTTTTTTCTCTACTACTTTTTCGGAAGGTTTATCTTCCAACTTAGGCTCAGGCTTGGGCTCCTCTTTTTTGGGCTCAGCTTTAGGCTCGTCCTTTTTAGGTTCCGGTTTTGGCTCTTCCTTCGGCTTTTCGGGCTCTTTTGGCTTTGCCTGCACCGGAGGTGGCGGAACTACTTGCGCCGTAGTCTTAATTTTATCCTCCGGCACGTCCTTCACATTCTTATTTTCAAACTCGCCTTGCTTTGTTTCTTTGGCGATTTCAGGCGCGGACGGAAGTTTATCATCTATTTCGAAATCAAAAGTAACATCCATATAATCGTTGGGATTGTCAGTATATTTTTTAAATTTTTCCTGCGGCTTTGAAATTTGATATAAAAGAACAAAAATCACCAGCAGATAGGCAAAAAGAGCGATTAGAAACGATTTAAAATTATCGTATTTAACCCCCGTAAAATTTGAATAATTAGCCATTTGTTTGAAGTGCGACTTTTGTAAAACCCGCCTGCTTTAGGCTCTTTAAAACAAACATCACATCGTCGTAAACGAGTCTCTTATCGGCTTGGATATAGACGGGTTTTTCCAAGCTATACTTGCCGGTGCCTTTAAGCAGCACGAGATTATCCGGGAATTCAGCTAGGCTCATCGAGCTTTTGTCGATATAAACCTTGCGATCTTCGCCGATACGCACAAGCAAGAATTCTGCGGTATTTTCCGAAACCTGTGCTTTTGAGCCACTAGGCAGTTCGATCTTCTCATCGTAGATAATCGCCGTTTGCGCGACCATTAAAATCGCTAGCAAAACAAGCATAATATCGACGAGCGGAGTGATATTTAACTCTGGATTTTCGTCGAAATTATACATTAAATAGCTTTTCCAGTGTTTGCTTTAAATAGCAAAATATCTGCCGTACGATTTATGATGCTCATAACTTCGTATGCTTTGCGTTTTATAAGTAAGCTGAAGGTGTATGCGGGGATCGCTACAAAAATTCCACATCCTGTGGCAACCAGTGCCTCGCTGATCGCAGGAGCGATGGTGTCGATGCCGGAATTTCCGTCGCCAAGCTTGGAAAATGTGTGAAGTATGCTAACGACTGTACCAAATAGCCCGATAAACGGCGAAGTGGAGGCGACGATAGATAGCCAAGTAAGTCCGCTAGTGGAGTCGCGTTCGGCCTTGCCTTTATAAATTTCCAAGGCTTCTTTTGAAATTTTATCGGTATTTACTTTTTGAAAAATAGAGCCCGAAAGCGAAATCCTACCACCCATCAGCAAGGATTCGAGTGCCTTTGCTTCGCGGTGTTGCCACGCACTAAGCCCTACAAATCTAGAGATCAAAATCGTAAAAGTGACGATAAAATAGATGGATAACCAAGAAAGCACAAATATCGTAATAAACGTGCTTCTCGTAAAATAACTTAAAATTAGATCTAGCATATTTAACTTTGCCTTGCGAATTCGTCAACTCTAGCCATAATCGCTGCGGAATTTGCCGCATCGGAGCTAATGGACGCAAGCATATCTTTAGCGCGCTGCAAAGACTTCGCTACGGCGCTTTCGCTATCACCTCCGATAGCTACGGCTTGAGTGGCTAGAATAGTAGTTTTTTCTTCGGTAACTTCCAAAAATCCGTCGTTTACCAAAACAAGCTGCTTTTTGCCATCTTTATCTACGATCTCAACAACTCCGCCTTCGCTTTTATCTTTAAGCCCCGTTAGCAAGCTCGCATGCCCTGGCAAAATACCCATTTCGCCAGTAATGCCGGGGAGCTGGACGGATTTGACTTCACCCGAAAAGACCATCCCTTCGGGCGTAACGATATCTAAAAGCAAAAATTCTTTCATCTTAAAATTCCTATGCTTTCATCTTTTCAGCTTTTGCCACTACCTCGTCGATGTTTCCCACCATATAAAAGGCATTTTCCGGCAGATCGTCGTATTTGCCCTCTAAAATTCCTTTAAATCCCGCGATAGTCTCCTCTAGCGAGATATATTTGCCCGGGCTTCCGGTAAATACCTCGGCTACGAAAAACGGCTGAGATAGGTAGCGCTCGATCTTTCTAGCGCGCTCGACTACGAGTTTATCCTCTTCGCTAAGCTCGTCCATACCCAAAATCGCGATAATGTCTTGCAAGTCTTTGTATTTTTGAAGTACCGCTTGGACTCCGCGAGCGACTTTATAATGCTCCTCGCCGATAATTTGCGGATCGAGCATTCTTGAGGTTGAATCAAGCGGATCGACGGCAGGATAAATTCCTTTCTCAGCGATCGCTCTGTTTAAAACGGTCGTCGCATCAAGGTGCGCGAAAACGGTCGCCGGCGCAGGGTCGGTAAGGTCGTCCGCAGGCACATAAACGGCCTGAACGGAGGTGATAGAACCCTTTTTGGTCGAAGTGATGCGCTCTTGTAATTTACCCATTTCGCTAGCAAGCGTAGGCTGATAACCGACCGCGGACGGAATTCGTCCTAAAAGCGCGGACATCTCTGAGCCCGACTGCGAGAAACGGAAGATATTGTCGATAAACATCAAAACGTCAAGTCCTAGCTCGTCGCGGAAATACTCAGCCATCGTAAGACCGGTTAGCGCGATGCGATTTCTCGCCCCCGGCGGCTCGTTCATCTGGCCGTAGGTCAAGGCGACTTTATCCAAAACGCCCGATTCTTTCATCTCATTATAAAGGTCGTTTCCCTCTCTCGTTCGCTCGCCGACGCCCGCAAATACGGAGTAGCCGCTATGTTTGAAAGCGACGTTGTGAATCAGCTCCATGATGATAACGGTCTTACCGACGCCAGCACCGCCGAATAGTCCTACCTTACCGCCCTTTGCATAAGGAGCTAGCAGATCGACTACCTTAATGCCGGTTTCAAAAATTTCACTCTTCGTGCTTTGATTTTCAAAGCTAGGCGGATCTCTGTGGATCGACCAGCGAGTTTCAAATTTTTCATCCTCGCCTTCGTCGATCAGATCGCCCGTGACGTTAAAAATTCTACCCAAAACCTTCTCGCCCACAGGCACCGTAATAGGCGCACCCAGAGCCGTAGCCTCAAGCCCTCGCCTAAGTCCATCGCTCATATCCATAGCGATCGTGCGGACGCGGTTGTCTCCAAGGTGCGCGGCTACCTCTAGGATCAGCCTACGATGAGCGCCCTCGACGTCAAATTTAACCTCGATAGCTTCATTAATCTTCGGCAAGTAGTCCTTGAAATCGACATCGACCACGGGACCCATTACCTGAGAAATTATTCCTTTCATCCGTTTTCCTTTCATTTCATTGATTCGACGCCGCTTATGATCTCGATAAGCTCAGTCGTGATAGAGCCTTGTCTGGCTTTGTTGTATGCTAAATTTAACTGCGATACGCGCTCCTTAGCGTTGTTTGTCGCATTCTCCATCGCATTCATTCTCGAGCAATGCTCCGCTGCCAAAGAGTCGATCAGCGCGTAATACATGCTGTAGCTAAGATAGCTCTGGATTAAATTTAACATCAATGTTTCTTCATCCTCAGGACTTTCAACCTCTACTTCCAATGTAGATGTTTTTAAAGCGTCCTCGCTAATCGCAGGCTCACCGATTGGCACCAACGTATTTACCCGCATCTCTTGGGTAATCATATTCAAATAGCCGTTATGGATAAGTATAACTTCGTCAGTTTTACCTTCGTTAAAATCCTTAACCGCGGCTTGCACGATTTCGTTAGCTTTCTCGGACGATGGAGATGAGCTCACGCCGATATATCGCTCCAAAAGCTCAATGCCTTGAAAATCAAAATACTCTATCCCCTTTTTGCCGACGGCGCGAAGGCGAACCTTGATCTTTTTAGCTTTAAGCTCCTCGATCAAAGCTTTGATCTTTTTGATGGTATTGATATTAAAACCGCCGCAAAGCCCTTTATCTGCGGTAATAAACAGCAAATCAACCACCTTTACCTCTCGAGTGGTATCAAAAATTCTAAGTTTTTCGTCGTTGCCCGAATTATTGCCTACGTAGTTTTTAACGCGCGCAGAAATTTCACCTAAGACCTCGTTAATCTTCACCGCATAAGCTCGCGAGCGCATCGCCGCCTCTTTAGTGTTTTTGAGCTTGACGTTGGAGACCAGCTTCATAGCTTTGGTGGTCTTCTCCGTATTTTTAACGCTCTTGATCTGTAGCTTTATATCTTTTAAATTTGCCATAATTTAGCCTTTTTAAGCGGCAAAGGTCGCTTTAAAGTCATTTAGAGCCTTGATTAAATTTTCTTCCAAATCCTTCTCGATGGTCTTTTTGCTTCTGATCTCTTCAAAAATTTCAGGGTATTTCGCCTCGATATATGGATATAGCTCAGCTTCAAATTTGCCAATTGAGCTCGTAGGTACGTCGTCTAAAAATCCGCGGCTTCCTGCAAAGATGATCACTACTTGATTTTCGACCGGAAGCGGCGAATAAGGAGGTTGCTTTAAAATTTCGACCATTCTTTGTCCGCGATCTAGCTGCTTACGGCTACTCTCGTCCAAATCACTCGCAAACTGCGCAAACGCCTGAAGCTCGCGGTATTGAGCAAGATCCAGACGCAAGGTTCCCGAGACTTTTTTGATCGCTTTAATCTGCGCGGAACCGCCGACGCGGCTAACCGAAAGACCCACGTTGATCGCAGGACGAATTCCCGAGTTAAATAGACCAGATTCTAGGAAAATTTGACCGTCGGTGATGGAGATGACATTTGTAGGGATATATGCCGAAACGTCGCCTGCCTGCGTCTCGATAATAGGAAGCGCCGTTAGGCTGCCTGCACCGAGTGCGTCGCTTAGCTTACTAGCACGTTCAAGCAAACGAGAGTGCAGGTAGAATACGTCGCCAGGATACGCCTCGCGTCCCGGCGGACGACGCAAAATTAGTGACATCTCGCGATACGCAACCGCATGCTTGCTCAAATCATCGTAGATGATAAGCGCGTGGCGGGAGTTATCTCTGAAATACTCACCCATGGTGCAGCCCGAATACGGAGCCAAATACTGAAGCGCGGCTGCCTCGCTAGCACCGGCTGCAACTACGATCGTATAATCCATCGCGCCGTATTCTTCAAGCTTTTTAACGACTTGTGCGACGGTGGATTGTTTCTGACCGATTGCTACATATATGCAGATGACGTCTTGGCCCTTTTGATTGATGATGGTATCAACAGCAACGGTGGTTTTTCCTGTTTGGCGGTCGCCGATGATGAGCTCGCGCTGTCCGCGACCGATCGGCACTAGCGCGTCTATCGCTTTAAGACCGGTTTGAAGCGGTTCGTGGACGGACTTACGAGCCATGATGCCTTTAGCCTTTTCTTCGACAAATCTAGTATCGCTAGTCTCTATCGCGCCTTTGCCATCGATCGGTTCGCCTAGAGCGTTTACTACGCGACCGATTAATGCATCACCTACCGGAACGCGCAAAAGCTTACCCAGTCTTTTAACGCTACTACCTTCGTTAATACCGCTAGTATCGCCTAAAATAACGATGCCGACACTGCTCTCCT
>NZ_CALIBB010000028.1 GCF_938045595.1 uncultured Campylobacter sp.
GCGAATACGCTAGGGCCGTCCAATAAATCTCGTTATAAAGCTCATCGGTGCAGAAATTTTCCGCCTGCGCCAAAACATCTTGCAATATCGTTTCAACATTTTCGCCGTCCTTGTATCGCTCTGTGATAGTCAAATATATATCGCATCCATCATCGCTGTCGATAATTTTCACCCCGTCTATCACCATTTTTTCTCCTTTATTTTGATCTCTTTTGCCGATTTCGCTGAGCCGAATTTTATCAAAATTTGAGCACCTGAAAGACAAATCGCCATTGAAATTTCGCTTTAACGGCGGCGAGCTTTGCTTATAAATACAGCGCCGCCCAGTTTATAAAATTTAACTAGCTCAAAATTTGGATGAATTTTTAAAATTTCACTCGCAAGAGTGGCTATCTACCAAATTCAGGCTTTCAGACATTCTTAAATTTTAAGCTTTTCTCTTGGGGGCGGAAGGGGTTCTACTTACGAAGCGTCGCCTTCCTTTGCTTCGACACCGCCTCGCAACTGCAAGCAGACCCGCCAAATCCTCACAATCCCGTTAAACATTAGCAGCGATTACGCCGATCTATCGTTTTTGTTAAGGGGGAAGGGGCTTAAATTACGAGGTCGCTCCCTTCCCCCTTAACAATCCTCCATCCCCGACGACGTTAGAGGTGGCGATGCTTTGTTAACGCAAAGCATCGCTGAGTTAAATTTAATAAATTTGCTTTAGATTTGAATATAAAATTTTAAAGCGAAGCGCCCAAGATAAGGCGCAGTATTTTTGCGTTTAGACGAGGCAGAAACGACGGAGGCGAGGGAGCGTATGTAAAAATACGTGACCGAAGCCGACCGAGTTCCCAACGAAGTATAAAGAAAAAAGACAAGCTGCCATCAGCCTAAAATTTCCTTCTGCCAGTTCTCACCCCACACGGCATACGTCGCGCTCTCTTTCTCGTGCTCGCTCAGCCCCGAGATCGCGCGCGCAAACAAAGCCTTGTTCGCGGGCCCCTTCATTAGCGCCTTTAAGCTTTTGTAAATTTTATCCTCTTGATATGACGGCAGCCCTGCGACGATCACCTCTAAACTGCGCTCGCTAATACCGTAGCGATCGATAAATGCCTCGATAAATTTTATATGCGCACTCTGATGCTCGGCATCCACCGTCTCAAAGTAGCGCCGCGCGAGACCAAAGTATTTTTCGCTCTTTAGTGCGAGACCGAAAACTGCGTAGCTGCCGCTCATCAAACACTTTTCGCCATCCGTGTCGGCGTAGAACTCGAACTTGTGTCTTAGCGCCTCGTTCGCGTAAAGCTCGAGCTCCCCATCCAGCCCGTGCGCGAGCGCGGCGGCGAAAAATCGGTGCGTGGGCGTGGGCGCAAGGCCTTTGATCGGCAGATAGGTTTTCTGCGCCTTGGAGCTAAGCTTTACGGCGTAGCTTGCAGCAAAGCCCGCTCGCAGCAGCTTTACGATAAAATTTAGCGCCTTTTTATACGCATCCGCCGTTTCGTTTTTGATTTTTACTCGAACTTGCGCGAAACCGTCGTTTGCGCTGCACTCTACGTCCGCGTCTTTAAATTTTACAAGCTCGCACGGCAGCTCACCCGTGCCGTGATCCAGATAGTTTTGCGCCTGAGCCGAGCCGAAAATTTTCGCCGCGCACTCCAAATCTTTGCGCGCAAGATCCACGTCCCAGCCGTAGCGCTTAAATTTGATATTCCAAAGCGCCGCCCGCACGAAAAACGCAAGCTCGCCCGCGTCCACGCTTTGCCGCGTAAAGTCCTTTTTAAGCTCGTAATCTTTACTCCAGCCGTCACCTAAAATATCGTAAAATTTCGGCAGGAATTTCTCCTCTTTCCAGCGCCGCAGATTATTCTCTAGCGCGATGATAAAATCCCCCAAAAGCCGCCTGTTCTTGGCGTCCTGTACCGCGGCGATAACCCGCTCAAGCAGCGCCGCAAGCGCCGTTTCGTCGTAATCCATAAGCGAAAGATCGAAAATGCGGTCCATAAACACGAAAATCTCGCGGCCGTCTTTGATCTTTTTATCGCGGCGGATGATGATCTCGTCTATATAATCATCCATTTTACGCCTTAGCTCGGCTTTTCGCGCAGTGTTTTCAAAGTAAAATTTACGCTCGCAGCTGCGTTGTGCCAGACTACCGCTCGCACCTTCAAATTTGACCGCTAAATCCAGCTTATACGCAAAAAACGGCAGATTTACTTCAGCCAAAAACTCCTCCTCCACGCTCTTTGCGATGAGCGGGACGACGGCCTCAAACTCCTCGCACTCTAGCTCGTCTATCTCGGGCGCATCGGCTCTAAAGCTGTCCGCGTCAAAGTCGTGAAGGTAGAGCCTGATGCGCGATCCGCGGCACTCCACGCCCAAAAAATCAAAATACCCCTCTTGCACGCGACACCCCGAATACGGCGCCTCGCCCTTGTACTGCGAGCCAAGTTTGCCCGCGATCAGGCGCTTTAGCGAGTCCGAAATTTTGCCCGCTAGCGAAATTTGAGCTTCGTTCATTGACGATCCTTTTAAATTTGAGTTAAATTTTGCGGCAAGGTGCCGCGACTAAATTTAGATCCGATTTTAGCTTCGATTCGGCAAGCACGCCTAGCTCAAAGCCAAAAATTTCCTAACCGTTATACAAAGTATCGTAACGATAAGTGCGATCATCCAGCGCTTTTGAGCCTTTCTGCCGATCTTGTGCGAGGTTTTGACGCCCGCATAAACGCCCGCTAGCGAGCCGATGCCTAGCAACGCGCCGATCTTGTAGTACACGAGCCCGTGCGCGGAAAGGCTCAGAAAGCCCGCGCTTGAGGAAAATATCACGAAAAATAGCCCCGTGCTGACGGCCTTTTTGATGTCGTAGTTTAAAAAGCTGATCAAAATAGGCATCACGAATACCGCGCCGCCGATACCCACGCTGATCGCCACGGCGCCGACGAACAGCCCCACGATAAAGAGCAAAATTTTAGATTCGTTGGCCTCGCCGGTGGGCTCGGTCGAGGTTTTGAAGAGTTTGATTAAATTTATGATCTGCACCAAAATGAGCGTGCCCAGTAGAAATTTTGAGGAGAAATAGCTTACGATAAAGCCGCTGCTAAGCGCGCCGCAAAAGCCCCCGAGCCCCAGCACCAGCGCCGGCGCGACGTCTAGCATTTTGCTTTTAAAATTTACGAATGAGCCGAAAATCGAGCTGAAGATCATCTGCATGATGCTGATGCCGATGGCGTACTTGACGTCGTAGCCGAAGAGCATCATCACGGGCACCACGACCGTGCCGCCGCCGATGCCGAAAAATCCGCTGATAAAGCCTACGCAGGCGCCGATTAAAATGTATTCAAAAAACATCCGTATTCCTTATTTCAGCCCCTTTGGTCTCGCCGAATTCCGCTTTTTGCGGCTCGTAATTAAATTTTACTGTTTTGCGAGTCTTTAAATTTAAGCGCAAAATTTAGCAAATTTAAAGCTTATAGTCGTTTTGATTCGCGCATCCATTCGCGGTATTGCTCGCGCGAAATTTTTACTTTTTCATATCGCAAGGCGTCCGCGCGAAAGCATTTTAGGCTCAGTTCATTACCCTCAAAGCCCGCAAAATCAGCCTGCTCGTAGATGTCGTAACCGCCCCGTATGCAGTCTAAAACGTCTACATATCTCTGCTCTTCGCTCATCGGCTCGGCAAAGCTCACCAAATGCACGCCGTTTGGAGCGCCCCAGTAGCAGCCGCTCACGGCCAGCGCGTCCCAACCCCGCAGATAGTGCACGCCGTCCCAAATGAAGCTCTCCTTGCCGTCTAGCCAGGCGTCCGGCACGAAGCGCATGATCTGCGCTGAGGCTAGATCAAGCACGCTGTAGCCGTATAGATCCTGGCGAAAAACGAGGTAAAATTTGCCGTCTGCGTGGCGGATCAGGCTAAAAAATTCCGCCCGATCGTCTATACAGCGCCAAGTTTTTATCGCGCGGCTTTTGAGATGGGCTACGCAGCTGCCATTTCCGTCGTCTATGCGGTGTAGGCTTTTTATCTGCGGCGTGCCAAACAGCGTATATTCGCCGCCGCTAAAGCTTGTCGCGCCGAGCCTATATGCGTCCTTTACGATCTCATATCCGCTACCTAAATTTATCGTTTGGCGCCGGGTAAAATTTTGCCCCTCAAAAAGAGCTTCCGCCTGCTTGATATGCGCCAGGTACTGCGCGGAATTTACGGCGTTTGCCATCGTACGCTCCTTAAAATTTTATGAAGACGGGTTAAATTTTGCGCTGCTGCCAACGGCTCTCGCTTCTTAAAATTTCATGCGAACCGAATAAACTTAATCTCGCAGGCGGCAAAATTTGACCGCTAGGCGGCGGAACTCAAGCATTGGCGGCAACCTACAACTACTAAGTGCAATCCGTGAGCGCTATGCACCCGCGCCTAAATTTTAAATCTTGCTTTGCCAATTTTTTAAAATTTACCCGCAGTTTCGGCGCTCTGCGAATACTTGCGATACAGCGCCGTCTTTAAATGCTCGCACACGAGAGCCTGAAATTTTATGAGCGTTTGAAATTCCGCGGCGTTTAAATTTCACGACGTTTTAAAATTTCGCGAGTATTTGAAATTTCGCGAGTATTTGAAATTTCGTAACCTTTAAATTTCGCTAGCGCCTTAAATTTATCTAATGCAGGCAGACAAACCACCCGGACAGGCAGACCGCTCAAATTTGTTCGCCCGCGCTGTGCCGCTAGCGTATCGTTTAAATTTACCCTCGTCCACAGCGCCGCTAGTGTGTAAATTTAAAATTTTACTAGCCCCAGACTGCGAATATTACTCGGATTTATCCCCCTCCTTGGCGCCTGAAATTTTATCCAGCACCTTTTTGCCGACCTCGCTTTGATTTAGCGCTTCAAGCATCGCGGCTAGCTGCGTGCCGCCCTTGGCGCTTAGAATTTCGCCGAATTTACTCATCCCCTCGCCTACGCTGCCTTCGTTTGCGATGATCTTAAGATCCGCCGCGCTTAGCGCCTTGGCCTGCTCTAGGCCGATGTCGCGGTTCGCTTCGATCTGTTTGATCGAAATGAGATAGGTCTGATAGCCCTGATTTTCGCCGATCTCGCGCGCGAGCTCGATCTGTGCGTTTACGGGCGCGAGCTCTTTTAGCCTAAGCGCCTCGGCCTCTGCAGAGCCTATCTTTAGCGTACCCTGCGCCTCTTTGTCCTTCATCTCCAAAAGCGCCGCGGCGGCGAGAAACTGCTTCTCTTTGTCGCCCTGCGCTACTAAAATTTGATTTTCCTTGATCGCTTCGGCGTCGCGGATTTTGGCGTTTTTGCGCGCTTCGGCGTCGATCTCGATCTTGCGCTGCTCCTGCTCGGCCTTTACGATCTCCACTTGCTTTTTGATCTCGGCCTGCTTGACGTCGTTTACCCGCACGACCTCCATCGCCTTTTCCTGCGTGATCTTTTGCTGATCTTTAATGAGCTGCTCGGCCTGCTCTTTCGAGATTGCGACCTCTCGCTCGTTTTCGACGGTTTTAAGACCCACCATCTTATTGGCCTCCTGCTGGCGCACTTCGGTTGCCTGCGCGGCTTCGATCTCGGCGATCTGGGCGAGCTTGGTGTTGTTTGCGACCTCGACGCGGCTTTCCTTTTCGATCTGGGATTTTTTCTTCTCCATGATATTTAATATGACCTTGCTGCCGCTGCTATCTCGGATATCCATTAGCTCGATGTTTTTAACGGGCTCGATACCCCAGTTTTGCAGCTGCGTCTTTACCGCCTTGGTAAAATCATCTCCGAGCTCGGAGCGGATCTGCAAGATGTCCTCAAGCACTCGGCTTGAGAGGATCGAACGGATCGAGCCTTGAATGATATTTCTAAGCTGATTGTTAAGATCCTCAAAATTATTGACGCGTTGCGCGGCCAAATTTGAATCCATAATCCTAAAAAACGCCGTGATATCGACGACGAAAGGAAGCCTGCCCAGATCATACGCCTCATAATCCTCGATCTTGATACTAAAAACAGAGACCGGCAAAACGATCTTCGTAACGCCCAGCACCGGCACCCAGCTTGGGAATTCATAGTAGCTATTGCCGTTACCGGTATCTTTGCCGTAGCTCGTCGTCTTGCGCGCACTCTGGACTATATGCACTTCATTCGTCTCCACTATGCGCCTGAAAAACAGAGGCACGATGATAAAAAGCGCGATTAAAACCCCGGCGGCGGCGCCTATCAAATATAAAATTTCACCCATTTTCTCTCCTTTAAAAATGCTAAATTTAAAATGGATTATATAAAAATTTACTTTGAAAAATAATAAATAATCGCAGCGACAGCGGTTAAAATTTACGCAATTTTAATGAGGTTTTTTGTAATATCGCGGCATATATTTCAATACCGTTTAGGAGAAAAAATGAAAAAATTTTTACTACTGCTTTTAGCGGGTGCACTTTTTGCGAGCGCAGCAGAGCTTAGAACTATCAAGGATATGGACGGAGCTGAGGTCAAAATCCCCGCAAAAGTTGAGCGTATCGCGGCACTCTGGCACTCGAACAATCAAATTTTACTGGCCCTAGGAGGAGCGGATAAGATCGTCGCTACCACCGATAATATCAGCAAAAACGCGTGGTTTCTTAAAATTTATCCGCGCCTAGCGCAGATCCCTGTGCTGCTAAAAAATAATGACGTAAATTTAGAGGAGCTAATGAGCCGTAACCCCGACGTAGTCATAGTCCCAACCGCACTGGCGGGCGAAAATTTATCTAAACAGGGCTTTACCGTTTTAAAGGCGAGCTTTAGCGATTACGAGCAGATGAGGCGCAGCATCAGGATGTGCGGCGATATGCTAGGCGGCGACGCACCGCGAAGAGCTAAGGATCTGATCGCAAATCTCGATAAAAATATCGCTTTGGTTAGCGGCCGCACCGCAAATTTAAGTCCCGATAAGCGCCCGCGCGTCCTTCACATCGTAGACGGAAGCGATCTTTTAAAGATCGACGGCAAGGGCACGCTGATCGACTCGTGGATAGAGCTGACCGGCGGAACGAATGCGATCACCGCCACAAAAGGCCCGATGAAAACCATCACCGCCGAGGAGATCATCGCTAGCAACCCGCAGATCATAATCGTAGGCGGCGATCACAACGAAGATGCGGTAGAGAAAATCAAATCAAGCCCGGTTTACAGCGGCACGGATGCGGTCAAAAACGGACGTGTTTACGGCAATCCGCGCGGGGTTTTCAACTGGGATCGATACGGCGCGGATACGGTGCTTCAAATTTTATGGGCAGCCAAAACCATCCAGCCGGAGCTCTTTGCCGACATCGACGTAAAAGCCGAAACTAAGGCGTTTTATAAAAAATTTATGAATTACGAGCTAAGCGACGCGGAATTTGGCTATATTTTAAAAGGACTTAACCCAGAGGGTAAATAAGACGCAGCACCGAAGCAACGGCGTCAGCGCCGCACCTAGTAGACAGCACCCGTGCCGAATGCTCATCGTGTAGTAGGCAGCGAGTACATCGGCGCGGAATGTTTCATCGTGCGGCGATACATCGGCGCCGAGCAGACTGCCTGTCCTATCTCGACACCGGATAGACAAATCATCTAGTCATACAAGCGGGTGGGCGTCGTCGTATCGTCAAAACAAGCGGCACTATCGCATTTTTGGCGCGTTGAAGTGCGAATGCCGCCCACATAAAGTGCAGATCCCATCGGCGCTTGGCGCGTCGATACCTAAATGACGGCGTCGTTGCCGCATTGTCCCAACCAAAGCGACATCCCTAACGCCCGGCGTGCCGAGCAAACATATCCGCAGTATGTCAAACGGGCAGTGCGAGGCGGAATAAAATTTAAACCCACGGCGAGTGAAAAAGGACAAAGCAACGACAAGCAAACAAGGGCAAAACAAAGCTGCAAGATAAAATTTAAAGCAAAGGGAGCGGTCATGGAAATTTCATTTTTTACGACGCTTGAGCCTTCTCTAGCGGGCGCTTGGATACCCTCATTTGCGATGGTGCTGATACAGTTCGCGTATATGTTTATCTACAAGGAGGTCGGCAAGCGCGCCACCGATACCTCTTGGTACACGCTCGCGGACAAGCGAAATGCCATCATAAGCTCGCTGCTGCAAGTAGCGCTGCTCATTTTATCGGTCTTCGTGCCGCTTAAGACGGATAGCGCGTGGTTTTGGATCGGAGCGGTGATCTATATAGCGGCTTTGGCGGGCTTCATCAAGGCGTTTTACGACTATGCGGCGGCTCCTGCGGACAAGGCCGCACAAGGCGGCATCTACCGCCTATCGCGCAATCCGATGTATTTCTTTTATTTCCTCGGCATGGCGGGCGTTTGCGTCGCTTCGGCGTCGCTATGGCTACTAATAGCGATAGTGCCCTTTGCCATATACAACCATCTCGTGGTCCTGGGCGAGGAGCGCTACTGCGAGCGAGCCTACGGACAGGAGTATCTAAAGTATAAACGCAAGACGCCGAGATATTTTTTGTTTTCTAAGGGGAGGGTAAAACCTAGGGCATGCCGCAACCCTAGACGTTTTATAAAATTTTGGCACTAAGGAGAGAGTATGTTCGTAAGGAAAAATTTGGCGCTCGTCGCCGCTTTGTTTCTAGCGTTTTGTTTAAACGCCGCCGCGGGCGAGCCGAGGACGGATTAAAGATATGCGCAGAAACGTCGTCGAGCTGCCTGAGAAAGTAAATAAAGTCGCCTCGCTTTGCAACGAGAACAACCAAATCATCCTCGTAAGCGGCGCGGAGTTTGGATACATACTGCACGGCCTGGGCCCAGACGGCAAATGACGCACGCTCCCGCTTGCGGCGAAAAATAGCTTCGGCTGAAGTCTGGGCGCGTTTAGAGCCGTCTGCACATGTAGCGGAAAAGCGTTTCTTAAAATTTTAAGAGCCGAGCGAATGAAATTTTACCGGCTCGCTACGGCTCCTTTAAAATTCCAAACGAAATTTTTAAAGCAAAATTTTACCGACGGCGCAAGGATGCGTATATTGGCGATGAAGACACGAAATGTAAAATTTAGCGATACGCCGAGCAGACACGACGAAACAGCAAACGCATCGCCAGTAAGAACTACGCAAGAGGAGATGTTTTAGACGAAGCGATTTGCAAGGGACGGCGGCGAGCGCGCTTATACCCGCGAGCTTCTATCCATAGCGGCGAGCAGTTCACAGAGATATACGCAAGCAACGCGCCGCTTTCGATAGCGGCGAGCAGTTCGCGCCTGCATACACAAACAAGACATCGTTTTTCGATAGCGGCGACGGCTTGCACTCATCTCAGTAGCGCGCGGTCCGCTCTTTTTTTTACATGCATCCGGTTCTCGTCGCTTGCTTTTTTCTGAGGCCATCGCCCATAACCCGCTCTCTATTTTTTTACGAGGCAGCATTTAATTCGCACCGAAATCCGCAGAGCCGAACTGATCGTCCAAAGCGCCGTCATCCTCGCCCGAAAGCACGCTCATCGCGCTGATACGCGATATCAGCAGGCGATCCTCGGCGATGTCCGCGCGATCCGAGCCGATAGTAAGCGACGTAATCGCCGTGCGTCCGATGACTGCGCGTCCGCCATCCATCGTGCGAAGCCCCCAGATGTCGTGCAGCACCGCAGGCTTGCCGTCTACCTGCCCTACGTAGAGCATCACGTGGCCGGGCATATACAGCAGGGTTTTATACGCCACGCCGTTTTTACCGATGAAGCTAAGCTTTTCATCCGCGCTCATCCCCGCCAGCGAAAAACGCTTGCCGCGGCCCGATTGCGCCTTAGAATTTCGCGGCAGCCACAGCCCGAAATTTGCCAAAAAGTCTTTCGTCATAAGCGAGCAATCGCGAAGAAATTTATACCCGCCCCAGCCGTATTTCTGCCCGAGCAGGCTAGCGGCTACGATCTTTGAGTTTTGCTCATCAAGCGGCGCGGGCCAAAGCCTCGCATCCTCCGCGCTAACGAAATATCTCTTGCTACCAAACTGAGTTAAAATTTCGCCGCCGAAACCGCTTTGCACGCCGAGCGTGCCGCCAAGATCGCGCTCGCCGCTAAAATCATACGGCAGGATCGTGCCGGTGCGGGCTCTAAAAAGCTCCGCGCCGTTTCCGTCATAAACGACTGCGCCGTCGCGCAGGATCGTTATAAATTTAGAATTTGCGTAGATATCCGCTTGTTGCGGACTGATGCGCTTTATCGCGTCGCTTCTGATCCAGCTCCACACGCCGTCGTTGCGCACGAACGCCCATGCGCCGTCTCTACTGTAATGCGACAGCAGCATCGGATAGCCCACGCCTACAGCTGAATTTGCGGCGTAATCAAACGGCTCGCCCTCCCCCGGCTCGCTCGGATCGCCGAAAATCGGCAAGTCGCTTGGGATATTTCGCAGCAGCGCGTTTTTTACCGTTATAGCGGGCTCGGAGATCAGCCCGAACGCCTCTTCGTTCGCATTTATGCGGATGCTTTGATAGATCGCGTCGTTATATATCCTGCCTGCGGCGTCAAAGTGGCGCCCCTTTGCGTAATTAAGTCCCCAAAACGTATCGATTTCCGCTTTAATAGGCGCATCATCAAACCAAATTTTAAAATAGCGGCTCTTAAACGCTTTTCCGCTTATGTTTTGCACCGACGCAGGAGCGGGCAGCCGCTCGCTGTTTTGAGCGTATTCGAGATCCAAAACAACGGGATTTTCCGGGATAAACTTATGGGTGGCGCAACCTGCAAGGATTAAAGCCGCGAAGATGAGAGATACTAATCGTTTCAAACAAAATGCCTTTTAAAAAATTTTGGCTATAATTTTGCCAAAAAATAGGAAAAAACTTGATAAATTTCATCATCCAAAAGCTAAAAGATCGCAATATTTTCATCACGGGCGGCGCAGGCGTGGGCAAAAGCTACATAATAAAAGAGCTCATCGAAAATTACCGCGCTCGCGGCAAGCTCGTCATCGTACTCGGCAGCACCGGCATCAGCGCCGTAGAGATCGGCGGCGTGACCGTGCATAGCTTCTTCCGCTTCGGCATTTGCAAAAACCACGAGGAGCTAAAGAGCTTCGATCGCAAACAAAGCGGCAAGCTAAGCGAGCTACGAAAAATTTTAGCCCTCGCAGATCTCATCGTGATCGATGAAATTTCGATGATCGGCGCCGAGCTTTTCGAGATGATCTATCTTAGAATTTCAAATTCTAAATTTAACGGACGGCTGCTCGTTACGGGCGATTTTTATCAGCTTCCGCCGGTGCGCAAAGAGGGCGAGAGAGCGCCGCGCGCGAGCCTATTTAGCGACTCGGATTACGCCTTCGGCTCGTATGCGTGGAGGCAGTGCGAGTTTTTTTACGTCGAGATGATAGGCTCCAAGCGCACCGCGGATGCGGCACTATACCGCCTGCTTTGTGAGCTGCGGCTCGGCATCGCAAGCGAGCAGACGGCGGAGCTGATGCGATCTTTGATCATCGATGCCGCGCGAGCAGAACCAGATGCCACGATAATCTCGGGCCGAAACGCCGAAGTAGATGCGATAAATAACGCCAGATTAGCCAAGCTTAATGCACCGCAGAGCAGCTTTGAGGGCGTTTATGAAGCGCTGCAAAGCGGAGTGAGCGAGCAAAAAATTCAAAAATGGATCGCCTCGCTAAATACGCCGCAAAGTCTGACGCTGAAAGAGGGCGCAAAGGTGCTGTTTACCGCAAACAAAAGCGGCGAGTTTTTTAACGGCGAGCAAGGCGTCGTCGAAAAGATCGAAAAAAGCTCCGGCGGCGAGATCGAAAGCGTAGTCGTAAAAAAGCCCTCGGGCATGCTAAGCCGCGTGGGGCTGCAAACATACGAACTAAGCGAGATCGCCGCAAGCGGCACGGATGCCGAGCAGATCGTACTGGCGCGGTATTATCAGTTCCCGCTCAAGCTCGCATATGCCATCACGATCCACAAATCCCAAGGCATGAGCATCCCGCAGCTCATCTGCGACATCGACAGGATCTTTGCCAAGGGGCAGCTCTACGTGGCGCTTTCGCGAGCGACGAGCCTTGCGGGGCTCGGGGTGATATATACGCGCACGGAGCCCTTGCTGCGGTATTTGCAGCGCAACGCAAGCGCGGATGAAGCCGTAGTGAAATTTTATCAAGAGAACGAATTTTATAAAATTTCGGATCAAAAAATTTAAGGAAACGCATGCAACTAGACAGGGCGATAGCGCTAAGTAGAGCCAAACAAAAAAAGTGTATTTGCAAGGTAGTGATGATCTATGCCAAGATAGTATTTTTGTATCTGTTCCCATTTATTGTGATGTTTGCGATCGATGCGGTATTTAAAACAGACGATGATACGGATTACAAGATGATCGAAGTTTATCTTATCTACGCGGTGCTTTTGATTATTTATGTTGCTTACATTTACGACGGTATTGCGGACGCCGCTTATGAATATAAACTATTTTACAAAAAAATTTTGGTGCGCACGGCGATCTCACAGGCGTATCCGCAGCTTACTTATTCGCCAGGACGTGGCATAAGCGCGAAGGAATTCAGGAGAGCGGGAATATTTGCAAATTCCGATTTTATCGGCGAAGATGAGATAAAAGGCGAATGGGATGGGGTAAAATTTAGCCTCAGCGAAGCGATTAGAATCAAAAAGAACTACGATCTGGGCATAGACAATACCTATGTGAAGCTAGCTTCACTTGCGATGAGCTCATATGATGCGTATATGGATTTTAACGGCAGCGTGCTGATATGCGAATTCGGCAAGAGATTTTACGCCAAAACCATCTTGGCAAGCCGCGAGCTAAATACAAAAATTTTAGGCGAGAAGGAGCTAATGGACAACGTCATTTTTAATAGCGAATTTCGCGTGTTTGCTGATGACAAGGTCGAAGCTCGATATCTATTGACGCCTGCGCTGATGGAGCGACTAAACGAGCTAAAGCGATACTACCATAAATTTAGCATAAGCGCGGCGTTTATGGATAATAAATTTTACCTATTTCTAAACGGCGCGCCGAACCGCTTTGAAACAGAGCTATTTAGCATACCTCCGACAACCGGAACGGCGTATGCTCATCAATACGAACTGGCTGAGATTTTAGAATTAGTAAGCGAGCTGGGTCACATAACCGGGGAGCTAGAAAGCAAAATTTAATCAGCCCGTATCGTTTAAATTTAACGGGCTAAATTTGACCGCCCTATTACAGTCCCGCTTCGGCTCTTAGCCGCGCGGCATACATCTCACGCAGGCGCGGTACATATTTGCCGACCGCACCGCCACCGATCGCTCTGCCGTCAGCCTTTACGATCGGCAGCACCATCAGCGTCGCCGCGCTGATAAAGGCCTCATCGGCTTCATAAACCTCGCTCATTCCAAACGCTCGCTGCTGCACGCTCAGCCCCGCTTGCTCGGCAAGACCCAAGATCACCTTGCGGCGGATGCCGGGCAGTATGTCGTTTGAAAGCGGCCGCGTGATAAGGATGTCATCTTTGATGATAAACGCGCTGGAGCTCGAACACTCGGTAACCAGCCCGTCCTCGATCAAAAAGCACTCATAAGCGCCCGCCCTGTGGGCCTCGTGCTTTAAGATGCACTGAGCTAAAAGCGAGATCGATTTTATATCGCGCCTGTGCCAGCGGATCTCGGGCAGGCTTACGATCTCGATCCCCTCTTTTGCGAGCGGATTATCAAAAATTTGCGTATGATACACAAAAGCAAAGACGCTAGGCTCTATGCCGCGGACGTAGTCAAAATCGCGCATCGCCGCACCTCTTGTGATCTGAGTGTAGAAAGCGCCCTCGCTCACGCCACCCTGCGCGATGAGCTCATATAAAATTTCCTCATATTTTTCGCGAGAATATGGAATTTTCAGCTCGATCTGCGCGGCGCTGCGCTCAAAGCGCTCCCAAAAATCCGCCCTGTCGCAAATTTTAGAATTTACCACGGGCGCTACTTCATAGATGCCGTCTCCGAGCACGAAACCGCGATCAAAAGGGCTTATCGCAGCCTCTTTGGCCTTGCAAAGCTTGCCGTTAATATAAACTATCTCATCGCCGCTCATTCCGCTGATTTCAAACATAATCGCTCCTTGAAATTTCGCACTATTTTATCTTATAACAATTTAATTTAAGATATAATGCCGCAAAAATCGAAGGAAACCCGATGGATAAATCAAATTTTAAAGATAGGCTTTTAGAAATTATGTTTCACGTATCGCATAAACCCGTGCTCTTCCGCGATCTGCTCGAAGCCAACGCCGAGTTTAACGACGGAATGCTCGTCGATCCTTCGAAGCTAAATTTTAAATTTAACTACGGCAAATCCTACGTGATCTTCGCGATATTCGCATTCGTCTGCGTAATGTTTTTGATAACGCTGACGCACGCGATGTTTGAAAAGATCGACTTTCACTTCTCCATTTTATTTACGATCATAGCGACGTCGGCGGTTTTTATCGGCTTTGATTGCTTCAAAGCGTGGGCTAGAAAAAAGCTAACGCATGAGCTTATCAAACGCGCTTGGGCGAACCATTTCCTCTACTTTCCTTACGAAAAATACAGCCGCATAGTCGAGAATATCTACAACGAAGCGCTCAAAAATGACGTGCCTAGACGCGAGCTAGAACAATACGTGCTAAGCAAAATCGTAGAAGTCGGCGAAAAATAGTTTTAAAATACCGCAAAATTCTATAACACAAAACAGCATTTCAACCCAAGCAAATTTTAAAATTTTATTGCGAAATATGCGGCACGTAGGCAAGACGTAAAAATTCCAGCTCGAAAAGCAAGCAGGTATGATGGATGAATTCCAAATTAAAATTCTATGCCGATACAGCAAAAACTGCACCGTAAATTACGATAGATAAATTTTAATCAAAGCTTATACTTTCCTGCGCCACATTTCGCTACGGCTAAATTTCACTTCATAAAATTTATCTATCGTTTCTTAAATTCTAATCTCGTTCACTTACTGCCGATTTAGCAATCCGTATTATGTAATTGAAGTTATGTTTAACTATTTTAGGGTAAAATCACGCAATATCTAAGGGATAATATTAAATTTAAGAAAAGGATAGTTTATGAAGCTACTTTTTTGCATTATTTTTACGCTTTGCAGCGGTGTTTTTGCGGGCAGTTTGGAGCAGATCAGATCTGCCGGAGTCGTTAAAATCGGTGTTCGTGATGGTAGGCCGCCTTTTAGTGATGAAAAAAGTGGTAATTTCGAAGGCTTTGAAATCAACCTTGCAGATGCTATAGCTAAGAGCATATTCGGCGATAAGCGCGGTAGAGTCGAGTTCGTCCCTTTAAACGCCAGCGATAGGATCTCTGCATTACAAAACGATAAGGTAGATCTTGCAGTCGCGACCATCACTATAACGCAAGATAGAAAAAGGCAAATCGACTTTTCTTATCCATATTTTTCGATGAGTTTGGGAGTTTTGACACGTAAAAGCGACGGCATCAAAAGTATAGACGATCTTTCAAACAAAAAGGTCCTAGTAGAGGGTAGCGGGACTACGGCAGAAAATTTTTTGTATAAAAATAAAATCCACAATCTAATCCATTGCTCCATTACTACCGAATGCTATGATATGCTTAAGCAAGGCAAAGCCGATGCTTACGTTAACGATAATCTCATCGTGCTAGCTTATTCCATTATCGACGACAACTTAGAAGTAGCAATCCAAAATCTAGGTAATCCGGAATTCTTAGGCATCGGAGTGCGCAAAGGCAATACCGAATTGCTTGATCTGATAAATAAAGAGCTTGTTACACTTAGCAAGCAGGGCTTTTTCGAACGTTCTTACGATGAAACTTTCAAGCCATTTTATCAAGGCGCTGCAGATAAAAAATATTTCTTACTAGATGGGCTCTATGCCATATTTTAGGACGGAATTTAGCAGTGTTTTATCTAACGCCTTCGACTAAAACATCATTTATTATAAGAGGATAATATGCGAAATCCCATTTTAAGGACATAAAATGAAACTACTTTTTATAGCGGCTCTATTTTGTGCGGCGCTTTTTGCCGATAGCCTAGATCAAATCAGACAAAACGGCGTCATTCGCATCGGAGTGCGAGATGCTCATCCGCCGCTTTGCGAGTCTAATGGCGGCAAATTTGAAGGATTTGAGATCGATCTTGCAAACGCTATTGCTAAAGAAATTTTCGGCAAAAAAGAGGGCAAAATCGAGTTCATCCCACTAAGCGTAAATGATAGAATTCCATTTTTAGAGGCAAACAAGCTTGATTTAGTTATCGGTCTATTTAGCATCACCAACGAACGAAAAAGAAAAATCGATTTCTCCCTCCCCTATCTCTCCGTAAATTTGGGCGTATTAACGCGCAAAGCCGACGCTTTTACCGATATCGCGCAGCTTCATGATAAAAAGATCGTATTCGAAGGCGACGCGACAGTAGCCGAGAAATTTTTCAAAACCAAGGGATTTAAAAATTTAGGCCATTGCGCTTCGGCTAAGGAATGCTACGAAATGATTCGAAATGGCGATGCGGATGGCTATATAAACGACAATCTCATCGTGCTTGCATATTCCGTCATCGATGATACTTTAGAAGTGCCGTTTAAAAACCTAGGCCCTAGCGATTTCATCGGCATCGGCGTACAGAAAGACAATAAAGAACTACTTGATTTCGTCAATGCAGAGCTCATTAAACTAAGCAAAGAGGGCTTTTTCAAAAAGGCCTACGAGCAGAGTTTTGATCCATTTTATCGCGGTACAGCGGATAAGAAATATTTTCTGCTAGATGGAATTTATAATATGCTCTAAGAGCTTGCTTTAAATTTATAAGTCCGGCTTTTAGAATTTTAATAAATAAAATTTCCCGCTTCGTTTGAAGGCGGAAAAGAGATTAAATTTAAGGATTTGCCATGAAATTGCTTCTTGCAATGTTGCTACCATTTATCGTTGCTTTTGCCGATAGTCTGGAACAGATCAGATCAAAAGGCGTCGTTCGCATCGGCGTTTACGACGGACAGCCTCCTTTTAGTGAGCTAAACGATGGAACTTTCGAGGGCTTTGAAGTTACGATGGCACAGGCCATAGCAAATGATCTTTTCGGCGAAAAAGGCGGCAGAATCGAGCTTGTACCGATGAAGGTCGAGGATAGAATTCCAGCTTTAGTAAACAACCGCGTAGATATCGTCATCGCTACGATTACCATTACGCCTGAACGCGCGCAGCAGATCGATTTTTCAACACCGTATTTTTCGGTAAATCTTGGAGTTTTAACCCGCAAGGCCGATAGAATAAAATCCTTAGCCGATCTGCGAGAGAAGAGAATTTTACTCGAAAGCGGCGGTACGGGCGAGGCATTTTTTAAACAAGAAGGTTTTGGAAATTTTACATTTTGTAAGATCGCCAGAGAGTGCTACCGCATGCTAAAAGACGGCGACGTGGACGCCTACGCGACCGATAATCTAATCGCAATGGCATATCCGGTAGTCGATAGCGAGGTAGAAGTGCCGCTTAAAACTCTAGGCAAGCCCGATTTCATGGGTATTGGCGTTCAGAAAGGCAATAAAGAGCTACTGGATTTCGTCAATGCAGAGCTTATAAAGCTAAGCAAAGAAGGCTTTTTTGAAAAGGCATACGAGGGAACTTTTAATCCATTTTATCACGGCGCTGCGGATAAAAGATATTTCTTGCTAGATGGAATTTACAGCTTCTTGTAGGATTTGCGGCTCATTTTAAAATTTATCACGCAAGATTTATCGCGTAAATTCTATCTCCTGCTCGCTATACTTTAGCTCTTGCAGCAGGGATCACGTAAAATTTTAGCGCGCAATCTTACTCGTTTAAATTTTTCAAAAAAGCTTTTTCGCGGGCGAAACGGCATTTATATAAAATTCCGCTCGTTTAAAATTTATCCTGCATAAATTTTACCGCAGCTTGAATTGCCAGAATTAACTTAGCTCAGATTTTTATTATTTCAAATTTTACTAAAGATCCTCTTGCTGGGATTTTTTCACCACTTACAATCCGCTCAAAATGCCCCCTAAAAAAGGGTTAAATTTTGCAGTCAAGAATTTATTCTGCACAAAGAGTAAATTTTTACTACTTGAAATTACAAACGCAGCCCCCTCTGTCAAAAACCGATCAGTGATTTTCATATTGCAAACTGATCTATTTTTATGTATAATCGCAAACTTTATGAATTTTAAAGGATCAATATATGAAAAAATCCATCTGCTCCTCTATGCTTAGCCTCGCAGCGGTGCTCGCACTAGCACCCGCACAAGCGCTTTGCAATGCAGATTCTAATCCGCCGCTTATCCATACCCATAATAACCTCTATTCGGCTGGATTTAGCGGCAATACTAGCGGCAGCGGAAGCACCAGCCCAAATGGCAATATTACGACGATTACGGGCGTTGCAAGTGGCGGGACGGATTATTCTGGCAGCGTGATTTACGGCGGAGGAAGCGGCGATGGGATCGCTGGCTTTACTGAGTTAAACTCCGCCTCCAACAATAGACTTACGATTAGAGGCGCAAACGCTTACGTGGGTATCGCAATAGGTGCTGAGGCCAAGGGTGTATCGGATAATTACGTGAGCTTAGAAAATGGCTCTAAGGTAAATTTGGTCGTGGGCGGACAAGGCATAGCGGCGTCTAAAACGGGCAACGAAGGCGAAGCGACGCGAAATCAGGTTTTTGTAAAATACGGCGCCGAAATTACGGGAAATGCCGATAACTTCGGCGGTAGCTCAAATAGACATTACAATATCATCGGCGGCAGAAGTGGAGCGGATAAAAAAGCCTCCTCCAACGCCGTAACGATCGACGGAGGCACTATCGGCAACGGCTCCGTTACGAATGTAATCGTGGGCGGTATAGTAAGCGGCGGCGGTGATGCCGTATCAAATAGAATAACTATCAAAGGCGGTACGTTTAGAGGGAACTTCGATATATTCGGCGCTCAATCCTCCGCGGGAAAAAGTAGCTACAATAGCGTCAATATAACGGTGCCTTATTATGGCAGCACAAATACTATCACTCTAAACGGAAACGGTAGAATTTGGGGCGCAGCGGGCGGAAGCGGAAATTCCACCGCAAACTCCGTCACTATAAATGCAAGACTAAAAGCGCAAAATTACCAAGTAGTAGGCGGCCAAGCAAATAGCGCTAGCGTAATGAGTGCAAATCGCGTAGAGATCAATAACGACGATGCAATCGTAGGCAGCGTCACAGGCTCTTTGGGCGGCGCCTCGAGCTCGCGAAGCGTAGTTGATCTTTACAAAGGTACCGTAAAGGGTGATGTCGCGGCAGCGAACGGCATCGCTGGCGAAGCGGACGGTGATAGAGTTACTCTAGGAGCATCAGACTCCAACAAAGGCGTACACATCGGAGGCAATGTCTATGGCGCACGTGCAGGAAGTGTCAAAAACGCAGTCGTTTATATCAATAAAGAAAGAACGACGATAGCAGGAGACGTTTATGCAGGCTACGCTACAAGCGGCAGCGTCGAGAATAGCAACGTAAATTTTAGAGGCGGCACTATAAGCGGTACAATCTACGGCAGCAATAAGCCTACGGATAAAACTAATACCTTGCATATCGAAAATTGGGTCGGCGGCGGCATTAAAAAAGCCAAGGATATTAAAAATTTCGGCTCTATAAATTTTCATGATCTATATTCCACTACCCAAGCCGATGCGCCTCTTACTCTAACCACTAGCGGCAATACAAATTTAAACGGCACAAAGATAGAGGGTATAAAATCAGATCTTGGCGAAGGAAAGTACTATCTGATACATAATTCAGGCGGCGGCACGATCACTAGAGCCGCGCAAACCGTGCAAGATAATCAAATTTATACGATTACCGACAAAGACCACTATCAAATCACCGGCACTACGATCGAGGTCGAAAACAATAAGAATTTAATCATACAAAAAGGCACTCTAACTCGCTCTTGGATAGACCCCAACTTCGATCAAAGCGAGCTAATGCAAAATCAAAATTCTAACAAAGCTGCGGGCGCCACTGAGCTATTCGGTAATAAAGGCAACACCGTAATCGTAAAAGATGGTGCAGGCAATCTAGGCGGCAAAAATATAAGCTCGGGCAGAGACGATGCTACCGACGGAAGCAATAGCATCCACGATAACCACACTAAGATTAGAGGCGGAAGCAGCATAGGCGAGATCGACGGCGGGTACTCAAATTCCGCTACCCCGCAAGAAATTTATAATAACCACGTAACTTTCGAAGCAAGCGGAATAGACGTGGGGTATGTAAATGCGGGCATCACTCATAGCAGTAGCGGCGGCGGAAACATCCACGATAATAGCGTAACTACGAATGCTACGATAATCCGCAATAGCATTTACGGCGGCAATACTAGCAACGGAGAAGCCAAATCCAATATCGTAACTATAAACAACGGCAGCGTAGGAGCAATGGCGGTAGGCGGTAAGGGAAACAGCGCGATTTCCAACACTATCACTCTCAACTCGGTAAACGTAGGCGGAAGCGTATACGGCGGAAAGGCTAGCGGCACCGCCTCCTCCAACACTGTAAATTTAAACGGCAACACGCAAGTTGCTGGCAACGTCTACGCAGCGGAAGCCACTAGCGGCAGCAACAACGTAGTAAATTTCAGAAGCGGCAGCGTAGCAGGCACGATATACGGCGTATCTAGCGCAAACGCTAGCAATTCGGGCAACAGCTTAAATATCCTATCTTCAAACTCAGGCAATGGCCTAAATGCAGGGAATTTTGCAAATTTCAATAAATTGGAATTCAACTTAGCCTCCCTTAGCGAGATTGAAAATGATGCTTCATCAAGTACCAAAAGAGCTTTAAGCTTGACGGGTTCTGGCAATACTGATCTAAGCGGTACCGATATATTTGTGAATTCCGCAAGCGAATTTAACGCTTTAAACAATGCAAGCTATCCAGATGGCGATAATAAGAAATACACACTTGCCTATAAAAGCGGAGGCGGTAAATTTACCGGATATGATCCGCGCTTTAAAGACAAGGGCTACGTAACTCAGCTAAATAAAAACTATGTCATAAAAGATGCCAATACCTTTAGCAGAAACATAGGCGGTATGCATATAAGCGAGGATGAGCGGGAGCTTTATATCCAAAAGCTTATTAAAACTAACGAGAGCATAAATGGGGATTTCGATGCGGATGAGCTGCAGAAGTATCTAGGTGCTGGCGGTCTTAACGGAAATAACATAAATATAGGCAAAGCGGGGGAGGATAAGAATTTTAACGGTAGAAATATCCACGCAGCAGGCGCAAACAATACGTTAAATTTTATCAGCGGTCATAATGTAGGCGTAATAAGCGCAAGCGGTAGCGGTAACACCCTTAACATAGGAGCTAGCAATAGCTCTCCTGCGGCAGTAAATTCCTTAAGCGCTAAAAATATTAGCGGTTTTGACAGGCTAAACTTCTTTCTTCCTAACTCTATTAGAGCAGGCGATAGCGTACTTACCCTAAGCGACCCTACTGCCAATACCGATCTAAGCAACGTAAGCAATATCACGGCTTATATAAGCGGAGTAAGCGGCCCGTTAAGTCCAAGCAGCGAGATTCATCTAATCAATAAGCAAGGAAGCGGCAGCCTTATAGCTCCTAACGCAGCCAATATGCATGCAACGCTAAATGTAGGGGTAAGTCTAAGCTATAACCCTAAAATTTATCAAAGCGGCAATTATCTAAATTTAGGATTTGATGCTTCCTCGGCTCCTACTCCTAGCGCGCGCGTAAGCTCTAATACCAAATCCTTCGCCGAAACCCGTGCCGCAAGCTTAGCTAGCCTAAAGAGCGGAAGCGAGTTAATCACCAACTACCTAGATAAGCTAATACCGGATGGGCATTTAGAGCTATTTCCTTTTGCTATAAGCGAAGCTTATGATCTAAGGTACGAGACGGGCTCACACGTAAATTCCAAAGGTTATGGCGTAGCAGCAGGACTTGCTAGCTTAACTGAGAATTTCGCAGGAGATATCTTAAGCGGAGTATTCGTTGAATATGGAAAAGCCAACTACGATAGCTACTTAGATAGCGGTCTACATGCAGACGGAGATAGCGAGTATATAGGCGGAGGCTTGATGCTAAAGCAAAACTTTACTAGCGGCACCTACCTTGATGCAAGCTTTCACGTAGGTAAGATAAGCAGCGACTACAATAGTAACGACTGGACCTATGCCATAGCTCCTGGAGTATTAGCTCATAATGAGAAGTTTGATATCAGCTCAACCTATATGGCTACTCATATAGGAATAGGTCAGATCTTTGATCTAAGCCAAAGTAACAAGCTAGACGTTTATACTAAATGGCTATATGCTTACACGGATGATGCAGATGCCTCTATAAGCTCGGGCGAGAGATATCACTTTGATAGCGTTACATCTAATAGGCTAAGAGCAGGTCTTAGAGATACTATAAATCTAAAAGACGAGCATAACCTATACTTTGGAGGCGCATACGAGTATGAGTTTAGCGGAGATGCTAAAGCATCTACTATGGGACTTGACGCTCCTAAGCCTAGCCTAAAAGGCTCTACCGGAGTATTTGAAGCTGGCTATAAATACGATAGCAAAAACCTAATCCTTAGCCTAGGAGGCAAGGGCTACGTAGGCAAAACAAGAGGTGGTGCTATCAATGCAGGGTTTGAGATTATGTTTTAAATTTAAGAGATGCGTAAGCTCTAGCTCACACATCTATAAAATCAAATCCTATACTTAAAATTTCAGGGGCGATAGATTTCTCGCCCTTTTTTAAATTTAGATGCTATGCACTAGATAAATTTCATAGCTTCGCTCTTATGCAGATAGTTATTTTAATTAAATGCGCCGTATCCGCTCGTAAAAAATTTTACCGCAAGTGGCGCAAGATAATTTATTGAATTCTACAAATTTAAAAATTCCTCAATACGAAATTTCAGATCAAAATTTACGGCAAAATTTCACGGTGAGAGTGCAATCAAATGAGCGAAAGCGGAGCCTTGCGAGTGAATGCCGAATCTCGCTAGCAAGAGTAGAATTTTATGAGTATACACAACTATTTAGCAAGCCATCCATAGCAATGTTAAATACAATGAAATTTAAAAACCGGAGCATAAATAATTAAAAAATTTTAGAATTTTACTTATGAATTAACGGTTCATGAAATTTCGATTTCAAAATTCCATTTCACGCAATCTTAGCAAAAATTCTAATTGCAAACACCTTAGACATTTTACGCACCGTATTTAGTGATAAATTATATGCCCCCTACTTTTTCGTGATTTTATAGAGTAAATTTCCAATGCTTTGTATGATCTGCACAAGCACGATCAGAATCACGACGGTGTATGCCATTATATCGGGGCGGAAGCGCTGAAAACCATAGCGGATCGCCACGTCGCCAAGCCCGCCGCCGCCGACAGTGCCCGCCATCGCCGTAAATCCAATGATGACGATGAGCGTCAGAGTAATCGCGCCGATGATGCTAGGCAGCGCCTCGACGAACATTACGCGGAAGATGATCTGCGTCTTGCTTGCGCCGAAGCTCTTCGCCGCCTCGATCACGCCGCTATCTACCTCCAGCAGAGCGCTTTCGATGAGCCGCGCGATAAAGGGTGCCGAGCCGATAGTAAGCGACACGATCGCCGCGGTGGTGCCGATGCTCGTGCCGACAAGAAGCTTTGCAATTTGGCGATACGAAATTTCAGATTAAAATTTGCTTACATTCGAACTTAAAATTTTAAGAAACCGAGCAATTTAAATTTAGATTTCTTAAATTTAATATTATAAAATTTTAGCCTTTGCGGTTACGGATTTTATTTTAAGCTCATACACTTTCGTGCGTTTTAGGGATGCTTTGGAGGCGAATTCTACGCGCGACATGTAGTTTGGGGTGTATTTTTCGCAAAGTATCCGCAGGGCGTAAATTTTACGCTCGTCGTCTTCTACTTCGTTTGCTTCACAAACGGCGATCGCGCTGCGGTATTCCGTCGTATAAACTCTAGAGCCTAAAGCGGCAGCGTCGTTTGCGATAGATCGGTATTCTTCATCGCTTGGGGTAGGAACGCGGTTGTAGCTAACAAAAACCGCCGTTACCGCGCGTCCGTTTTGAAAGAGTTTCGCCTTTGTGCCAGCGGGCGCGCCGTGGATGTAAATAACGTCTGCATCGCGTACAGGCGAGATAGGCACGCTAAAAATTTCGCCGCTCTCGTCTATGCAGCTAAGCGTAGCATATTCGCTCTCGTCGATGATTTTTAACGCCTCATCTTCGCTTAGCTGCCTATCTCGTCTGCGCATTTAGTCCATCTGATTTCGTAGGAATGCGGGCTCGTCGAGCTCGTCGTAGGTTTCGTCTCCGTTAAAATCGCCGCTACTTACCTTCTGTCTAGAAAAGATAGAATTTCGACCCATGCTCTCTAAAAGCGCCTTCCTGCGATCCGCTACGTTATCGCTGGCGACCTGCTTTTTTTCCTCGATGCTCCTTTCAAAGCCGGTGGCGATGAGAGTAACCTCGACGCGGTTATTTTCCATCTTAGGATCGGTGGTGGTACCCCAAGTAACGTCGGCATCCTTATCCACGGTATCTTCGATGATATTCATCGCGGATTCGATCTCAAGCAAGGAGCAATCAGGCGACATCTTAAAATGCACTAGCACACCCATAGCGCCGTGGATGGAGGTATTATCCAAAAGCGGAGATTGGATCGCACTTTTTAGCGCTTCTTCTGCCGCGCCATCACCTTCGCTAACGCCGATACCCATAAGCGCCAAACCGCGGTGAGTCATTACCTTTTTGACGTCGGCATAATCGACGTTGATATCGCTATCGCCGGACTCTAATATCACGGAGATCATACCGTTTACGGCTTGGAATAGGACATTATCTACGATCTTAAATGCGTCTTTTAGACCGGTTTTTTTATCGATGATCTTCAATAAATTTTGATTTGGGATAACGATTATGGAATCGCACTCTTTTTTAAGCTCTTCAAGACCCTCTTGCGCTAGTCGCATGCGCTTTTTACCCTCAAAACCGAAAGGGGTAGTAACGACGCCGATAGTTAGCGCTTTTTTCTCTTTCGCAGCTTTAGCGACGATAGGTGCAGCGCCCGTACCGGTACCGCCGCCTAGGCCGGAGCCAACGAAAACGATGTCGGAGTAATCCAAGCGGTCCTTAAGATCGTCGTAGTTCTCCTCCGCAGCCATCTTAGCAAGCGCCGGATCCATACCGCAGCCAAGGCCTTTGGTAGTGCTTTCGCCGAGTAAAATTCTAGTATTTGCGATCGATTTTTCTAAAGCCTGCGCATCGGTGTTAGCCACCATTAGTTCGACGTCTGTTTTAGTAAAACCCTCGCGAATCATATGATTGATCATATTGCATCCGCCGCCGCCGACGCCGATCACCTTCATCTTAGCACCGTAGATGCCCTTTCTTTCTTCCATACTGTATCCTTTCACGAGTATCTCCTTAGCTTAAAATTTAAAACCAATTTTTCATAGACGACCAAATTTTACTGAAAAAATTCTGTCCGTCTTTTTTTGGAAGTTGGATATTTAGATCCTCCTTCTTAGCCGCACCGCCGTCCGCTCTGACGCCCTCTTTTTCTATCGCCTTGCTGACCTCTTTTTCATAATATTCGTTCACATTTCGTTTCGGAGCCTTGTTTATAACTTCGTCTTTGTAGCGGAGTTTGCCGTTAGAGTCCATCTCGTAAGGGGTAAATTCGCCGAAACCATACATGCAAAGTCCTAGTGCACAAGAATTTGAAATATCATCAGCAATCTCGTGCAGGCCGCCCACGCTTTTTGCTCTTGCAACCCTAACGGAAGTGTTATCAAAAACTATCGCTGCTAAATCGCGCACGTCGTCTAGCTTCGCCATGCCGCCGGTGATCACGATACCTGCACCTATGCGGTCTTTATAACCGCTTCTTTCGATCTTATCGGCTATCATATCGAAGGTCTCTTTAACGCGAGCGAGGATGACTTGAGAGATGATCTCAAGGCTTATGATGTGGTTTTCCGACTCGCTATCTCCTAAAGCAGGCAATTCAACTTCGCTATTGCCTTGATTAATTAGATCGTTATAGGTAATTTTAATGTTTTCCGCATACGGAAGCGGCGTATGTAGGGCGCGCGATAGATCGTTAGTAACGTTATTAGAGCCAAACATCACAACATCGTTATAACGTAAGGAATTTCCCAGGTGGATGACTATATCACACGTAGCGCCGCCCATGTCAATCAGCACTACGCCGAGCTCTTTTTCGTCCTTGCTAAGCGTGGATATGGATGATGCGTAGCCCGAAAGGACGATGTTATCGACCTTTACGCCCGCCATCTCTACGGATTTTTTCAAATTTTTAATTGAGCTTTCGGGAGCGATGACGATATGCGTGGATACCTCCAGGCGGGTACCGCTCATACCGAGAGGGTCTTCGATGTGTTCCTGCTCATCAACCCTAAAATCATACGGAAGCACATGCAAGATTACGCTATCGCTAGGCACGTTAGCCTGAGCTTCGGCAACCTGCATAGCGCGCTTTATTTCATCCAGCCCGATCTCGTTTTCCATAGTTATGACGCCGCGAGATTTAACGCTTTTGGCGTATGAGCCAGAGATCGATATGATAGCTCTATCATAGCTTCTACCAGCGCCTTTTACTGCTGCTTTCACCGCCTGCTTTATTGAGCCCGCAGCCTGCTCTATGTTTGTTATGACGCCCTTTTTGATACCTAAAGTATCGGCTCCGCCAACGCCTAAGACCGTAAAAATGCCATCATTTTTAGCGATTATCGCGCGAATTTTAGTTGAGCCTATATCTAGACCTAAAATATACTCACTCACTGTCTTTACCTTTAAAATATCTTTCGGTTTTATAGCGCTTTTCTAGCATTTTGGTTAGATCGTCTTGCAGATTAGAATTTAATAACGCAGTTATCCTATCGGTGACGATCGCTTTTTCTTTATCTATCTCTTCGCTGCTACCTAGGCTCTGCTGTAAAATTTTATACACTACGGCTTTATTATCAAACATCACTATCCCTTCTTTGGCAGGCTTATTAAACATATCGATAAGAAATTTATAAAATTCGTCATCGCTTAGCTTGGTATTATTTTTACTATTAAGAGATAGCGTGCCGAAATCTTCGCCTTTGAAATTTTTAAGCGCATCTTGAGCTCTTTTTTCAAGTAGCTCTTTGCGTTTCTTCGTTTCAAATTCTTTAGAAGCCAAAGACTTAGCCTCTTCAAAGCTCATCTGCCTAGGCTGTTCTACACCGTTTAGTTTAGCAATCAAATATCCGCCTTTGTACTCGAAAGGCTTGATGACATCTCCTGGCTTTGCCACCTCAATCTCAGATATTAGAAAATTGCTAGCCGTAGCAACTATAGTTTCATTAGTATCGAGCTTGCCTTTTTTGATCTCCAGATAATCCTTTGTAGCGTCTTTTTTAACCTGATCCATTCGGTAATCTTTTAAAACGTTAGGTTTGGCTTCTGTAAAATCCAATAATTTATCATCCAGGCTTCTATACTCGCCTCTGTGTTCTTCATAAAATTTACTTAGTTCAGTCTCATTCACATCGGCATTGCTAGGCGCCACAAAATATGTTCCTAGAGTATATTTTTTTTCGGTCATAAAGTGCGACTTCTCGCCTTCCCAGAATTTCTTTAGCTCGTCGTCGCTAAAAGTGACGTTAGCGTCTGCGTAGATTATCTCTGCAGAAACCTTGTCCTGCATCAGCTGCGATGCTGCAAATGCTTCTACGATCTTAGGGCCAGGCGTTATTTTTAGCGCTTTGCCGAGCTTTTCTAAAGTTAGGACCTTTTGTAGATTGCGCTCAAATTCCTTTTTAGTAAGTCCTGAATTCCTTACGACATTATCGTAAAGCTCCTTACTAAATGCGCCGTTTTCTTGGAAATTCGGCGAGCTTACTACAAATTCCGCCACATCTTTATCACTAGCCTGAACACCTAAGTCTTTAGCAAAATTTAGAAAATACGCTTCGCCGATTAGCTGATCTACTGCGATCTGATCTAGATGCATATTTTTGGCTTGTTCTTGAGTAAATTGCCCATCGCTCATAGCACTCAGCCTGTTGTATAGTTCGGAATATTTTGTGTTTAATTCTTGATTTGTTATAGAAATCTGCCCTACTCTAGCGATTGAGCCTGCGCGGTTAGCGTTCATATCATATGCGCCCCAGCCGACGAAGCCTGCGCCCACGAAGGCTATCGTGCTTATCCAAATAGTCGGTATAAGCGACTTCTTATGCTTTTGCATCCATTCTATCATCTAAATCCTTAAATAGCTAACTAAAGAAATTTTTTGTTAGTAATTATACAGATAAAACCTTATGTAAGGCTGAAAAATAGGCATTTTTAGCGAATTATAACGCGTTAGTAAATGATTTGGTATACATTAATCTTAGCTTAGCAAAAGCAGCTTTGAACTCATTTCTAAAATCGCTATTTTTTTCGCCATTTGCTGCGCGCTCCTTGCATGAGCAAAAATCCCATAGCCGCGAATCACCATTGTATCGCTATTTTCATTTATCATATAGTTACAAATTTCATACGGCGCGCGCTCGTGCCAATCGTCGTAGTTCTTAGGATCGTAAATTTCAACGCGCTTAAATTTGCTCACCCCAAAGTAATCTCGCGGCAAAATAAAATCATGCTCCAGCGTATATGCGACGAGATATGGCGGTGTCGCGTAGGTTACGAATTTTGCCTCTTTTATATTTTTGTAGATATTTATATGTATGTCGCTATCGATGCTAGCATCTTGCCAGCGGTAGTCTTTTTTTGAAAACAGCGTTATAAAATCATCCCTATCCAGGCTATCGAAAATCGCGTCTTTTTTGTTGATCAAGAACTGATTTTCTTTAATTTTTGCTGAAATCGAGCCGTGAAAGATCCCAAAAAGCCTATCTCTAAACATCGAAAGCGAAATTTTGCGTAAAATTTCATAATAATACTCGTCCATCTCTCGCCTTTGTAAAAAATTTCGCTATTATATAGGATTAGAAATTTCAAAAGGATAAATTTAAGTGCAAGCTCCACATATTCCGGTACTTTTTTCGCAAACGATCGCCGCATTTTCGCAGCTTGAGGACGGCTACGTTATCGACTGCACACTAGGCTACGGAGGGCACAGCGAAGGCATTTTGACCGCTAATCCGCACCTTAAACTCATCGCCTGCGACAGAGATGCCGAAGCGATAGAATTTTCGCGCGAGCGGCTCAGTAAATTTAAAGATCGCATAGAAATTCACAAAGCAAAATTTAGCGAAATTTTAGAAATTCTGCCCGAGCAAAAGCTCCGCGCAGTTCGCGGGATATTAGCCGACATCGGCGTTTCGTCGCTTCAGTTGGATAAAAACTCGCGCGGCTTTTCCACTAAAAGCGACGCGCTGGATATGCGAATGGACGCGCGCGCGGCGTTGGATGCGGCGTATGTCGTAAACCGCTACTCGCAAGCGGAGCTAGCGCGCATTTTCCGCGAATACGGCGAGCTAACAAATGCTAACGCAATCGCCTCCAAAATAGCTACTGCGCGGACTAACGCACCACTAACAAGCGCTAAAGCTTTAGCAAATTTGATCGGAACAAAGCCCGTTAAAGGGCGTAGTATCAGCCTCGCCGCGCTAGCGTTTCAGGCGATCCGCATCGAGGTAAATAACGAGCTTGGCGAGCTAAAAAGCCTGCTTGATCTCATCGAGCAAAAATCGCGCGATTTAATCTTAACTAATGCAAATGTCGCTATAATCTCATTTCATTCGCTTGAAGATCGCATCGTAAAGATGCGCTTTAAGCAGTGGGAGCGCAGTTGTATCTGCCCAAGCGGCGTGATGCGTTGCGAATGCGGCGGCGGGCATTCGTTAGGCAAAATCCTAACCAAAAGCCCGATAATAGCGGACGCGCAAGAGCTTACGCAAAACTCGCGAGCAGCGAGCGCAAAGCTAAGAATTTTTCGGCTAAAATGACCGCCTTTGCTTGCTATGAATTTTAAATTTTGACGAAATTTTGTAAAATTTACAGATTTGCAGGCATTAAATTTTAAAATTTTATGGAATTTTAAAATTCGGCTTACAAAAATTTTGCTTTTAGAATTTATGATATTTTCAACGTTATTTTAAACATGCAATGGCTAAATCATAAAATTTAGCGAAAAATTTAACGTTTAATTTTACGCTAAATTTAACGTATAATTTTATGAGATTTGGTTGCTGCATATTTTAAAAACTAAGTGGCAACATAGATACAGAACCGAGCGAGAGTTAAAATTTGGCGCCTAAAGCAAGCGGCGTAATGCCAAATCTCGTTCTTTGCTTTAACGAAATTTTGTAGACGAGCCGTAATTTCATTGATTTTTTTAGATGATAGAGCTTATCTTGCAAGCGATATCCTTCGCTTAGCGTTTTAAGGCGCATCGAAGACGCAGTGAAATTTTAAGCGGTTTTTCAGACGATTTGACAAAATTTTATAAGATAAGCTGAGTAAAGCGAACTTGATTTTTACCTGTCAAAATGAATTTCCCAAGCAGGCGGTGCAAAAAAACGAGCAAAATTAACGCGATGCTTCTTTTGAAGCTTCTGCTGCTATACAATATCGTGCAAAGAACCAGCTGAATAAACGCAATAGCCTGCTAAAGTAAAATTTTGCTTTTGCTGGCCGAGATAGAATTTGGCGAGTTAAGATAAAATTCCATTTACTGAGGTAAAATTGCAAAGAAAAATTTTGCTCGTAGCTTTGCTTTTAAATTTTATCTTAACGGCTATTTGCTGAGCGCACGCTAGCTGCGGGCTTCGAGCTGAATTTATCTTGACGCAGACGCCTCGGCGGCGAGTAAAGATAAGATCGTGGTTTTAAATTTATGGAGATTTTAAATGAACAAATATGAATATTTTGCCGACGACGATGACGGGCACGACTTCGCAGGGACATCCGATCTAGCGGGCATAGAGCTCGCAAAAAGACGAGCTATGGAGGATCTGACGGATGAGGAGCTAGAGGATAAGCTTGCCGCGGATCTTTCCGCAAAACGAAACTACGCGGGCGAAGCTGGCGGTTACGACGATTTTACCGGCTTGGGATTCGAAAGTTCAGGCTTCACAAACGCCCAAAACTATCTAAATTCCGAAAGCGGCGGAACAAAATTTAATAAAAACAGCAAAGTAAAATTAAAAGGACGTGGCGACGCAAATCTTTCAGCCACTCGAGGCAGCGAGAATTACGCAACCGGAGCGAGCTACGGCGATTTTGCAGGTGCCAATTTTACCAGCACGGCGGATTACGCGGCGTTTGCAGATGCAAGCTTTACAGGCACGCAAAATCAAAATTACGCGGATCTGGGCGCGCAGGATTATTCAAGCCTTGCTGCAGGACGCGGTTACGGCAGTTTTGCTGGCGCGCAGGACGAGCTACTACGCAACTACGATGCCGAGAAAAAAAAGGAGAAAAATCTCACGCTTTATCAGCTTTTAGTCGTTTATCTGCTGATCGGATTTGCGTTTTTGCTGACGGTGCCGGCGATTTACATCCGCAACGAAATTTATTACATCAGTCGCGACATCGCCGCGCTTCGTACCAAGCACGAGGTTTTGCTTGAGGAAAATCGCGCGCTTAACAACGACATCGAATATCTGCGCTACAAAAATGAAATTTTAGATCCGCAAAGCGTGCAAGAAAATGGACGCTGATGGGATTTTGATCGCGGCTTTAAGGACATAGCGGAAAATCTAGCGCGAATGAGCGAGCAAAATAAAACTTCACTTCAGGTGCGTGACGAAATCGCAAGGCTAAACTCGATTTTAGGTAATGTCAAACTACGCGGCAACTTCGGAGAGTACCGATTAGAGAGAATTTTATCGATGATTTATGGGCAAAACGCCTCGTTTTACGAGCTGCAAAAGCACCTACCAAACGGCAGGATCGCAGACTGCGCGCTACATATCGCAAAAGAAAAAATTCTTTGTATCGACTCAAAATTCCCACTTCAAAGCTATGAAAAGATCATCGCCGCCTCCGCCTCAAACGACGCCGCAGCGCTTGCTAGTGCGGATAAGCAACTCGCCACTGATATGA
>NZ_CALIBB010000029.1 GCF_938045595.1 uncultured Campylobacter sp.
CGTCTTGACGGCGGGAAGCTCTTTTTTGTATAAGAATGTGGCGATCGGACAATACACGCAGCTTAGCGCGAAAGCCGTTAAAATAGGTATCCACAATGCTGCGACGTAAAATTCCGCAAGCTGCGTATGCGGGCTTATTTTGCCGATTGCGGCGATATTTGGAAAAAACTGCTTCATAAATTTAACGAAGTCTGCGCACGCCGCGCTTACGTCTAAAATATTTTCGGGTAGCACGAATACGCTAAGCGCCGTGATCGCAAACAGCACAAAAACCGCCGCGTAAAGTCGCCCGAAAAATTTAATAAATTTCGTATCGGGATACGGCGTATCTTGCTCTTGCGTGCCTTGTGAATTTAGCAAATCGCTCATCGTTCGCTCCTTTAATAAATCTTTACGGCAAAACCCGGCTCGCGCTAAATTTTAAAATTTTATGCCTTATTATCCGGTAAATTTCACAATGAGGACCTGTTTTGGAATTTTACGGTCTAATTTGAAGCTAAATTTATTAAATTTAACCAGCAAAGCTTTGTTTAAAAACAAAGCGTCGCCGCTTCTAACGCGCAGTGAGGCAGATACAGGTTGGGGCGGTGGGGTCTGCTTGAGGTCGCGAGGCGAGGCCCAGGCAAAGCAAAAAAGGGCGCTTCGCAAGTATAGCCCCTTCCGCTCCGCCTCTTCCGAGCAAGAATTTAAGCCTTATCGGAAGCGACAAATAAAATTTAAACCCGCGCGTAGCGTAGCAATTTCTCGTATCGTCGGAGCCAGAAAGCCACTAAAATAAAGAAAGTCCTTTCATTTCACGCAAGCTCGCAGCTAAAGCCTGAAATTTAATCGCTTAACAAAAAAGGCAAGTTAGCGTTGCTGCTCGCAAAATAACCGCGGAATCCCGCTAGATCAAATTTAAAATTCCGAGTATTTCTGATAGTCGATCTGCGCGGAGTTTTTGTTGATCGTATCGACCGTAGCTTCAGCGATCGCAAGTTCCTCGTTGGTGGGGATTACGAGCGTTTTGATTTTGCTATCTACTGCGCTTAAATTTCTAATCGAGCCGGTATTTTTGGCGTTTTTTGTCGCATCGATTTCGATGCCGATATGAGCGAGCTTCTCGCAGACATTTTGCCTAAAATGCGGCGCATTCTCGCCGATACCGCCGGTAAAGATCAAAGCGTCCACTCGCCCGAGCACGGCATAATACGCTCCGATCATCTTAACGACGCTGTAAACGAGCATCTCAAACGCGAGCTTTGCGCGCGGTTCGCCGCCCTCCATCTTTTCATAGACCTTTCGCAGATCGCTTGCGCCGCAGATGCCCAGAAGTCCGCTTTTTTTGTTCATTATGGCGTCCATATCCTGCGCGTTGTAGCCCGCGACGCGCTCGATGTATGGGATGATCGCAGGATCGATCGAGCCGCATCTGGTGCCCATTATGATCCCCTCAAGCGGCGTCAGCCCCATCGAGGTGTCGATGCACTTGCCGTTTTCTATGGCGCTCACGCTCGATCCGTTGCCAAGATGTAGCGTAATGGCGTTGAAGTTTTCGTATTTTTTACGCAAAAATTTCGCTCCCATTGTCGAGACAAACCAATGCGATGTGCCGTGCGCGCCGTAGCGACGAACCTTATATTTTTCATAGAATTCATACGGCAGCGCGTACATATACGCATAAGGCGGGATGCTTTGATGAAAGATCGTATCGAAAACCGCTACGTTTGGAATTTTAGGAGCGATCTTCAGGCAGGATTTGATGCCTGCTAAATTTGCGGGATTGTGTAGCGGCGCAAGCGGCGCAAGCTCGGCGATTTTAGCCATTACGTCCTCATCTATGAGCGCGGGAGCGTCGAAATAATCCGCGCCCTGAACGATGCGATGCCCGATACCGCCTACTTGAGTTAGATCTTTGATTACTCCGCTTTGTTTTAAAAGATCAATCGCGATTGCGATCGCGGTTTCGTGATTTGAAATTTGCTCGTTTTCAACTTTTATGCTTCGTCCGTTGGCGCAATTGATGCTTCCGCTTGCGTGCGTCGAGCCGATCTCCTCGATGAGCCCACTTGCGATGCAGGCGTGATTTAGCATATCGTGGAATTTAAATTTAACCGAGCTCGAGCCGGAATTTATGACTAGGATATCCATTAATTCTCTCCTGCTTGAATGGCGCTGATAAGTATCGTGTTTACGATATCGGCGACCTTGCAGCCGCGGCTTAGATCGTTTACCGGCTTTTTTAAGCCCTGCAGAATCGGCCCGATCGCCACGGCGCCTGCGGTGCGCTGAACGGCCTTATAACAGATATTTCCGCAGTTAAGATCAGGGAAGATAAATACGTTCGCATGCCCTGCGACCGCGGAGCCTGGCATCTTTTTCTTGGCAACCGCTGCATCGACCGCCGCATCGAATTGCAGCGGCCCGTCGATTGTGAGATCAGGCGCCTTTTCGCGCGCTTTTTGCGTTGCGGTTTTTATGAATTCTACGCTGTCGCCGCTGCCGCTATCGCCGCTGGAGTAGCTTAGCATCGCCACGCGCGGCTCAAGCCCGAACGCCTTTGCGGTCGCGGCGCTTGAGATCGCGATACCCGCCAGATACTCTGCGCTCGGGCTCGGCGCTACGGCGCAGTCGGCAAAAAGCAGAGCCTGCGTATCCAGGCACATTATAAACGCGCCGCTAACGCTCGCGATACCGGGCTTTGTCTTGATGATCTGAAGTGCAGGGCGGATCGTCTCAGCAGTAGTCGTGCTCGCGCCGCTTACCATCGCATCGGCTAGCCCTTCATACACGAGCATCGTGCCGAAGTAGGTGCGATCGCGCACTAAATCGCGCGCCTGCGCCTCGCTCATGCCCTTTGCCTTGCGAAGCTCATATAGATCGCGCGCAAATTTTTCTAAGCTCGCATCCGTCTGCGGATCTAAAATTTTAACGCCGCTTAGATCGAGACCTAGCTTGCTTGCGCTTTTTTGCACTTCGTCTTGCCGCCCCAGAAGGATCAAATTTGCCCCGCCGCTTTGCTTTATAATCGCAGTCGCGCGCAGAATTCTCTCATCGTCGCTTTCTGGTAGCACGACGGTTTTAACGTTCGCGCGAGCCTTGGCGTAGAGCTTGCTTTCAAATTTCAACGGGGTTAGAATTTCACAGCGCGTGGAGTTTGCGGCGTCAGTGAAGTAGCTTTTGTCGGCAACGACTTTATCAAGCTCTATCGCGCCGCTTTGGCAAGCGGAATTTTCGTCGTGAAATTTTGCATCGCTTTCGCAGGCAGAATTTTTGCCGCAAAGCTCCGATTTTTTAGAATTTACACCCTCTTGTGCAGGTCTTAGCGCGGAAAATGAAATTTTATCCTCATATATGCTGGCAAAGCTTACCGCTTTGGCCGCAGCGATTGCGCGCTCGCCGATGCGCGCGGCAATTTCGTTAGGATAAAATCTGCAAACGGGGATATTTAGATCCTTGGCGATTTGTAAATTTAGCTCGCGCATATCGGCTCCTGCTACGCCGCGAACCAGCACGAAATTGCACTGCTTTAGGATCTGCGCAAAGCGCTCGATCGCCGCCTTTCGCACGCGCTCATCCTGCCCATCCGCGAGCGCTTTTTCAAGCTCGCTCCTGCCAAAAAGGGCATTGTCGCCAGCGATGCAAAGTTGCAAAACGTTGTGAAAGCTCATGGATAAAATTTTATCTAGTTTTTTTAGCTCGGATTGGTAGGCGGCGGGTTCGTCGCATAGGAGCAAAATTCCGTTCATCGGTTGATCCTTTTGAAATAAGATAGGCAATTGTAGCAAAATTTTGCTTGCGTGTTAATCAAAGATTTATCGTGAGGGTTTAGAATTTAGTAACTTCCAACAAAGGAGCGCACATGAAAAATTTAGTGATTTTGGCTCTTTTAGTGAGCCTCGCCGCGGCGAAAATCAACATAAATGAAGCTAGTCGCTATGAGCTGATGACGATCGGCGGACTTGATGCGGGTAGGGCGGATATGCTTATGCAATACCGCCAAAAGCGCGAAATTTCAAGTGCAGATGAGCTAAAGGGCATCAACGGCTTTGCAAGTTACGATACTGCTAAACTGCAGAAGAGCTTTGAAATATCGCCTAGAGCTAACGTGCAGCAGCCGGTGCAGCCTGATCGCGATATAGTCGTGGTCGAAAAGACCCGCACCCGCACGGTTTATGGAGGCTATACTTACAAACGCGTTGAAAATTACGGCAATGGCATCACGATCACAGAGACCGGTACTTTACCGCCGCCTCCTCCGCGAGGATATGGTAGGCACGGCGACATGATGCCGCCTCCTCCCCCGCCTCCTGGCGGCATGCCACCACCTCCGCACGGAGGTATAAAACCACCTCCTCCGCCACCGCCACCTCCGCGTGATGATTATTCTCGCAGGAGAAGTTCTGGCAGTATGAGCGATAGCGAGATTGGCGGAAGCTCGCGCCGTAACATGCCGGTGCCTATGCATATGGGAACGATCCGCTCGAAAAGATCCAGTAGCGTCACAAGCTTCGGCGACTGCGATCCGCAAAGCGGCAACTGCGCTAGTGTGGGCGTAGGCGTGCAGGTAGATAGAGGGTTTTAAAATTTAATTTTACGTGGGCGGAATTTTAGAATTTTATAATCGAGATTCCGCCCGTCCTAAATTTACGGCTAAATTTTAATTTCGTAGCTATGGAATTTCAAATCTACACAGGAGTTGCTCTGCGCTACGATAAAATTTCAAAAAATTTATAAATTTAATCAGCAGCTTACGTGGTAAAATTTCAAGCTAAAATTTTACGTTAAAAATTCCGTGCCGCGTTTGGTCGAAACAAATCTGCACTTTAAAATTTTAAATCCGAAATCCAGCCACATGATAAATTTTAAATTTGCCTTTTCTACTCTCGCTAAATTCCAAAATTTTGCCCCGTCTTGCTGCTATTAAATTTTAAATTCGACCCGATTTAGCGCCTAAAATTCGTGAAATTTAATTTACAAAATAATATAATCACAAAATTATTCCAACGAAATAGGATGGGCGTATGAAAGAAATTAGCGGATCGCAGATGATCGTGGAGGCGTTGCGGCAGGAGGGGGTCGAGGTGGTTTTCGGCTACCCGGGCGGCGCGGCGCTGAACATATACGATGAAATTTACAAACAAAAATACTTCAGACATATTTTGGTGCGCCATGAGCAGGCCGCGGCGATGGCTGCGGACGGATACGCGCGTGCTAGCGGCAAGGTCGGCGTGGCCGTCGTCACGAGCGGACCGGGTTTTACGAACGCGCTTACGGGGCTTGCTACGGCGTATAGCGACAGCATCCCGATCGTGCTTATCAGCGGGCAGGTGGCGACCTCGCTTATCGGCACCGACGCCTTTCAAGAGATCGATGCGATCGGAATTTCGCGCCCTTGCGTCAAGCACAACTATCTAGTTAAAACGATCGAAGAGCTGCCCAGAATTTTAAAAGAAGCTTTCTATATCGCTCGCAGTGGCAGACCGGGGCCCGTGCACGTTGATATTCCCAAAGACGTAACGGCGAAGCTTGGCGTTTTTGAATATCCTAGCGAAATCAAGATGCAGACTTACAAGCCGAATTATAGGGGTAACGCTAAACAGATCAAAAAAGCCGTCGAGCTAATCGCAAGCTGCAAAAAGCCTATCCTCTACATCGGCGGCGGCGTTATCAGCGCGGGCGCAAGCGAGCTGGTGCGCGAGCTTAGCGAGTTTGCGCAGATCCCTGTCGTTGAAACCCTTATGGCGCTGGGGGCTATGCGAAGCGATGATAAAAACCGCCTCGGCATGGTAGGAATGCATGGCAGCTACGCCGCAAATATGGCGCTTAGCGAGTCAGATCTGATAATCTGCTTGGGCGCGAGATTTGACGATCGCGTCACGGGCAAACTTAGCGAATTCGGCAAAAACGCAAAGATCATCCACGTCGATATCGATCCTAGCTCGATCTCAAAGATCATAAACGCGGATTATCCGATCGTGGGCGATGTGAAATCGGTGTTAGAGGAGATGCTGCCGCGCATTAAAAGCGAGGTCAGCCCTCAAAATTTCGAGCAGTGGCGCGAGCTCATCCGCAAATACGATGAAATTCACCCGCTTAAATTTAACGACAGCGATGAAATTTTAAAGCCGCAGTGGGTTATCCAAAGTACCGCAAAAATAGCGGGTGAGGACGCTATCATCGCTACGGACGTGGGTCAGCATCAGATGTGGGTCGCGCAGTTCTATCCGTTTTGCAAGCCGCGCACTCTGCTAAGTAGCGGCGGGCAGGGCACGATGGGATACGGCCTGCCCGCGGCATTGGGCGCGAAGGTCTATGCCGGGGATAGACCCGTTATAAATTTTAGCGGCGACGGCTCGATTTTGATGAATATCCAAGAGCTGATGACTGCGAGCGCGAGCGGCCTAAACGTCGTAAATATCGTATTAAACAACAATTTCTTAGGCATGGTGCGGCAGTGGCAGAGCCTATTTTACGGGCAGCGTTTCTCATCGACCGATCTTAGCTCGCAGCCCGATTTCGTAAAAATTGCGGGGGGCTTCGGCGGCGTGGGCTTTAGCGTTAGCACCAAAGCGGAATTTGAGGATGCGCTGAAGCAGGCTCTTGCGAGCAAAAAGGTAAGCGTCATCGAGGCTAAGATCGATCGCTTCGAAAACGTCTGGCCGATGGTGCCCGCAGGCGGCGCGCTTTATAATATGATTTTTGAGCAGGAGTCGTAGGATGAATAGCATAAGAAGAATAATCTCGGTCGTCGTTACTGATGAGCACGGCGTTTTGTCGCGGATCTCGGGGCTTTTTGCGGGGCGCGGCTATAATATCGACAGCCTCACCGTCGCACCGATCCCAAATACCGGTCTATCGCGCCTTAGCATCGTCACTTCGGGCGACGAGCGCGTCATAGAGCAGATCACTAAGCAGCTTCATAAACTGATCCCCGTCTACAAGGTCATCGAGGATGCAAAATTCGTCGAAAAGGAGATGGTTTTGGTAAAGATCGCGCTGGGTGAAAATTTAGCGGGGCTTGACGCTGTTTTAAAAGCCTACAACGGCAGCATCGCAAACAGCGACGACAGCAAGATCGTCATCATGGCGTGCGACGACGCAGACCGCATCGACGGATTTTTAAAGACGATAAAAAAATACAATCCGATCGACGTCGTCCGCGGCGGCAGCGTCGCGCTGGATATGTAAGCGGCGATAAAATTTAATCAAAGGAGCGCAAATGAAATTATCAAAAATTGCCGAAATTTTAAATATAGAGCTTAGCGGAGCGGACGCGGAGATCACCGCGATAAATTCGCTTCAAAACGCAAGGCAAAGCGAGCTGAGCTACTGCGATAGCGACAAAAACGAGAAATTTTTATCCGCTACCAAAGCGGCCGCCGTGCTGGTAAAGTGCGGCACCGTAGTCCCAAGCGGCGTGCGAGCGCTGGAGTGCGAAAATCCGCATCTAGCCTTTGCGATCTTAAGCGCGCATTTTGCTAAGCCGCTCATTCGCAAGGGCGCGCCCGCAAAGATCGCCGCCAGCGCGCAGATCGGGCAGGGCGTGCATATCGGCGTAAATTCCACAATCGGCGAAAACTGCGTCATTTTAAGCGGCGCGTATATCGGCGATGACGTGCATATCGGAGACGGCTGCGTGATCCACGCAAACGCCGTCATCTACAATGACACGATCATCGGCGAGCGCTGCATAATCCACGCAAACGCCGTCATCGGAAGCGACGGCTTCGGCTACGCGCACACCAAAACGGGCGAGCATGTTAAAATTTATCACAACGGCAACGTCGTGCTGCAAGACGAAGTCGAGATCGGCGCGTGCACGACGATCGATCGCGCGGTATTCGGTTCGACGATCGTTAAGCGGGGTAGCAAGATCGACAATCTCGTTCAGATCGGGCACAACTGCGAGCTCGGGCAAAACTGCCTCATCGTCTCTCAAGTTGGGCTTGCGGGCTCGACGACGCTCGGACGCAACGTCGTGATGGGCGGACAGAGCGGCAGCGGCGGGCACGTAAGCGTGGGCGATTTCACTCAGATCGCGGCGCGCGGCGGCATAAGCAAGGATCTAGCGGGCGGCAAAAACTACGCAGGACAGCCTATAATGGAGCTTAGCGAGTGGTTCAAGCTGCAAGCTAAGATCGTTAGATTTTTTAAAGATAAAAAGCACTAGCCGTTTTGCCTTGGTTGATTAGATCGATTGGCTTGATTTGATCGTTTTGATCGTTCGCTCTGATCGACTCCTCTAGCTAGCTTAATCTAGCAGGCTCGCGTCGTTTCAGTGAAGTTTGAAATCGCCAGGCAGTTGGCGATTGTGGAGTGATTTGCGCTGCGTTCGGTTTTTGCATAGTTTGCAAACTGCTGCGGCGGTAAATTTTGCCCTTTTATCGGCGAAATTCTGCCCGCGCCATTTTTCATCGTGTGCTTGCTTTGTGGGCGCGGTAGAATTTAATCTACTCGTTTTGAAATACGTTTGCTCGCAGTCATTGCGGCAAAGCTTTACGGGCGCTTTTAAATCAGTGAAAATTTAATTAAAGGAAAAACAATGATAGAGATGTTTTTATGCTCCTATTTTGCGGGTGCGGCGACGCTTTTTGAGGACTATGCGAGGCAAAATATCCGCGCTAAAGAGGTGCTTTTTATCCCGACCGCCGCAAACGTCGAGGAGTACCGAGACTACGTGGACGAGGCGAAAGAGGCGTTTGCCAAAATGGGCTTTACGGTTCAAATTTTAGACGTTTCCAAAGCGAGCGAGGCCGAAGCGAAGGCGAAGATCGGCGCAGCGCAGGTGCTTTACGTAAGCGGCGGCAACACCTTTTATCTTTTGCGCGAGCTTAAAAAGAAGGATCTGGTAGCCCTCATCGCTAGTCGCGTCCGAAGCGGCGAGCTCGTGTATGTGGGCGAGTCGGCGGGCGCTATGATCGCAGCTCCCAGCGTGGAGTACGCGAGCGTGATGGACGATGCGGGCGACTACGGGGCCGCGGCGCAAACGGGGCTTGATCTGGTGAAATTTTACCCCGTGCCGCACTACGGCGAGGAGCCCTTCGTGCAAAGCGCGGCTGAAATTTTAAAAATTTACGGCGGCAAGTTAAAATTGGTGCCGATAAATAACGCCGAAGCGATCGCGGTGCACGGCGATAAATTTGAAATTTTGGGGCGGTAAACTGCAGCGTAAAAGTAAAATTTAGTAATTAAACGTTTCATAAAATTTACGCTTATATTTGCGCATAGGGCTGCGAGGTGAAATTTTAACTTAGGTGCAGCGAGTCGCTAACGAATAAATTTAATCAAAGGATCAAAATGAAAATACTACTTATCAACGGCGGAGCGCCGTTTAACGGCAAAGGCGGCAAGCTAAGCAAGACACTGCACGAGCTAGCCAAAAAAACACTACAAGCCCTAGGGCACGAAACGCGCGAAACCACGATACATGAGGGCTACGATATAGAGGGCGAGGTAGAAAAATTTCTATGGATGGATGCCGTGATCTGGCAGATGCCCGCGTGGTGGATGGGCGAGCCTTGGCTAGTCAAAAAATACGTGGACGAGGTGTTTATGGGCGGCATAGGCAAGATAGTGGCAAACGACGGGCGACACAGCGCAAATCCAAACGACGGATACGGCACCGGCGGGCTGATAAAGGGCAAATCGCACATGCTAAGCGTCACTTGGAATGCGCCGCTTCAGGCATTTAACAAGCCGGGCGATTTTTTCGAGGGCGTAGGTGTAGATGGCGTTTATCTGCATTTTCATAAAGCCAACGAGTTTTTAGGCACGAAAAGGCTGCCTACTTTTATGTGCAACGACGTCGTTAAAAACCCGGACGTAGAGCGTTTTATGAGAGATTACGAAGCGCATTTAAAAAAGGTTTTCGGCTAAATTTAAGCAGACTTTAGCGCAAATTTATAAGCTAGACAGTAGAAATTTTACCCTGCCCTTTGTGCCGTTAAATTTGATCTAAATTTAAACTCACGCCACGCCGGAGCGTAGAATTTCGCTGTGAAT